>DATARD010000165.1:0-46140 GCA_036264355.1 Thermoanaerobaculia bacterium
CACCCGGAGCTGGTGAAGCTCCTCGGCCGGCTGCGCTACCGCACCTCCTACGGCCAGAACGTCCTCCAGCACAGAAAGGAGGTGGCCTTCCTCGCCGGCACCATGGCCGCCGAGCTGCGGGCCAACGTGGCCATCGCCCGCCGCGGTGGCCTCATGCACGACATCGGCAAGGCGATCGACCGCGAAATGGACGGCACCCATCTCCAGATCGGCATCGACCTGCTGCGCAAGTTCGGCGAGACCGAGGAGGTCGTGCACGCCATGGCCTGCCACCACGGCGACTACGACCCGCAAACGGTGGAAGCCGTGCTGGTCACCGCCGCCGACGCCCTCTCCGCCGCCCGTCCCGGCGCCCGGCGCGAGGTGCTGGAGACCTACGTCAAGCGGCTGGAGAAGCTCGAAGAGATCGCCTCCAGCTTCAAGGGCGTGCAGAAGACCTTCGCCATCCAGGCCGGCCGCGAGGTGCGCATCATCGTCGACAGCGGCAAGATCGGCGACGAGCAGGCGCTCTGGCTGTCCAAGGACATCGCGCGCAAGATCGAGCAGGAGCTGACCTATCCGGGCCAGATCAAGGTGACCGTCATCCGCGAGACCCGTTCGGTCGAGTTTGCCCGATGAAGCTTCTGTTCGTCGGCGACGTGATCGGAAAGCCCGGCCGCCGGGCGCTCCAGACCATCCTCCCGCGGCTGGTGGACCATCACCGCGCGGACTACGTCGTGGTCAACGTCGAGAACGCCGCCGGAGGCTTCGGCGTCACCCCCGAGATCCTGGCCGAGCTCGCCGACCTGCCGATCGACTGCTACACCTCCGGCAACCACATCTGGGACAAGCGGGAGGGTGTCGACCTTCTCGACCGCGAGAAGAACCTCCTGCGGCCGGCGAACTACCCCGACGGCAATCCCGGCCACGGGCTCTACGTCGGCGAGACCGCGGGCGGAGTGAAGGTGGCGGTGATCAACCTCGAAGGGCGCGTCTTCATGGACAACCTCGACTCACCCTTCCTGATGGCTGACCGCCTGCTCAAACAGCTCGATCCCAAGGTGAAGGTCATCTTCGTCGACTTCCACGCCGAGGCGACCAGCGAAAAGCAGGCAATCGCCTTCTACCTCGACGGCCGGGTGAGCGCCGTCGTCGGCACCCACACCCACGTCCCCACCGGCGACGAGCGCATCCTGTCCGGCGGCACCGCCCTGCTGACCGACGTCGGCATGACCGGCCCCTACGATTCGATCATCGGCATGCGCGCCGACCGGGTCCTCAAGCGTTTCCTCCTTCAGACCCGCGTCTCCTTCGAAGTCGCCAAGCGCGACGTCCGCCTGGCCGCCGTCGTCATCGACATCGACGAAGCGACCGGCAAGGCGCGGGGCATCGAGCGGTTCCTGATCAAGGACGAGTCCCAGGGGTAGATCGATCCAGCGGCTTTGCAGCCAGCGCACGCCGAGGAGATCCACCAGTGCGCGCAGGATGCGGTTGCGGATGTTGTATTTGGGTTTCCCGTAGAGGCGCGGCCGGTGGTTCACCGGCATCTCCGTCACCCGTGCGCCGGCCAGCCGCAGCAGGGTGGGCAGGAAGCGGTGCATGCCGTGGAAGGCCGGAGCGCGATATAGGAAGTCGGCGCGGTAGGCGCGCAGGGTACAGCCGACGTCGGCGACCGATTCGCGGGTGACCCGGTTGCGGATGCGGTTCGCGATGCGCGACGACGCCCGCCGCAGCCAGGCGTCCTGCCGGTGGGTGCGGACGCCGCAGACGACATCGACCGCAGGGAGAGCCTCCAGGAGCCGGGGGATGTCCGCCGGATCGTTTTGCAGGTCGGCGTCGAGGGTCACCACCACGGTGCCGCGAGCGTGATGAAAGCCGGCGGCGAGCGCCGCCGACTGTCCGGAGTTGCGGCGTAACCGGAGAACCCGGATCCGCTCGTCGTCTCGCGCCAACTCGCGGAGAACGTCCAGGCTGCCGTCCATGCTGCCGTCGTCGACGTAGATGGATTCGTAGTCCTTGCCGGTCGACTCCAACGCTTCGCGGATCTCGGCCGCCAGGATGGGTAGGCTTCCGGCTTCGTTGAAGAGCGGAATGACCAGCGAGACCTCGGGCCTGCGCATGGCGGCTATCTTAGTCGCCTTCGTTGATCTTCGCCGGAAGCGGTGCTATACCGGCTTCTCTTGAAGGGGAGGAGCCGATGCGAGCTTGCGGGGTCTGGGTGTTCGTCGTCCTGTCTGTCCTGATGATCCGGTCGGCGGCTCCGCTCGCGGCGCAGCCCACGGCGTTCGCGGTGGCCGCCGGTGAGCACAACGTGCTGCGCAACAAGGGAGACGGCGGCGAGATCGATGCCGAGCTGCGTTTCCAGGAGTACCATCTCGGCTTCCTGCCGCGCTTCATCCCCGATTTCATCCCGGTGCTCGGCGCGATGCGAACCTCGAAAGGCATCGTCTACGGCTACGCCGGCTTCCGCCTCGACTTCCCCATCGCCGAGCGGTGGGTGACGACGATCGGCTTCGGCGCCGGCAACTACCATCATGGCGACGGCAAGAAGCTGGGGGGACCGGTCGAGTTCCGCTCCAGCATCGAGCTGGCCCGGCGGTTGGGGGAGAGCTCGCGGCTCGGGATCCAGCTCTACCACCTGTCGAACGCCGGCCTCTATGAGCACAACCCGGGGAGCGAGTCGCTGGTGCTCGACTGGACGATCGGCTTCGGGGGCTCCCGCAGCCACCCCTGAGCGGGCGTGGTATCCTGCCGCTCCGGAGGAGAAGACCATGGCCGTTGATCAGGAGTTGCTCGACATCCTCGTCTGCCCGAAGTCGAAGGGCGAGCTCGAGCTCATCGAGCTGCCGCCGGAGATCCGCGCGGCCCTGGTGGAGAAGTACCGCGAGCACTTCCGCGACGAAGAGCCGGTCGTCGAGCAGGGTCTCTACTGCGCCACCTCCGGCCTCGTCTATCCCATCGTCTCGGACATCCCGATCATGCTCACCGACGAGGCGCTCGCCGCGTCGGCGGTCGGACGATAAAGCGCGCCGAGGCCCATCCGCAGGATCGCGCGAAATGTTTTGACCGGAATCGTCATCCTCTCTTGAAGCGGAACGTCTTGGAGGGGAAAGGCGATGCGGAAGGTTTGCGGCCACGCGTGGTTGGCGGTTCTCCTGTGCGTTGGTGGTGGGCTTCTGCTCTCCGGAGCGGCCTTCGGACAGGGGAGCTGTGTGCTGCTCAACGGCGGTTGTACACCTCCGGAGCAGCCGCAACAGTGCTTCCCGGACGCTCTGGGGCCGGTCACCTGGACCGATCCCGGCGGCGCGCGCACGACGCAGGTCCGTTTCCTGCCCGATAGCCCCAATTCCACGAAACGTCGCGGTGACGGTGCCTCTCTTCACCCTCGCCCAGGCTCCGCTCTCCCTCTCGTTCGGCCTGACCTATCACAGCGGGACACCGCTTTTCCCCGCGCTCGTCTCGGCGCCCCTGGGTCTCGGCTGGACCCACTCCTTCGCCCAGACCTTGCGGCCGACCGATCCGTCAGGCCGTGTCCTCTACCACATCACGGCCGAGGGATTTGAATCGCAGTACACCCAGAGTGGCGCCGGGATCTGGACCGCTTCCAGCCCCGGCGAGCTGCGCGGCCAGGTGACGCTCGCCGCCGGCCAGTACGCCTTGACCGATCTCGATGGCACGGTGACACGCTTCAACGCGGCGACGGGGAAATGGCTGTCGACGACCGACCGCTGGGGGAACGCCGTCACCGGCTCCTACGACGGAGCCGGGAACCTCGCCGCCGTTACGGACAGCGAGGGGCGGCAGGTGGTCCTGACCTCCGCCGGCGGGCTCCTCTCCTCGGTCACCCTGCCGGACGGCCAGGCTTGGCGCTTCACCTACGACGGGTCCGGCAACCTCGCGGCGATCTTCGATCCGCTGCACACCGCGAGCACCCCCTGGCGGACCTTCGCCTATGTGGCGGACAGCCAGGGGGTGGTGCGGCTCCAGACCGAGATGCGCGACGAGTCGGGCGCTCTGCTCGAAGGGCACAGCTACGACGCCGCCGACCGCGGCACCACCTCGGTCTCCGAGGGAGGACGAAGCCTGGTGAGCGTCGAGTACGACACGCCGGCGGCCGGGCAGAGCCGGGTGACGCACGCGGTCGACGGCACGACCACACAACTCTCGATCTTCAGCCTGACCTACGGCGTGGGGCGCTACCTGCCCACCCGCATCCTGGGCAACTGCGCGACCTGCTCCGGGGCGTCGAGCGACGACCAGTCGTTCACCTACAGCGCGGACAACCATCTGTTGACCAGGACCGACGGCAACAGCCACCTCACCCGGTACACCTACAACGCGGACGGCAACGTGGTGACGATGACCGAGGCGGCCGGATCGGCGGTCGAGCGCGCGTCGACCTACCGGTATGGATATACGCCGTGGCCCAATTTCCGCACCGAGGTCGATGAGCCCTCTGCCGCGAAACCCGGATCGCAGAAGGTGACAACGTTCGCCTGGAACACGTCCGGCCCGCGGGAGACGGTGCTCACCGCCGCCGAGTCGGGGTACCTTGCGCCGGCGGACACGGCGCCGACCACCTATACGTCGACCACCACCTTCGACGGCCGCCACCGGCCG
Organism: Thermoanaerobaculia bacterium; assembly: GCA_036264355.1. Taxonomy (GTDB): domain Bacteria; phylum Acidobacteriota; class Thermoanaerobaculia; order Multivoradales; family UBA5704; genus UBA5704. The sequence continues at coordinate 4,600 of DATARD010000165.1, forward strand.
GTCGCCTTCGACGGCCCGCGCACCGACGTGGCCGACGTCACCACCACGGCCTACTACGACGACGCCGATCCGGTCGCAGACCGCCGCGGGCGGATGGCGCGGCGGACCGACGCGGTCGGCTTGGTCACCACCCTCGACGACCATGACGTCTTCGGCACGGCACGGACGACGACCGATCCCAACGGCGTCGTGACCGCGCGAGTCACCGACGGCCGCGGACGAGTCGTCAGCACCACCCTGAAGGCCGTGGCGGGCGATCCCGTGGAGGCCACTGATTACGTCACGACGTTCACCTACGACGGCCGTGACCGTCTGCTCAAGACCATCCTGCCGCGCGGCAACGCGACGGCCTACGGCTATGAGGACGGCACGAACCGGCTGACCGACACCGTGCGTCTCGACGCCGCGGGCAACCAGGTCGAGCGGCGGCATGTGACGCTCGACGTGATCGGCAACAAGGTCCGCGAAGAGGACCAGAGCTGCGATGCGCCGGCGCCGGTCTGCGGCTCCTGGACGACGCGCCGCAGCGAGAGCTTCACCTACGACCTGCACGACCGGCTCTCGGCCGTCGTCCACCCGGTGCCGGCGAGCTCGCGGGTGGGCTATGCCTACGACCTGGACGGTCTTCTCGCAACGATCCAGGACGAGGACCACGCGAGCCCCAACACGCGCTACGTGTACGACGCCCTCCACCACCTGACCTCGGTGCGGCTGACTCTCGCCAGCGCGCCGGGCGGCGTCGCGGCCACCCTCTACGGCTACGACGCGCAGGACAATCTGGCGGCGGTCACCGATCCCAACGGCAACGTGACCCGCTACCAATATGACGACTTCCGGCGTCTGGCGCGGCAGGACTCGCCGGTGACCGGCACGACGACCTATCAATATGATCCGGCCGGCAACCTGACCGCCTCGACCGACGCGCGCGGCGCGACGACCACGCGGACCTACGATCCGGCGAACCGCCTGCTCGCGGCGGTCTCTCAGCTCGCCGGCACCGCGACCGAGACGGTGGCCTACACATATGACGCCTCCGGCGCCGGCAACTACGGCAAGGGGCGGTTGGCCGTCATGACCGACCCCTCCGGCGCGACGACCTACACCTACGAGCGGCGGGGCCTGCTCAAGGGCGAAGCGCAGACGATCCTGGGGACCGCCTACACGACCGGCTTCCGCTACGACGCGAACGGCAACCGCAGCCTCCTGATCTATCCCTCCGGCCGTCAGGTGACCTACGGCTTCGACTTCGCCGACCGGCCGGTCACTGCCGCCGCGGGGTCGACGCCGTTGGTGAACGCGGTCTCGTATCTCCCCTTCGGCCCGGAGGCGCAGACCACTTTCGGCAACGGCACGGTGCGCACGATGAGCTACGACCCGCGCTACCGGCCGCTCGAGAACCGGCTGGACGGCAACGCCGGCCCGCTCGCCGACTACCTCTATCAAGAGGACGGGGTGGGCAACATCACCGCGCTCCGCGACGCCCTCGACTCCGGCTATGACCGGAGCTTCTCCTACGACGACCTCTACCGGCTGACCGGGGCAGGCAGCGGCGAGCGGCTGTGGGGGGCGGGAAGCTATTCCTACGATCCGATGGGCAACATGACCGCGCTGGCGCTGGGGGGTGCGCGGTCGTTGTCCTTCGCGTACCAGGGGACGCTGCCGCAGCTCGCGGCGGTGGCGGTGCCCGGCGGTGCGAGCCGCGCCGTGACCTACGACGCGGCCGGCAACGAGCTGGCGGTGGGATCCGCGACCTACGCCTACTCGCCGCGCAACCTGCTGGCCGCGGCCGACGGCCTGGCCTATACCTACGACGGCCGCGGTGTGCGCTCCGCGCTCGCCGTGACCGCGGCGCTGGGAACGGTTTCAGGCCAGGTGGTGGACGCCGCGACCGGCCTTCCGATCCCCGGTGCCACCGTGCGGATCACCGGCACCGGCGATGCCACGGCGACCGATGCGGCGGGCAACTTCACCCTCACCCGTGCCGCGGGGATCTACACGCTGACTGCCACCGCGGCCGGCTATCTGCCGGCGACGACGCTGCCGTTCACCCTGTCGGCCGGCGTGGATTCCCCCGTGGGGACGATTCCGCTGGCCGCCGCTCCCGGCCGCATCACCGGCACGGTGGTCAGCTCCATCGACGGCGGACCGCTCGCGGGCGTGTCCGTCACCGTTCCCGAATCCGGCGCGGTGGCATTCACCGACGCCTCCGGGGCGTTCGCCCTCGAGCAGCCGGCGGGGACGTACAGCCTGATCCTCTCGCTCCCTGGCTACGCCGATCAGACCGTGCCGCCGTTCCCCCTGGCCAAAGGCACCACCCACGCCCTGGGCACCGTCACCCTCGTCGCCAACCCGGCGACGATCACCGGCCGGGTGCTCGACTCAGTGACCGGCGCGGGGATCGCCGGCGCGACCGTCACCGCGGCGGGACCGGGAGCCGCCGCCGTCCGCAAGGCCGCGGTCACCGTTTCCGGGACGACAGACGCTACGGGTGCGTTTGCTCTCCAGGTCCCCCCGGGCACCTATGCGCTGACCCTCAGCCAGACCGGCTATGCCACCCGCTCGACCGCGGCGATCAATCTCGGGCCGGGCGCGAGCTACGCCTTCGGCAACCTGACGCTCGATCGCCTGGGAGCGATCACCGGCGCCGTCGTCAAGTCGACCGACGGCACGCCGGTCGCCGGCGCCACGGTGACCGTCACCGGGACGCTCAACACCGCGACGACCGGCGCCTCCGGCGCCTTCACCCTGGCGCAGCCGCCGGGCACCTGGACGCTCTCCGTGCGGGCCGCCGGCTTCGCGGATTTGCTGACCGATCCATTCACCCTGGCGCCGGGCGCGACGCACGATGCCGGCACGCTGCACCTCCTGCCGATCGCGCTCTCGGTGTTCGTGGGCTACGCCGACAACCTGCGGCCCAGCTCGGCGTTCCCGGTTCCCTGGCAGGGGTCGCCGAACGTCGTCTTCCTGGGCCAGGGGCCGGTGTTCGACGCCGGCGCCGTCCGGCTCGACAACGCGACCGACGATCCCATCGCCGTCGACGGGGTGAGCGTCGACGTCGGCCGTCCGGGTCCGGTCTACAACCTGTGGGGCGGCTTCACCGTCCCGGCGCACGGCTCGGTCGTCTTGACCCAGACCGCGCCGTTCAACTTCGACACCAGCGACTTCCCGATCGTCGGCTGCAACCAGACGCTCGCTCCGAACGATCCGCGCGTGCCGCGGGTCACGGTCACCGTCGGCGGAGCGCCGACCACCTACTTCGACACCGGCCACATCCTCGACACCGGAGGCTACGACCTCGCCTGCCGGACCAACGAGTCGTTGCAATGGCGCTTGATCGGCACGACCGGCATCAACTCGAACGGCGCCTTCCTGCTCGCGCCGGTGACCGGGACGAGCCCGCTCGGCACCTCCTACACGCTGACCGCGGCGCTGACCGACGCCAACAACCAGCCGTTGCCCAATGTCACCGTCGTCTTCACCGCGACAGCGGGTCCCAACAAGGGCAGGGCCGGCCAGGCGGTGACCGATGCCGCGGGCCGGGCCACCTTCGCCTATGCGAGCACCTTCTCCGGCACCGACACCTGGCAGGCCACGGTCACCAACCAGTCCGGCGGGACGCTCACCTCCAACGCGGCGACCGTGGTCTGGCCGCCGCTCGCCGGAGTGTCGGTCTTCGTCGGCTACGCCGACGATCTGAGGCCCGCCCCGAGCTTCCCCGTCCCCTGGCAGGGTGCCCCCAACGTGATCTTCCTCGGCTCGCGCGGCAGCTACTACGATGGTGGCGCGATCCGTCTCGACAACACGACCGGCAATCCGATTACGGTCTCCAAGGTCGTCGTCGATCTCCAGCGGCCCGGTCCGACCTTCAGCCTGTGGGGGAGCTTCACGATTCCGGCGAACGGCTCAGCCATCCTCGCGCAGCAGGGCGCGGAAAACTTCGACACGAGCGACTTCCCGATCGTGGGCTGCGGCGGCACCGTTTCGCCGACCGACCCGCGCATCCCGAAGATCATGGTGACGATTGGCGGTTTCTCGGCGAGCTACCTCGACACCGCCCACATCCTGGACACCTTCGGCTTTGACACGGCCTGCCTCAACGGCGGCAACGGCAACGAGTCCCTGCAGTGGCGTCCGGTCGGCAGCGAGTCGACATCCTTGTCCGGCCAGATCGCGCTGCGCCCCAACGTGACGACCCTGCCGGTGGGCGCTCTCTACACGGCGACAGCCGCGGTCACCGACGCTGCCAACGAGCCGCTCGCCAATGTCACTGTCCACTTCAGCGTCCTCTCCGGACCGAATGCGGGCCGGACCGGTCAAGCGATCACGAACGGAGCCGGCATCGCGACCTTCACCTATGCGAGCACCGCCACCGGAACCGACACTCTGCAAGCGACGCTCACCAACTCCTCCGGAGGGACCATCCCCTCGAACCAGGTGACCGCCGTCTGGGTGCCGACCGCGCAGATCGCGTTGACGCCGGCAACGGCGACGCAGGCCGTGGGGACCCCCTACAACGCGACCGCCACGGTCACCGACGGAGCCGGGCACGCGTTGGCGAACGTCACCATCACCTTCCAGATCGCGAGCGGCCCGAACGCCGGCAAGACGGCATCAGAGACGACCGACGCCACCGGCAAGGCCATCTTCACCTACACCAGCACGACGGCTGGAACCGACACCTTGCAGGCTTCGATCACCCTCCAGGGAGGATCGGCCCTGACCTCAAATCAGGTCACCGCGGTGTGGACCGCGCCGCTGACGCTGACTCTCGCGCCGCTCGCGACCACAGCTCCGTTGGGAACATCCGCAACCTTCACCGCGACGCTGGCCGATGCCGCCCACCAGCCGGTGCCGGGTGCTGCGGTGAATCTCCAGATCCTGAACGGCCCCAACACCGGATTCACCGGCCAGGCGGCGACTGACGCTTCCGGCCAGGCGGTCTTCAACTACATCAGCGCGATCCTCGGCACCGACACGCTCCAGGCCACGGTGGGGGCGCTGACCTCGAACCTTGTGACGGCCACCTGGGTCGCCATCCCCACGACGCTCGTCTACCTGGGTCCGGCAGGAGGCGAATTCAACGATCCGCTGACGTTGCAGGCCCGGCTCACCGAAAGCGCCACGGGCCGGCCGATCTCCGGACAGGCCGTGACCTTCAACTTTGGCAGTCAGAGCCTCACTGGGACGACCGACGCCGGCGGCGTGGCCACGGTCAGCCTGACGCCCACCGCCGCTCCGGGCACCATCCCGCTCACCATCGTCTTTGCCGGAGCCGGTCCGTACACCGCCTCGAGCGCCGCGGTGCTCTTCGCCCTGCGCCGCGACGAGACCGCGCTCGTCTACACGGGTAAGCCGGTCGTCGCCAACGGGATCGCGCAGCCGGTCTCCGCGCGCTTGACCGACCCGGAGAGCGGTGCGCCGCTCGCCGGCAAGACGATCACCTTCACCCTCGGCGCCGCGGCCACTGCATCTGCCGTCACCGACGCCAACGGCAACGCGGTCACCACCCTGACCTTGTCTGCGAGCCAACCGACCGGCCAGGCGGTGATCCAGATCGCCTTCGCCGGAGACACCTACGAGCAGCCGGCTTCCACGACCGCTCCGGTGCTCCTCTATCAGCCGAGCTCCTTCGTGATCTGGGGAGGCAACACTCCGGGCCTCCAGGTCGGCCAGCGCGTCAACTTCTGGGGCAGCCAGTGGGAGCAGCAGGTCCAGGGAGGCGACTACCAGGCCCGCAGCTCTTTCAAGGGCTACGGCACGGTGCCGTCGAGCCCGATCGGCGTCTGCGAGCCCACCGCCACGACGACCGGCACGCCGCGCCTCGACCCTTCCTGCTGGACGTCCAAGCCGGGCAACAGCACGCCGCCTGCGACGCTCGCCGACTTCATCCAGGTGATCGTCGCCACCAGCGCCGACAAGAGCGGCTCGACGATTTACGGTAACATCGCCGCTACTGTGGTCGTGCAAGTCGATCGCACCTCACCCTACGCCCCCGATCCCGGCCACCCGGGTTTCGGGACGATCGTGTCCGTCATCGCCGATGGAGCGGCGCTCTTCCCTGCCGTCCAAACGGCCGCCGTAAGAGCCACGGACTCGGTGACGGACACTGCCGCGGCAACCTCTGTGCAGAGTCCTCAGCTTCGCGCTGTCACGGCTGGCACGCGCCAGTTCTTCCTCTACACGCCGGAGATGAACCTCCTGGCCGAGACCGAGTTGACGACGAGCGCTCACCCGCTGATCGGCAACGAGTACATCTGGTTCAATGGGCATCCGTTGGCTCAGATTGATTCGACCGGCACGACATCCTGGACCTTCACCGACCACCTGGGCACGCCGATCCTCCAGACGAGCGCTCTCCAGGGGGTCGTCTGGAGGGCGGAGTATGAGCCGTTCGGTGAGGTGTACGCGCTTCGCTCGTACGATCGGCACCAGCCGCTGCGGTTGCCGGGGCAGGAGGCGGAGCAACTTGGGGCGGGGGCGAATGGGGTGACGGACCGCAGATACAACATTCACCGATGGTATCGGGCGGAGTGGGGGCGGTATACGCAGGCGGATCCAGTGGGGTTTGAAGGGGGGCAGCAAAATCTGTTCGGCTATGGCCGAGGGAATCCGCTGCGGCTGACCGATCCGCTTGGTCTCGCAGTTACGTTTGCTCCTGGGTGTTTCCAGTTACTCTCGTCGCAGCAGCGCCGAACCGTGCAGCAGGCTGCCGAGGACGCCGATGCTGCTGGTTCTCAATGTCTGCACTGTCCGGAAAGCGACCTGTATCGCAAGGCGATCCGAAGCCTCACCATCAGATGCGTTTCCACGAATACGGATCCATGCCATGGCTTGCACTGGTGCGGAGCCAGAGCAGATTTCACAAGCTGTGACTACACAACCCCTTTGCCTGGGAATACAATTATCATCACCCCAGACGGTGCAAGCGGGAATGGCTGTCCATGCCTGCCTCGCGTCATCATGCACGAGGTCCTCCACATAGTTCGTGGGCCAGGGCATCCGGGCGGAGGAACGAGGTTTCCAGAACCACCGACATGTTTAAGGAGTTGCGGCCGTGGGTATCCAGGTACTCCATAGAATCTTCAAGCCCATCGCTCTGATCGTCGGTCTGTGCGGTGCTGGACTGCCGCCGGCTCTTGCTGACGGTGGGACCTCGCCGCTCGTCGCACGCCTTGAGCTAAAGGAGGCAGCCGTTCGCGCGGCAGGACCTGTCCAGGTTCGGTTGGTCATCGAGAATGTTTCTAGCCGTCCTATACTCATAGCGCGGACATTCTCGGCGGTAATGTCACCGAAAGACCAAGGTGATCTTGAATATCCTGACACGAAGATTTTTGCGACCGTCAAGCAGCCGGGAGGCAAGACCCTTGGCCACCCATGCCGACCGATTCTCGGGACTCGAACCGTGGTTCCTTCGGATTTCGTTCTCCTTGCGCCAGGCTCTCTGTTCGGTGTTACCTTGGATCTTGTGCGCTGGCCACTAGAGTATACGTTCCAGAAGGAGGGCCCCTATACCGCGAAGTTTGCACTTCGGTTTGTCGCGCCACAATGGCTGGAAAAGGCGCGCAAGTCCTCTTGGCTAGTTGATCCTTCGGTCCTCGCTTGGCTGGCTCATCAGGAGATCCCCCTGTTTGGAGGTGTCATCGAGACAAATACCGTGGAGTTCAGACTCTCGGAGCCTCAGAGATCTAACCGCTGAACGGCCCAACACGAGGCTCACGGATTTAGCTTGACGGGTCCTGCGGCGGTTGCTCCCCCACGGAGCATCCGCAGGCCCATCAAGCGCGCAGTGAGGCGAACACCCCTCTCGGAGATAAGATACCCCCGACGCCCGGGAGGTCCCGGGCACAGCCGTTGCACGATGGGACGACGAGCGTCGAGGGAATCACGGATTTGCGTCTGGATCAGTTGCTGGTCGAACGGGGGTTGTTCCCGAGCCGCGAGCAGGCGCGCCGCGCGGTGATGGCGGGCGTGGTGGAGGTCGAGGGACGGCGGGTCGACAAGCCCGGCACTGGCGTTCCGGAGGCGGCCCGCGTCGCGGTGCAGGGACCGAAGGAGCCGTTCGTGTCGCGCGCCGGCCGCAAGCTCGCGGCGGCACTCGATCGCTTCGGCGTCGACCCCGCCGGCTGGCTCTGCCTGGACGTCGGAGCGTCCACCGGGGGGTTCACCGACTGTCTCCTGCAGAGGATGGCCATCCGCGTGTATGCCCTCGACGTCGGCTATGGGCAGCTCGACCAGCGGCTGCGCAACGATCCGCGGGTGGTGGTGATGGAGCGGATCAACGCCCGCCATCTGGCGTCCGACGCATTGCCCGAGCCGGTGGACCTGATCACCATCGACGTGTCGTTCATCTCCCTCGACAAGATCGTTCCCGCTCTGCTGCCGCATCTGGCTCCCGGCGGTCTGCTGCTGCCGATGATCAAGCCGCAGTTCGAGGCCGGCCGGGGCGTGGTCGGCAAAGGAGGCATCCTGCGCGACGAGGCGGTGCGCGAGCGGGTGGTGCGCGATGCGGCGGAGAGGCTCGCGCAAGGGGGCCTCGAGCTGGTGGGGCTGTTCGATTCGCCGGTCCATGGCAGCGGCGGCAACCGCGAGAGCTTCGCGCTGCTGCGCCGAGAGGGGGGCGCTTGAGCCGGCGCAAGAAGTTCCAACGCATCGGCGTGGTCGCCAAGGTGGCGAGCCGCGACGCGGTGTACACCGCGCACGAGCTGGCCGAGTGGCTGCGCCGGCGCGGCTTGGCGGCCGCTCTGGATGAGGCGACGTTGCGCGCCCGCGGCGCGGGCCTCGGCAATGGTGGAGATGATGTCGTCCCTTTCCGGCCCGAGGATCCCTACGACCTGGTGGTGGTGCTGGGCGGTGACGGCACACTGCTGTCGGTCGCGCGGTCGCTCGCCGTGCCGGTGCCGATCCTCGGAGTGAACCTGGGCAATCTCGGATTTCTCACCGAGATCAACCGCAGCGAGCTCTACCCGTGCATGGTGCAGGTCCTCGCCGGCCGCTTCAAGACCGAGGAGCGCTCGCTGTTCGACGTCGAGCTGCAACGGAACGGCAGCGGCAGCCTGCGCTTCCGGGTGCTCAACGACGCGGTGATCAACAAGAGCGCGCTCGCCCGCATCATCGAGCTGACGCTGCGCATCGACGGCCATCTCGTTGCCAGCTTCCGCGCCGACGGCCTGATCATCTCGACCCCCACCGGCTCGACGGCCTACAACCTCTCGGCCGGCGGTCCGATCTTGAGCCCTCTGCTGCCGGTCGCGGTGCTGACGCCGATCTGTCCGCATGCCCTGTCGCTGCGCCCGATCGTGGTGCCCGACACCGGCTCGATCGAAATCACCCTGGAGACGCAACGCGAAGAGGTCTACCTCACTCTCGACGGCCAGGAGGGAACCACGATCGGCTACCGCGACGTTGTGCGGATCAGCCGCAGTCCGGCCAAGATCCGTCTCGCCAAGGTTGGTCAGCGGGGTTTCTACGACAGCTTGCGCGGCAAGCTCCGCTGGGGCGGCCTCGCCGGCGGGAGCGCGGAGGGGAGCGGAGGACCGGGGAAGGGGGAGCCGTGAGCAGGAAGCGGCCGGGCCGGTTGCGCCGCTGGGTGATGCGGCCGTTCGTCTGGGGCTCGCTGCTGATCATCGCGCTCGCCGCGGGCGCTCTCCTCTTCGTGCAGAGCCGCTACGCCCGCACGCAGGTCGCCGCCCGCCTGGTGGCTGCGGTCTCGGAAAAGATCGGCCGCCAGATCCAGGTGGGCGGTCTCGACTTCACGTTCCTGCCGCCGGCGGTCGAGTTGCGCGACGTGGTCATCCCCGGTCCGCGGCCGTCTGATCCGGTGGTGGCCCGCGTGCCGTTCGTCCGCGTGCAGGCCACTTGGCGGGACCTGCGCCAGCATGTGCTCCGCCTGGAGCAGGTGGAGGCGATCCAGCCGGAGATCAACCTCCAGATCAATCCGGACGGCAGCAACAACCTGCCGCGCTGGAAGGCGGACAACACCACCGGCGGCCAGCAGAGCCTCGAGGTGCAGATCGGCCGCATTCTGGTGCAGGGCGGCACCTTCCACCTGAACGAGCTGCAAGTGCCGATGACGGTCGACGCCAAGGCGGTCTGGGGCCGGCTGACCGGCAAGGCGGAGCGCGGCGGCAAAGGGGGCGACCGGCTCGACATCATGGTCACCGCCCAGGACGTGGTGACCGCCCTGCCCAACGCTCATCCGTACGCCGTGACCCTCTCGGCGAAAGCGAGCCTGGAGCCGGCGGACGGCCAGCTCCGGATCATCGCGGCACGGATCGCGGGGCCTGACCTGCGGGGCCAGGTGGACGGCATCATCCAGTGGCATGGCCAGAACCGGGTGGCGCTGCGCACCGATCTGCAAGGGGGCCTGCGGCTGGCCAACCGCCTGGGCTACATGAGCGAGCCGATCGACGGCCCGTTCGACTATCACGGCCGGGTCGACGTGCAGGGTTCGAGCGTCTCCTACGGCGGCACGTTGACCTCACCCCGGGTCGCCATCGTCCATCGGGTCTTTCAGGACGCCGTGGTGCGGTACGCCGGCGGCAGGGACAGCCTCAAGGCGGAGATCTTGCGCGCCGGCTATGCCGGTGGACACGCCGAAGGTCATGTCACCGTCGGCTGGGGCAACCAGAAGCGGGAGGGAATCCCCGTCGGCATCGATCTCGCCTTCAACGGCCTGGCGATCCAGCCGCTGATCCACGATCAGTTCCCCGGCCAGCCGATTCCGGTGGTGGACGGTCTCGCCGGCACGGTGCGCGGCACGTTCCGCTATCGTTTCGAGCACGCCACGGCTCTGGCGGGCGACGGTCAGGCCGATCTCACGATCGACGCCGTGGAGCGCGGCTCCGGACTCCCCATCGCCGGCACCGCCCCGGTGGCGCTGCGCGGCGGCGTGCTGTCGAGCGACGATATCCACCTGACCGCGCCGGCGCAGACCCTCGCGGTCAGCGGTTTCGTCTTCGATCTCAACAAGTCGGTCGGCCGCCTGCTCTACCGGCTGGACAGCCAGGATCTCGGGAAAGTAGCCCCGCTGCTCACCCTGGGCGCTCCCGCCAACGAGCCGCCGCCGTTCTGGCTGCCCAATGCCGGACAGGGGACGGTGAGCGGTGACCTCGCGATCGACGGCCCGCAGTACCTCACCTATCTCAGCCTCGACCTCCAGAACGCGGTCGCGCCGATTCTCTCCGGCAGTATGGCGGACACCGCCCGCGGCTCGCTGACCCTGCGACCGACGTCGGTCGACGACCTCCACATCGATCTGACGCGCGGCGCGGCGGCGCTCACCGTCGCCGGCCGGGTGCCGCTCGCCGCGACCGGCCAAGCGCGAGCGTCGGCGCCGATGAGCCTGGCGGTCGACTCCCGCGACTGGCCGGCACAGGCGATCGCAGCGTTCCTGCTTCCCACCAAGGCGGCGGCCGGCCTGCATCCCGGCGAGATCGGCGGCGTGGTCACCGGCCATCTGGACCTCGGCGGCTTCGGCGACGCGTTCAACGGCAAAGCGACGTTCGACGTCGCCGGCGTCGGCTTCCAGGGGACCGCGATCGGCCGGACGCATGGCGCGCTGGAGTTCGAAGGCCCGCGGGTGCGGATCACCCAGGCGCTCACCGAGACGCCCGCCGGCAATATCCTGGTGACCGGCACCTACGATGGCACGCCGGGCCGCGAAGGCGGCGGCAGCCTCGACTTCACGCTCGACGCGCCGCAGCTTGCGCTGGGGGAAAACCCCTTCCGCGATGCGCTCGGCGGCCGGTTGAGCGGGCGTATGTCGATCGCCGCGGTGGTCGGCGGCACGGTGGACCGTCCCGACGCCACGGTGCGTGTCTTCGGCACTGGCCTGTCGGTGGCCGGGCATGCGCTCACCGGCGGAGATGGGGAGACCGGCAACGGCAACGCGCAGGCGCTCCTCTCCTGGGACGGCCGGTCGCTCCAAGCTACCGGCTCGCTGCTCGGGCTCATCTCCTTCGACGGCGGCGGACGCCTCGACAGCGAGCGGGCCGACCTGGCGTTCGACGTGCGGAGCGACGCGCTGGGCACGCTGGCGCGGCTCGCATCGCCCCGGCAGCCGCCTGACATCAAAGGCTCCTTCCTCGGCACGCTCGGTGTCACCGCGGACTTTCCGCAGAAGGAGTGGCGCGGCCAGCTTCGCCTCGCCGACCTGCGCATGCAGTACCAGGACCGCACCATCGCCAACGTCGAGCCGGTGGTCCTCGACCTGCTTCCCGACCGGCTGGAGATCCGCTCGCTCTACATGAGCGAGCCGAAGAGCCAGAGCGAGCTGTTCGCCTCCGGCAGCCTCGGCCTCAAGGGCAAGACCACGCCGCTCGACCTGCACGTGCAGAGCACGCTCTCCACGGTCTGGGCCGGTCTGTTCGTCCCCAGCCTCTCCACCCTCAAGATGGAAGGAGCGCTCGACCTGATCGCCACCGTGCGCGGCACCCTCGACGATCCGGTGTTGAGCGGCCAGGGTGAGCTGCGCGACGCCAAGCTCCTCATCCCCCAGCTCTCGCAGCAGCTCGACAACCTGCACGGCACGGTGTACTTGAGCCACAACGCGATCGAGGTGGAAGGGCTGCGCGCCGACATGGGCGACGGCAAGGTCCAGATCTCGGCGCAGGTGACCTTGCCGCGGCCCGGCGAGGACTTTTCCTACCGGGTGCAGGCGGCGCTTTCCGACGTCAGCATCCGCTACCCGGAGGGGTTCCTCGCGCGCGGCGACGGCGACGTCGCGCTCGTCTCGACGCCGCAGAGCCGGGTGGTGCGCGGCCAGATCCGGCTCAACCGTCTCTTCTACCTGCAGGACGTGCGTCTCGGCACCCTCGACATCGTGCGGCGGGTCCTGCAACGGCAGCGCTTGCAGGTGGCGACCACCGATCCGTTCCTCTCCTCGACGCAGCTCAACGTCCAGATCGTCGGTTCCGATGCGTTGCGCGTCAACAACAACGTGGCCAAGCTGCGCGGCGGCGTCGATCTCACCTTGCAGGGGACGCTGGCCAATCCGGTCCTCTTCGGCAAGGTCGAGCTGGAGCCCGGCGGCACCCTGGTCTACGCGGACAACAACTATGAGCTCGAGCGCGGCCTGATCACCTTCAACAACCCGACCCGCATCGATCCGGTGATCGACTTCGTGGCGCGCACCCTGGTGCGCAGCTATGCCATCTCGCTCTCCATCTCCGGCACCCTCGACCACCTGAACGCCAAATTCTCGTCCGACGAAGGACTGGCCGATCTCGAAGTGCTGGCGCTCCTCGCCACCGGCCAGGAGCTGCAAGGGCCGGGACGGTTGCAGGTGCCGGGCGAGCAGCCCGACCAGGCAACGCAGGACGTCGGCGCGTCCACCTTCCTCGCCGGCCAGGCGGCGTCGGTGGTGAGCGAGCGCGTCGGATCGCTCTTCGGCTTCGACCGCTTCCGCATCGATCCGCTGGCCAACACCGGCGGCTCGATCGGCGGCGTGCGGTTGACGGTGGGCAAGCGGATCTCGAAAAACCTCCTCGTCACCTACAGCAACAACCCGGCCGCTTCGGAGGAGTACATCGTGCGCGCGGAATGGCAGGTGGCGGACAACGTCATCCTGATCCTCACCCGCGACGGCAAGCTGGGCACCTACGCCCTCGACGCCGAGTGGGAGAAGCGCTTTTGATCCGGCAGGCGCTGGCGACGGCGGTGCTCCTTCTCTTCGCGGGCGCCGGCTCTGCCCAGACTCCGCCGGCGGAGCCCGCGGCGGCAGCTCGTCTCGTCACGGCGATCGAGATCCGTTCGGAGACCGACATCAGCGACCGTCTCGCGGAGCTCGAGGGGATGCTCTCGCTCGCGCCCGGCGAGCCGTTCACCCCCGAGGCCACCGCGCGCACGCTGCGCAACATCCAGGCGAGCGGCATCGCCTCCCAGGTCGAGATCTACGACCGCCCTGATGAAACGGGAACCGGCGTGGTGGTGATGGTGGTGCTGCGGCCGGTCGTGCGGGTGAGCGAAGTGCGCCTCGAAGGAGAGCTCGGCGTGCGCGAGCGCGAAGCGCGGCGCGAGCTGCCGCAGAAGCAGGCCGAGCCGCTCAACGAGGAGCGGGTCGTGCAGGGCGTCTTCAGCCTCCAGGACTTCTACCGCGACCGCGGCTACCTGCACGCCGCGGTGCACGTGGTCGTCACCACCAACGACCGCACCCAGCGCTCGATCGTCACCTACCGCATCCAGAGCGGCCCGCGCTCGCGGGTCGAGGACGTGCAGTTCCGCGGCGCGATCGATCCGTTCCAGAAGGCCGAGCTGATCTCCCATCTCAATCTCAAACCGGGTGCCGCCTACGCACGGCGCACCGCCCGCGACGACGCCGAGCGTCTGCAAACCTGGCTCATCCAGCAGGGCTACCGCACCGCGCGGGTGGATGCTCCGGTCGAAGAGATCGACGCGCAGAAGAACGCCGTCGTCCTCACCTATCCGGTCCAGGTGGGGCCGGTGGTCACGCTCCAGGTCATCGGCGCCGAGGAGAAGCAGCTCAAAAAGCGCGACCTGCTCCCCTTCCTCGGCAATCAGGGCTTCGACGACGCGCTGATCCTGCAGGCGACGGAGCGGCTCACCGACGACTACCAGCGCCAGGGCTACTACAAAGTCCAGATCAATTGGGACCAGAAGAAGACGGATCAGATCTTGAAGCTCACCCTCACCATCGTGCCGGGACCGCAATACACCCTGCGCGACGTCACCTTCACCGGCAACAAGAGCTTCGGCAGCAACCGCCTGTCCCCTCTCGTGGCGACCGCGTCGCGCAGCCTGCTCAACCTGGGCAGCGGCCGGCTGGTGGACAGCCAGCTCAAAGCCGACATCGAGAACGTCCGCTCGTTCTACGCCTTGCAGGGCTACTCCCAGGCGACCGTCGGGCCGGCGGAGATCAAGGAGGAGGGCGCCGATCTCCACCTGACGATCCCGATCAAGGAAGGCGGCCGGCAGCAGCTCGTCAACCTCAAGTTCGAGGGCGTCGAGTCGATCGACCTCAACGCGCTGCGCAAGAAGCTGCCGCTCAAGGAGGGCGGCCCGTTCCACCCGTTCCTCCTCGACCAGACGCTGGAGCTGGTCCGCCAGGCTTACCGCGACAAGGGATATGTGGACGCCCAGGTCTCCGCGAAGACCGAATGGGACGCCGGCCAGAGCCTTGCCGATGTCACGGTCGAGGCTTTCGAGGGCGAGCAGATGGTGCTCGACCGCGTGATCGTGCGCGGCAACCAGCACACCGACAGCGACGTGATCCGGCGCACCCTCGGCGTCAAGCCGGGGCAGCCGATCAGCGAGACGAAACGGCTGGAGATCGAGCGCGACCTCTACCGGCTCGGGATCTTCTCCAGCGTCTCGGTCGAGCTGACGCGCACCGGTCTCAGCTCTTCGGGTCAGGACCTGATCGTCAAGGTCGAAGAGGGTCTGCCGCGGCGGGTGAGCTACAGTCTCGGTCTCGAGTACGTCTCGGCGAACCAGAATCCGTGGCAGCCGCAGGGCGGCTTCAGCTTCATCCACAACAACCTCGGCGGCAGGGCCTACAGCCTGCGCACCGACCTGCGGGTGAGCCAGCTCGACCAGGACGTCCGCGTCCTCCTGGACCAGCCGACCATCGGCCGGCTCGCGCTTCCCCTGGCCTATTCGATCTTCTTCTTCAACGAGACCAAGGACCACTGGAACGTGGTGCGCTGGGGCGGCCGGCTGGAGGCGGCGCGCAAATTCGGCGACCGGCGGATGAGCCTCGCCTGGGACTACCGGTTCGTCCACACCACCATCGATCCCGGCTTCGGTCTGACCGACGTCGACCGCGAGGACCGGCCGTACCAGATCTCCAGCTTTTACGGCAGCTTTTTCCTGGACCACCGCAACGATCCCGTGCTGGCCACCCGCGGCTGGAGCTCGCTGGTGCAGCTCCAGTACGCCGTCCCGATCCTCGCCGCCACCGGCGACTTCTTCAAGATCTTCTTCCAGCAGACGCAGTACATCAACCTCGGCCGCCCCGGGGTGGTGGCGATGAGCCTGCGTGCCGGCGGCATCGAGCCGTTCCGCCATCTCACCACCAACGATCCCGAGGTGCCGCCCGGCCTGCTCAACCGCGACGTGTTCATCGACGAGCGCTTCTTCGCCGGCGGTCCCACCACCCAGCGGGCCTACGGCCGCGACGACCTCGGCGTGCGCGGCGAGACGCTCTTCCCGAAGCCGACCGATCCGACGCAGTTCGCGCCGGTGGGCGGCAACGGCCTGCTGCTCTTGAACCTCGAATACCGCTTCCCGGTCGCCGGACCGGTCGAGGGCGTCGTCTTCTATGACGCCGGCAACGTCTGGGCGGACTGGCGGAGCATCACCCTCGGCGGCACCAAGGGCGGCGCCGGGATCGGCGTGCGCTACCTGTCGCCGATCGGGCCGTTCCGTCTCGACATCGGCTGGAAGCTCGACGCGGAGAGCCGCGAGCCGCGCCACGTCATCTCGCTGAGCTTCGGCAACCCGTTCTGATAGGATTCAGCCATCATGACCGACAGTGCTCCCTTCGCTCCCATCGAGGAGGCGATCGAACGTTTCCGCCAGGGCCGCATGGTGATCATCGTCGACGACGAGGACCGCGAGAACGAGGGCGACCTCGCCATCGCGGCCGAGAAGGTCACCCCCGAAGCCATCAACTTCATGGCCAAGCACGGCCGCGGCCTGATCTGCCTGTCGATGACCGAGGAGCGCTGCAACCAGCTCGAGCTGCCGCTGATGGTGCAGGACAACACCTCGTCCTTCGGCACCGCGTTCACCGTCTCCATCGAAGCGCGCGGCAAGACCACCACCGGCATCTCGGCCGCCGACCGCGCCGCCACCATCCTCACC
This sequence comes from Thermoanaerobaculia bacterium, assembly GCA_036264355.1. Lineage (GTDB taxonomy): Bacteria > Acidobacteriota > Thermoanaerobaculia > Multivoradales > UBA5704 > UBA5704. The sequence goes on from DATARD010000165.1 coordinate 21,421, forward strand.
GCCATCCATCCGGCGACCGTTCCCGCCGACCTCCTGCGGCCGGGACACATCTTCCCGCTGCGGGCGAAAAAAGGCGGCGTGCTGAAGCGCGCCGGGCAGACCGAAGCGTCGGTCGACCTCGCCACCCTCGCCGGGCTCAATCCGTCCGGAGTGATCTGCGAGATCATGAACGACGACGGCACCATGGCCCGCGTGCCCGACCTGGTGACCGTGGCGCGCCTCCACGACCTCGCCATGATCACCGTCTCCGACCTGATCAGCTACCGCCTGCGCCACGAGACCCTGGTACGCAAGATCGCCTCGCCGCAACTGCCCACCATCTACGGCGACTTCCGCATCCACGCCTACCGCTCCGACGTCACCGGCGACGAGAACGTGGCGCTGGTGATGGGGGAGATACATCCCGAAGACCCGGTCCTGGTGCGCGTGCACAGCCAGTGCCTCACCGGCGACATCTTCGGCTCCGCCCGCTGCGACTGCGGTGTGCAGCTCGAGCAGGCGCTGGAGCGCATCGCCGCCGAAGGCAAAGGCGTGCTGCTCTACCTTCTCCAGGAAGGCCGCGGCATCGGCCTGATGAACAAGCTCCGCGCCTACGAGCTCCAGGAGCAGGGGCACGACACCGTCGAAGCCAACGAACGGCTCGGCTTCCGCCCCGACCAGCGCGACTACGGCGTCGGCGCCCAGATCCTGCGCGACCTCGGCGTGCGCAAGATGCGGCTGCTGACCAACAACCCCAGCAAATACATTGCATTGAACGGCTACGGCCTGGAGATCGTCGAGCGCGTGCAGTTGGAGGTGGCGCCCACCGACAGCAGCCGCGCCTACCTGCGCACCAAACGCGAAAAGCTCGGGCACTTGCTCAAGCTGGTGTGAAGATCCTCCTCGCCACCTCCCGCTACCCCTGGCCGCCCCGGCGCGGCGATCAGATCCGCGCCGTCCAGGCCCTCGACATCCTGGCCCCCGAGCACGAGGTGACGCTGCTGACACCGGAGACACCCGGAGGTCCGCCGCCCCCTTCCAATGCGCCCTACCGCGTCGAGCTCTACCGGCCGGTGCGGACCGCGCTGACCGCCGGCCTGGCGCGCGTCCTCGCCCGTGGCCTGCCGCTCCAGAGCGCCCTGTTCTACCAGCCCGATCTCGGCAGGAGACTGCGCGAGCTGGCGCCGCAAGCCGACCTCGGCATCCTCCAACTCGTCCGCCTCGCCGTCCACCTGGACGACTTCGGCACCACCCCCATCCTCGCCGACCTCATCGACAGCCTGGCCCTCAACACCGCGCGCCGCGCCGAGGTCGATCATCCGCTGCTGCGTCCTGCCCTGCGCTACGAAGCCCATCGGCTGGACAAAGCGGAACGCCGCCTGGCGGAACGGGCGGCGGGAGTCCTCCTTGTCTGCGAGCGCGACCGGCAGGACCTGATCAAGCGCCTGCCGCCGGATCTCGGAAAGAAGGTCGCCGTGGTGCGAATCGCGGTTGGCCCTCACCCCGTGCCGGAGAAGAGCAGCGAGGCCGCGCCGCTCCTCGCCATCACCGGCAACCTCGGCTACTTCGTCAACGTCGACGCCGTCACCTGGTGGCTGCGCGACGTCTGGCCCGCCCTGCACAAAGTCCGGCCCGATATCCGGGTGGTGATCGCCGGCGACCGTCCATCCGGAGCGGTCCGCCGTGCCGCGAAAAAGGCTGGCGTCGAGCTGATCGAATCGCCGCCGGACCTGCGCTCCATCATCGCGAAAGCATCCATCGCCCTGGCGCCGATGCGCTGCGGCTCGGGAGTCCCGATCAAGATCCTCGAAGCCTGGGCGGTGGGAACGCCCGTCGTGGCGACTCCCTGGGCCGCGGCCGGCACCACCGGAAAGCCGGGCGAAGATCTTCTCGTCGCCGGCCCGCACCCCGCGGAATGGGCGAGCGCCATCCGCGAGCTGCTGGACGATCCACCCGCGCGAGCCCGCCTCGCCGAGAACGGCCGGAGACGTCTTGCGTCCGACTATTCCGCGGAAGTCGTCCGCGGCCAGCTCCTCAGGGCTGTGGAGACGCCTGACGCGCGGTGAGCGGGTCTCTTTTGGCCCAGGGGAGAAAATATCTCCCGGGACCCCTTGTCAACCAAGTCTTGTCGTGATACAAAGCATCTAGACGCGACGATGCGCCAAAAAACCGAAAGGAGTTTCGTTAGGTGTCCCAAGAAACAACGTATGCAGGAAAGCGTGCCGAGTGGCAGACATTGCTTGCGCCGCTCGCCCTGAAGCCGCCGGGATTGGAGCCCTTGGAGCCGTTTCGAGTCAAGCTCGATGGATTTCTGAGCCGGGCGGTGGACATCACCACGCAACAGGCGGCTCTGGCCGCCAGCAAGCAGGAGCTCTCGCAGGAGCTTCAGGGCATCATGGTCGAAGGCGAGCGGGTGGCCGCTCTGCTGAGAAAAGGGCTCAAGCAGATTCTCGGGCCCAAGGCGGAACAACTGACCGCCTACAAGGTGCAACCCTTCCGCGGCAGGAAGGTGAAGAGCCCAGTCACGACGCCCACGCCGGCAGCGCAGGTCAACACGGAAAAGGCTGCCGAGCCCGCTCGCTGATCGTTCTTCTCGTTTCTCCGGTACGAAGGGTGCGCTGGGCGCACCCTTTTTTCGTTTGTGCTCCCCCAATAAAATTGAAAGCCCCGCCAAGAAGGGTGTGAAATTTCGGTGGCTCGATAATGCTACCCTTTGCCACATGAAAGGCTCAGCTCTGGAGCGCCTGATAGCTTTCGGCCAAGTCGTGCCGGCCCGCCTCGATCTTGCGGAGCTGGGTCCGCCGCCGCAGCGCGTCGGTACGATGACCCTCTCCGAAGCTCTGGCGGAACAACGCGGGGAGACTTGGCTGGTCCGCGGTATACGACTCCGGCTTGGCAACCGCCGCGGCCGGTAGCGGGCTGAAGGTGATCGCGCCCGGAACGACGCTTCCATCCGCTGAGCCCGAGAGTTGATCGTCTCGCCACGGCCGGAAGAAGCGGGCCTTCCCTCCCCCCGGTTTCGCCCAACTTGCCGTTGTGGAGCTTCAACGGGCCATTGTCGAGCTTCAACGGACCGTTGTGGAACTTCAACGGGCCGTTGTCGAGGTTCAACGGGCCGTTGTCGAGGTTCAACGGGCCATTGTCGAGCTTCAACGGGCCATTGTCGAGCTTCAACGGGCCGTTGTCGAGCTTCAACGGGCCGTTGTCGAGCTTCAACGGCCGTTGTCGAGCTTCAACGGCCGTTGTGAAGATCCAATAAGAGATTCCGTTGCAGCAACTTGCCATCTAGGGTAAGTTGCTGCCATGAAATTCGAAGACCTGCTCGGCGTCGTCGAGAAAGAACCCGTCTTCGAACCGGGCCTGCTGCTGGCGGGGGACGTCGAGCCCGCGGACCTGCAACGCCAACTCACCCGCTGGGTCTCCACTGGCCGCCTCTTTCAACTCCGCCGTGGCCTCTACGCTCTCGCGCCCCCCTTCCAGAAGCGCCGGCCGGATCCCTTCCTCGTCGCTAACCGCCTCGTCCGCGGCTCCTACGTGAGCTTGCACTCGGCTCTGGCTCACTACGGCCTGATTCCGGAATACGTTCCCCTCACCACCAGCGTCACCACCGGCCGCCCCGGCCTCTGGGAAACACCCCTCGGCCGCTACGACTACCGCCACGTGAGAAAAGACCTCCTCACCGGCTACCGCCGCACCGCCCTCGCCGATGATCAGGAAGCCTTCCTCGCCACTCCAGAAAAAGCGCTCCTCGATCTCATCTACCTGACCCCAGACGCTGACAACCCTGACTACCTCCAGGAGCTCCGCCTCCAGCATCTGGACCGCTTGGATCTAGCCGAGCTCCACCGCCAGGCCAAGGAGATGGGGAAGCCTAAGCTCCTGCGCGCCGCGGAACAGATCGAGCGGCTGGCGATCATCGAAGCGGAGGAGTACGAGCCGTTATGAAAGAAGATCTGAAGCGCCTGGTCGAAGAGAGCGGTGGATCGCAGAACGCGAGAAACCGCATGAGGGAATACCTCCAGGCGCAAATCCTGGGCTCCCTCCAGCGTGCCGGCGCCTTCGTTCCACTCGCTTTCCAGGGCGGAACCGCGTTGCGTTTCCTCTTCGCCATCCGCCGCTACTTCGAAGACCTCGACTTCGCGCTCGAACGTCGAGATCGAGGCTACGACTTCAGGACCTTTCTGAAAGCGATCGAGGGGGACCTCGCGCGGGAGGGTTACGACGTTGGGATCAAGGCGAACGATCGCAAGATCGTGAACAGCGCCTTCATCAGCTTTCCTGGTTTGCTGTACGAAATGGGCCTGTCGCCGCACCGCAACGAGTCGCTCTCGGTCAAAGTCGAGGTGGATACCAATCCGCCGGAGGGAGCGATCCTCGAAACGACCATCGTCCGGCGCCATCTGACGCTACGCCTACAACATCATGACCGATCTTCCTTGTTGGCCGGAAAGATCCACGCCATTCTGCAGCGCACCTATCCGAAGGGAAGAGACGTCTACGACCTGATCTGGTACCTGAGCGATCCGAGCTGGCCGTCTCCCAATCTGGTTCTGCTCAACAACGCGCTGCGGCAGTCTGGCTGGGAAGGGAGAGAAGTAGCCGCTGATGCTTGGCGTGAGCTTGTTCGGCGTCGGGTTGAGACGTTCGACTGGGATCGGGTTGTCGCGGATGTTCAGCCGTTTATGGAAACACCCTCGGAGCTGAGCTTGATCTCGCAAGAGAGTGCGGTCCGGGTGCTTGCGAGTCGAGCCGGAGAGCCTTCCGGCTGAACCGGAAAGCCTTCCGGTCGAAGAGGAAAGCCTTCCGCTTGAGGAAGAGAGCCTTCTTGTCGAGCCGGAGAGCCTGCAGTGAGGCAGCTTGGTGGAAGTCAAAAAGAGGACCGTGTGCGCACTTTGATGACGCCGAGATCCAATCGCGTTAGATCTGTCGATTCCGTCCGTTTGGAACAGTTTTCTTGCCCAGATCCCACTTAACGACCGGAGTATAGCGAGTCCGACGGGCTTCATTCCGACACGCAGCTCTTTCCGTAGCCTTCATGGAACCAAAGATAACTGTCTATTATCAGAGGAACCGCATTCGGCAAAGTCGGGGAAGCGGCAATTTTTGCGCCGTGATTGCCACCCGGTGCTCAACGCAAGGGACAATCGTCAATTATATGCGGAGGTGACCCAGTGCGGATAGGCTTTGTATACGATGTGTCGGAAAACGTTTTCGCCACAACGGAAGAAGGTTGCCCAATCGAAGAGCTGAAGACCGAGCTGTTCTCGGCAACTCAAGCGAACACTCTGGTGGCAGCCATGAAGCAACTGGGTCACGAGGTCATAATTATTGATGGAGCGAAAGATTTCGCCGAAAGTATAGCAACCTACAAAAAACAAATTGACTTTGTATTCAACGAGGCAAAGGGACTCTTTGGCATCGATAGAAAGATGGCCGTGCCGGCGCTATGCCGAATCTATCGTCTACCATATCTAGGCTCAGATGCTTACACAGTGACTCTCGCGCGCAACAAATGGCATACCCTGGCTGTGGCGGCGATGTGCGGAATCCTAGTCCCCGAGTCGGCTCTCTTCGAGAGCGAAAAAGACCCCTCAATTGGTGGTTGGTCGCTGTTCCCTGCAATCGTCAAACCTAACTTCGAGAGCGCCAGTATAGGCATAACTGATGCCTCGATAGTGCGCAACACAGAACAACTACTACAACAAGTGCAACGAACAACTTCCGTTTATCAGCAGCCTGCGCTTGTCCAGCAATTCATCATGGGCACCGAGATCCAAGTCTCCCTAGTGGGCACGAGGAGTCCGATTGTACTCCCCGTAGTAGAAATTAGAACAGAAGAGTTTTCCCGGGAGGGATACAGCTTCATAAGAAATCAAGACTGGATCGACGATCAGGTCGATATCATCCCATACGATCGAGAAGATATCGGAAAAGAGGCAGGGAGATTGGCCAGAATTATTTATCAACATCTTGGGATACACGATTACGGCCGCGTAGATTTCCGCATTGACCTTTCGGGGCGCCTCTTCTTTATAGAGGCAGCAACTCATCCTCATCTTACGCTTGGCTGTTCCTTTCAAGTCGCAGCCCAACTACATGGCTGGCTGTTTATAGACATGTTAAGTAATCTCATTGAATCGGCGAGCCAGCGGCATGCCTCTGTCGGGGCAAGCGGAAGCTCTCTAATTGGGGCCAACCCGTCCCTTCCGGATTAAGAGTAGCATTTCGCTCTCAGGCACTGGAACTAAGCTTAATAGTCTTTCTGTTTCCCAATAGTCCTGCTCCTTGGAATGCGCAATTCTGAAAAGCTCATCATAACGCGGAAGGGGCGCGCGAATGGAGTTACCGAAGTAGTAATCATAGCTGATCATGGCCTTGTAATAATAATATTTTGCAGGCATTGAATCGAGTCCAGTAGCGCGATCGAGATGCAACTCGATCGATGAGATTTCAGCAGGCGGCAAGACCTTCAGCCTGCGACCACGGTTAACCGTCACGCCACAGTAGTAGTGGATGTCCGCAACTTCGGGTGACAGTCGAGCAGCCTCTAAAAACGACGACAAGGCAGCGTCATAAGTCTTAATGTGTAGAAAGAGTAGGCCTAGGCTATAATGTGACAGCACCCGAAGCGGATCCCTTCTAATCTCCGTTCGATGATAATCTAGAAGACGGGAGATCTGGGCTTGAGTGGCCTTTCTTAACACCGAATAATCCGTGCCTGCAATAAATTCGTCAAGTCGTCTAAAATTTTCCTTCTTCCCCATTTCCTGAAGAACGGGAGCCAAGTGGCTGGAGGATTCCTGGAGATGTATGGCATTCCGTCCGAACTCATGGGCCTCCCTGATCGTCCTTCCTGCCCCTAAGGCAGCATAGAATCCCTTGGAGTAGCTTATCGCTGCAGGGTCCCCAATTTCCTGGCTCATCCCGATGACATAAGGTACATACTGTGCGATTGCCTCCGCCTGTGAATCTGAGTAGCATGCATTTAGCAGGACGCACTCGAGATCTCCCGAGTAAAGCCTAAATAAATCAGCAATAGCATCAGCAGATACGAAATGATCTCCTGCGCTTCCGTCTTCAAAAACGAGGCCACCGCTCGTACCATGTCCACAGAAATGGACAATCTGGGGCCTCACATCATGCATGGCCTGCTGAAGATCGATAGCCCGTACTGCCCATCTTTGCTCGAGTCTAAAGTTGTCACGTGCCCTTGACAACTGCAGAGCGTACCCGATCTCTCTGACTTCTTCATCCAGTCGAAGGTGGACCTGACTGAGCGGACTGGCCGCCAGCACCAAAATCGTTGTGCGGTTGTCCATTTCTTTACGCATCCCCCCAAAACTGGAGATCTATAGTGTGGGGCTCTGGATCGCCAAGAAATCGGTTCGGAAAGTCTATGTCAATGCGAACTGCGCCCTGTTCTCGTAGAATTGTTCCGAGTAGAAGTGAGCGCTGGCGTTCATAGTATGAACCAAATTCCTTAACGCTGTCTATCTGGCATCTAGCCAACTCGAGCAGGGCTTCAAGAGGTCGCGAGGTCTTAATTAAAAATAACGCCATATTGAAGCTGATGCCAATTAGGTAAACATCCTCGCCTACCCGCTCTGCCTCGGGTAGAAGTCGACGGACGAGTTCTTCCGCCGCTGCAGTCTCTCCTAATCCGAGAAGCGCGGCAGCTTGGTTATTGAGGATAACAATCCTGTTCACCTGACGCTTGGCGAATGCTAGCGCTTCGCGAAGCACTGCTAGGCTTTGCTCATAGTCTCTGTCCAAGAAGCGAACTAGCGCCATATTATTGAGAAGATAGTCCATACCAAAGTTACCGATGCGGGAACTCCTTTTGATGGCCTTTGCGAGAATGGTAGCCGCATTCCTCGGGTCAGATGAGTCCAAGTATACACTCGCCAAGTTATTCAAACTCATGACAAACTCATGATCAACCTTGTGTCGCTCGAACACCTCAGCAGCGCGGAGTAGAATTTTTTCGGCAACTTCTGGTTCGTAAAACATGCACGATCTTCGCATTAGCTGGGCTCTTTCGACTGGAGCCTCGTAAGGATTCAAGAGAAGCTCGCTTTGGGAAAAGGCTTCCCGGGCCTCAGAAAAGCGATTGAGGTGCGCGAATGACACCACCATCTCCGCCCTTGCACGACCAAGAAGTATGGGATCGGATTCGAGATCCACTCTGGCAGTCAGCGTGTCAAGAATGTTGAGCGCCTCGCGAAAGCAATTGCTAGAGTTTAGCTTGTTGAGGCACTTAGCTTTCAGGAGTAGTATCTGGGGGTCGTTGGCGGAATTTGCGGAATCGGCTTGAATCCTATGTATCATCTGCAGGCAGGTTTCGTAATCGGACAGATGGAAATGCGCGCGGGCCCGCGCGTGCATTAGCGTAGCCCCGCGCTGAACATACTCGGAATGCTCGAAGAAGCCGGGAGTTTTCCATAAGACTTCAAGAGCATCTCGAGCTTCGAGGAAAAAACCCTGTTTTAGCCAGTTTTCTGCCTGTTGCGCAGTATACGTAATGAAAAATTCGCTGTCCCCCGCCTGCTGAAAATGATATGCTATTCTTGAGTAGTTTTCAGATTCGGTCGCTTGAAGAAAGCGCGCAATCTTTCGGTGCAACATGGCCGCCTTCTCGCCTAAAGTCTCGTAGATGAAGTCGCGAATAGTAGCATGATCGAATTCCCATAGCTCTTCAGAGAGCAGGTGACGCACTAGGAACTGATTCTCTTCAATGTCGACAAGGAGTTTGTATGCATTGCAGAGCTCAAGGATGGAGTCGATAGTTGTGACTTCGAATCGCTCCCCAAGCGCTGCTGCAAGTTCCAGTACACCACGAGCTTGAGGCATGGCTCGGTAGACCGCTCGGACACGCTCTTCAATTGCCGTCTTAAGAGAGGAGGGTAACGAGAAGGCCTCGATGGAGGTATCGAGGCGACAGATTTCGGGAGTGAAAGAGGATCCGTGATTAAATCGCAGAACTTCAAGGAGAATTTTTAATATGAAGGGAATTCCCCGTGACTTTTCGTAGAGAGCCTGAAGCACGCGGTCGTCGGCAATAACTTTTGTCCCTATTATACTTTCTGTTAAGGCGCCTATTTCATCTGGTGCGCAAGGCCGACACTCATGAAACAGCACGTGGCCATCGGCAGTGCCATAGCCTAGATATGTCAATGCGTCATCGAGATATTCTTTGTCCGGGATGCCTCTTCTTCTTTTATTGAGGCATAGAATCCAGAGCATTGCTTCTTCGCTCAGTTGATCTCGCAGATACATAATGAACCCGATTGTTTCGCGGTCGGCCCATTGGACGTCATCTATCCAAAATACGAGGGGCCGACTCCCTGAAAGTTCCTTGAGAAAGTCCAGGCAATGAGGATATGGAGAGGTTTCGATTAAATGAGGTACAACGGTTGCTTCGATCCCGCGAAGATAGGCGTCATCCTGGATGAGTGGTCGTATCAGGCTTGCCATTCTCGGGAGCATTACAGTGTATTCTTTGAACAAGAGCCTCAAGGAATCGACACTCCATTGGTATTCCTTGAGGTGATTCGCCAAGGCCTCGTATACTAAATATAAAGGGTTAGTTGTCTGAGGCCTACCTTTTGCCGAGAAGATATGAGCGTCGCCTTGCATTCTGATCGTTTTAAGGAACATCTTCACCGCATGGGTCTTGCCGACGCCGCTTTCGCCATTAAGAACCAAAATGCACCCTTGCCCGGCCCAGGCTTTATCTCGGCATGCATCAAGGAGGATCTTTTCGTCAGATAGCATTCGGCCTCCGGCTGGAGAGGTTCCTCTGATAATAGACAGTTATCAACCCATAATAGTATAGCATGCTGTCACGGAGGAAGCCAGACGGCGTGCCTGCCTCTGGCCTGCGTGCAGAGCAATAGCCGGTCTCACCGCCCTTCCATGTACATCCGAAGCACCGCGTTGATTCGGGCCTGAAAATCCCTTCCCTGCGCCTCGAACCTCTTGAACCAGTCCCTTGAGACCCGGGTCGAGCCGGCCCGTTCCTCCGGCCGGGTGCGCGGCATCCTGACCTCAGCCTCCCTGAAGAAGCCCTCATCAAGGGGAGGCACGTCGGACATAGCCGAGATCCTCGTCCCTCGTGCCACAATGCGGGCCCAATGCGGCGGCGAACTCTGCTTCTCTTCATCGCTCATCCTCATTCTTCTCACCCTCCCACTACCCCAAACCGCCGCCGCGGGTGCCTTTCCGCAATCAACTTCACCTGATGCCCCCGGTGCACCTCGGTATAGATCTGCGTCGTCGTAATCGAAGTATGTCCCAGCAAACTCTGGATATACCGGATATCCACCCCCTCCTCCAGCAGAAGTGTCGCCAGGGAGTGCCGTAGCATATGGGGAGTGATGTCCTTGGGGAGCCCCGCGGCTTTGGCGTGTTTGCGGAGCATGGTGCGGACGGATTGCTCGGAGAGGCGATGGCCGAGACGGTTGCGGAACAAGGGGCCGGGGTTGGTGTCGAGGTCTTCTCCCCAGGCGGAGCGGTAGGCGGTGAGGGCGTGGAGCATCTCTTTGTCGCAGAGGAGGAGTCTCTCGCGGGCTCCTTTTCCGAGGATGCGGAGCTGCTTGGCTCGCAGGTCGACGTCCGGGAGGGCGAGGTTGCAGACTTCGGAGACTCTTGCTCCGGTTCCGAAGAGGACTTCGAGGACGGCGATGTCGCGGAGGAGGGTCTTGTAGAGATCCGGATGCCGGTCTTCGTGCTTCTCTTTGAGGTGGTAGAGGTGTTTGAAGAGGAGCTTCAGATCTCCGGAGGCCACGGTGCGCGGCAGGCGTCTGGTCTCTTTGATGCGGACTTCCATCTTGCGGAAGGGGTTGACGGCGATCAGGTCTTCTCTCTCCAGGAAGTTGAAGAGGGCTTTCAGGGTCGCCACTTTCCTCTTGACGCTTTTCTCGGCGAGACCATTGAAGAGGCTCTTGATGTAGGTGCGGAGGGCGGTCTTGTCGACGGCGGCGAGGGCGGTGATGGCGAGGTCGCCGGCGAGGAGCTCGGACCACTGGCGGAGGTCGATCGAATACGCCTTCAGGGTCTTCGGGCTGAGGTTCTTCTCGTACTGGCAGTGGAAGAGGAACTGGGTGATGGCTTCCTGGATGTTCATCGCTGTGCCCCCGAAGCAGGTCGACGCGTCGCGGAATGATAGTCCGCTCAGACGGATTCCCGAAACGGCGCATCCGCAGATGCCGTAGATGGGAAACTTCGAGGCGCCTACAGTTTGCCGCTCCGCTTGACCTCCAGGTAGCGGTTGACCACCTGGGCAGGCAGGAGTTCGGGCTCGACGTCGACGGTGAGGATGCCGCCAACCTGGATTTCGTCGAGGACTTTGCGCCGCGCCGCGAGGTAGCGGTGGATGGAGGCGGTGCGCAGGGCGTCTTTGAGGTCGCGCGGCGGTTGCTCCAGCTTTTCGCGCAGGATGGTTTCGCGCAGGCTGGCGAGGAGGACGAGGTTGCGGGTGCGGAGGAGGCGGAGGGCGGGGACGATCTCGTCGGAGTCTTCGTCGCGCAGGTTGGAGATGAGCACGACGAGGGCACGGCGTTTCTGGTGGATCATCAGGCGGGTGGCCGCTTCGAGGTAGTCGGACGGGCTCTGGGTGGTTTCGAGGTCGTAGACCAGGCGGAGGATGGATTGCAGTCCGGCCGGGCCTTTGACCGGCGGCAGCCAGCGTTCCGGGCCGCTGAAGGTCTGGAAGCCGATGGCGTCCCCTTGGCGCAGCGCCACGTAGGCGAGGAGGAGGACGGTGTTGAGCACGTGGTCGAAGTGGGTGAGGTCGCCGTCCTGAGCGCGCATCCGGCGGCCGCAATCGATCAGGCAGATGATCTGTTGGTTCTTCTCTTCCTGGTATTGCCGGGAGATGAGCTGCTGCCGGCGGGCGGTGGCTTTCCAGTCGATGCGCCGCAAGCTGTCGCCGGTGCGGTACTCGCGCAGCTCCTGGAACTCCAGCCCCTCGCCGCGCTGGCGGCCCACCCGGATGCCGATCTGGCCGAGCTGGTCGGCGAGGGCGAGGATGGCGTAGCGCGCCACGGCCTGGAAGTTGGGCACCACCCGCACCTTCTGGCCGCGGCCGGTGCGCAGCCGGCGGCGCCACAGGTCGGCCGGCCGGCGTAGCAGGAGGTCGACGGCACCGAAGTCCTGGTCGCCGCGGCGGGTGGGGCGCAGGCGGTATTCGATACGCGCCCAGCCGCGCGCCGGCAGCTTCAGACGCTGCGGCAGCCCCTCGGTTTCGGCGAAGGCTGGGTGGAGGTCGAAGACTTCGATGTCGACCGGCCGCGGTCCGGGATTGGCCAGGCGCAGGCGCACCGGGGTGAAGACGCCGAGCGGGAAGGAGGACGGCGCATCGCGCTCGGCGTCAGGAACCGGGGTCGACCGCAGGCGCTGCCAGGACCAGAACGCCGCTATGAGCAGGAAGAGACCGCAGGCGGCCCAGCCGAGCAGGAGGGGATGCCAGATCGCACCGCTGACGCCCAGCAGGGCCCAGACGCAGAGCAGGCCGAGAAGGCCGCGGCCGGGCCTCATGCGGGAAGCGCCCTCTCCAGCCGCGCCGTTGCAGGGCGGCCACGCAGGGTGCCTTCGGCATCCTGCGGACCGCCCCTACGAAAACCTTGCTGCCCTTCTCCCCTCTCCCGGGGATGGGTGGGGGGAGCTGGGAGAGGGGCCGGGGGTGAGGGCCTCATACCCGCGGCGCTTCCACTTTCTCCAACACGGCGGGGATGACGTGCTCGGCCCGCTGGCCCTCGATTTCGAGCTCGGGACTGACGATGACGCGGTGGCCGAGAGCGGGGAGGGCGATGGCTTTGATGTCGTCCGGCAGCACGTGGTCGCGGCCGGAGAGGAGGGCCATGGCGCGCGCGGCGCGGACAAGGGAGATGGCGCCGCGCGGACCGGCGCCGTTGCGCAGCCCTTTCCACGCCCGGGTGGCGCGGGTGATGCGCACCGCGTAGTCGAGGATGCGGTCGTCCACCAGGATGCGCGACGCGACCTCCTGCATCCAGACGATGTGCTCCGGTCCGGCCACAGTACGCACGGCCGAGACGTCGAGATCGCTCGCGATGCGGTTCAGGGTGACGCTGCGCACGAGATCGACCTCTTCACCGTGGGTCGGATAGTCGATGCGCACCTTCAAGAGGAAGCGGTCGAGCTGCGCTTCAGGGAGCGGATAGGTGCCGTCCTGCTCGATGGGGTTCTGGGTGGCGAGCGTCATGAACGGCCGCGGCACGGCGATCGGCTGGCCCTCGATCGAGATCTGGCGTTCCTGCATCACTTCCAGGAGCGCGGCCTGGGTCTTGGCCGGTGCGCGGTTGATCTCGTCGGCGAGCAGCAGGTTGGTGAACGCCGGCCCCTTGCGGATGCGGAACTCGCCGCTCTTGGCGTCGAAGACGGCGTGGCCGGTGACGTCGGTCGGCATCAGGTCGGGGGTGAACTGGATCCGCGTGAAGCGCCCTCCGAAGGTGCGGGCGATGGCGCGCACGAGCAGCGTCTTGCCGAGGCCGGGCACGCCTTCGATGAGCACGTGGCCGCCGGCCAGGAAGGCGGTCAGCACCTGATCGACGACGGCGCCCTGGCCGACGACGGCGCGGCCGACCTCGTCGCGGATCTGTTTGACCAGGGCCGCGGCGCGGGGAAAGTCGGCGGCGGAAGGTGCCGGCGGGGCAGCCGGAGCGCCGGCCTGGGCTCCGGAAGACGCGATGGGTTCGCTCACAGGGATCTCCTGACGGTTTCGAGAGTCTGCACGGTGGTGACGAGGTCGGCCGGGCCGGTGATGGCGCCGTTGAGCGCGGCGTCCACCCGTTTCGGGGAGATCCGGGCGACCGCGGCGAGCCGCTGGACCAGGGCGGCGGTGGGGAGCTTGGCGGTCTCCGGCTCGCGCACTTCGACGCGGCGCAGCAGCGCGGCGCGGACGGCCTGCGCCAGGTCTTCGCCGCGGCCGACGCGGAGCAGCAGGTCGCCGGTCGCCTCGACGTGCTCCAGCAGGTTGCGGCGGTCGCGCGGCGGATCCGGCGCGACCGGGCCGAAGCGGGAGCCGGCGAGCCACAGCCAGGCACCGAGGAGGACGAGGCCGCTCGCCGAGGCCGCCCAGGCATGGCGCGCCAGGAGTCCCAGCAGGGTCGGCAGGTCCTCATGGACGACGATCCACACCCCCTTCGGCGGCGTCTCGGCGTTGACGATCGCCCAGGCGGCCCGCGCGTGGCCTTTCTGGCCGATGTGGTCATTGGTGAGGAACGAGGCGTCGCTCAGCACGATGACGCGCCCTTGGCCTTCATAGAACCGGAGCAGGAATTTGCCCGCGGTGGATTCGACGGCGAAGTTGGCCGCGTTCCGGCTGTCCACCAGGCGCGGCGCCTTCGGCGCTTCGATGGGCGCCGGACCGCTGCGCGATTTCATCTCCAGGACTTCGTTCCCGGGCTCCTTCGCGCGGTCGTCCTGCACGCGCACGCCGAGCCAGGCGAGCACCGGATCGAGGCTCGGCGCTTCGTCCACCGCCACCACCAGCCGGCCGCCGCCCTTCACCCAGTCCTTCAAGGCGTTCATCTGCTGCTCGCTGATGGATCGCCGTTCGCTCACCAGCAGGATGGCATGATCGGTCGGCGGCAGGGTCTCCAGCGCGCCCGGCAGGGTGCGCGCGTGGGCGCCGAGGCTCGTGTAGAGCCGCTCGGCGGCGAGGAGCGGGTTGACGCGCGCCGCGCCCTGGTAGCCGACGTCGGTTTCGATCTCGACCTTCTCGAAGCGGCCGCGGAGGCTCCAGCCGATCCCGGCGAGAAGAGCGATGACCACCACGGCTGCGATCGTGGTGATGAGAAGGCCGCGGTTCTTCATGCCGCCTCCTCGTGGGTTTGCTGGTAGTGCTGTCGCCAGGAGTCGCACAGCGCCTTGGCCTCCTCGCGGCTGGGCGGACGGTGGGCGTAGGCGGTGGACTGCCAGGCGCGGGTCAGGCGGGCGAAATATTCGGCGGCTCCCGGTGCGGCACGGCGGCGGACGACCGCGAGGCAGTCTCCCTCTGTCCAGCTTGCCGCCACCTCCAGGCCATCGCGGTGCACCAGGCAGGCGAGGGCGCCGCAGTAGAGCAGGCCGAGAGCGCCCGCCGGATCGCCCTGCTCCCAGGCCGCCCACGCGGCAGCCGCCACGTCCGCGGGCAGCGACTCAGGGCGGATGTCGAGGCCGAAGACCGCATCCGGCAGCAGGGCGCCCGTCTCGCCGGGTGGCGCGGCGGGACGGCGAAGCCAGGCGACAAAGACACGGAAGACCAGAAAAGCCAGGAGGATCAGGATCACCCCGCCCACGAGGAGCGCCACGACACCGATGATCTCGGTGGGGAACGCCAAGTTGGGAAGCTCCGGGCCGTCTGGATCATTGGGAGCATTGGGAGAGCGGTCCGCGCCGCTTCCCTTGAGCCGCCACGTGGAGACCTTCTGGCGGGTGCGGAAGTCCGGGCTCGCGAGAACCTGGTGGATCGCCGTGGACGGATCTGTCGGGGTGGCTGCCGCGAAGCTGCTCGCGGCTCCCGCGCCGCCCAGCGCCAACGCGAGAAGCACGACCGCGGCCTTCCCCCGGGTGCTTTTGAGCAGGCGGCCGGCGAGGCGGCGGAAGGAGATCTCCACGTCCCACCCTTCGAGCATGGTGCGCCGGCTCAGGTAGAGCGAAAACCCGGCCGCGACGTAGAACGGCTCGATGAGCAGGAAGGCGAGACAGGAGAAGGCGCCGATCACCAGGCCGAGCCAATACGGCAGGTTGCCGTCGGTCGCCGCCGCCTGGATCGCGGGCCCCAGCCGGGAGCCCTGCGGAGACAGCAGGTTGACGAGCCCGAAGAGAGTGATGACGGCGATCAGCTCCAGCAGCGAGCAGGCGGCGGTGAGCCAGATCGCCGCGGAACGCCCGTCGTAGTCGAGCAGCGCTCGCCGCCGTTTCCGCGCCGGTCCGCTCAAGCCTTCGAGCTGCCCCACGGCGAGATGGAAAGAGCGCGCCGGATCGAAGCGCTGCACGGTCAACGCGGCCAGCAGGTCGCGTCCCCAGAGCCTGGGCAGCTCGGCGGCCACCGCTCCCGCCGCCGGAGGAGCCCCGAACAGGCAGCGGCTGACGACATGGAGCGGCACGCGGTCGAACAGCGGGCGCAGCCACCAGAGGATGAACAGGGCCAGGCCCGGTCTGCCGGAGAAAAGAAGGAAGAACAGGCACCAGACCGGGGCCACGGTGGCGAGCCAGGCGGAGCCCACCGGCCGCCACCAGGCGCGCACCATGCCGAACCCGAGGTCGATCGCCTCCCACGGGCTGCGAGGCCGGATCACCGCCGCGACGCGCTCAAGGTCCATCGGGACGTCCGGCGAGGGTGAGATAGGTGAAAACGGCCAGCCAGAGGATGGCGCCGATGCCGTACTTGGTGGCCGCCGGTTGCGGCATCGGCGACCAGAAAGCCTCCAGGAAGGCGGCGGCGACAAGCATCCCGGCGGCGCCGTAGAGGATGCGGATCGCGGTGCGCCCGGCGAGGAGCAGCGCCCGGCCGCGGCTGAGCGCGCCCGGCGCAAGGAGCGCCAGGCCCAGGCGCAGCCCGGCCGCGCCGGCGAGCACGATGGCGGTCAGCTCGAAGGCGCCATGGCCGATCGCGAAAGGGAAGAACTGCGGTCCGAACCCCATCTGCCGCACGTAGCCGGTCACCGCGCCGATCGCGAGGCCGTTGTAGACCAGGAAGAAGATCGAGCCGACGCCGCCCAGGATGCCGCCGGCGAAAGTGCGGAAGGCGATGCCGATGTTGTTGCGGATGTAGAAGCCGAACATCAGGATGTCGCTGTCCACCGGCCGGCCGGCTTCGAGCGAGCCGCCGGGCGAGAACTGCTGTCCCATCTGCTCGACGGACGCCGGCGTCATGATCGAGAAGGCGATCTCGGGATGGCGGGGCACGAGCAGCGTCATCAGCAGCAGGGGGACGCCGAAGAGGAGCGTCGAGAGCCCCACCAGCCGTTTCTCGCGGCGCACCAGGCGCGGAAAGCCGGAGCGGATGAACGCGAAGACCCCGGCTGAATCGACCGCGCTGTGGTGATAGAGCTGCTGGTGGCCGCGCAGCACCAGGCGGTTCAGCCGCAGCTCGAGGTCGGCGCCGTAGTGCCGGTGGCGCACCAGGGCGAGGTGATGGCAGACCTGGCGGTAGAGCTCCGGCAGGTCGTCGGGAACGCCGCCGCGGTCTCCGCGCCCCATTTCGAGGCGGGAGAGGCTCACGTCGAGCGCTTTCCACTGCGGCTCGTGGCGTTGCTCGAAGATCTCGCGGCTCACCGTCGCCCCAGCAGCCAGTTGGCCATTCCGACCAGGCGCTGCACTCCCTCCGGGTCTTGCGGATGGGTGACGCCGGTGAGCGGCGCGAGGAGGGCGGCGAGCTCGGCTGCACGGGCCGGAGGCCAGGTGCCCAGCCGTTCCGCGAAATCGATCACCGCCCGTTGCTCGTCGAGCGTCAGCGCGACCGGCGGGCGCAGCGGCGCCGCCGCCGGCACCCGTGCGCCGGGCGTCACCGGCTCGCGGTGCACCACCACCGTGCCGGCGGCGAGATCGCCGAGACGCCGGAAGTCGCGGTCCACCAGCATCGTGCCGAGGCCGAAGCCGTAGGCGGCGGGCAGGAGGTCGGCGAAGCGCACGAGGTTGCGGATCACCGACGCGGACCAGCCGACCGGCGTGCCGTCGCGCTGCAGCACCAGCAGCCCCATCTGCCGCTTGCCCGGCGTCGCGCCGCCCCTTTTGACCTCGAAGACCACGGGGTAGAACCATTCGACCAGGAAGAGCCCGACGAAGAACAATCCCACCCCGCCGCGTCCCAGGGTACCGGCGGCGATGCCGAGCAAGATGTAGACGATGAAGCGGAGACCGAGGTCGAGCACCGCCGCGTACAGACGTGGCACCGGCCCCGCAACCCGGAGACCGATCTCCACGCCCTCCGGCGTCTCCACGGGGCGATACGTGTCGAGCATTCCTCTCTATTGTATGCCAACCCCAGGGCGTTGCCCCGGGCTACCAGGCGGCCTTTTCCGCCGCCAACACCCGCACCCGCGCGGCGACCAGGTCGACGTCCTCGTCGCTCATCGTGCGGACGTCGAAAAGCACGCCGTCGTCGACGATCCGCCCCAGGATGGCGGGATCTCCCGCGCGCAGGGCGGCGGCGAGGTGCTGGGCGGAACGCAGGGCCGGCGCGATGGGGAGGGGGACGCGAGGCGAATTCGGCACGACCCGCGCGCCCCAGCTCGGGATCTCCACCGTGGGCAGGGCGCCGCTTCCGGCCTGCGACCGGCAGTCGGAGAGGTAGACGGTGGCCCGGTCGCTCGCGGCGGAGAGGCTTTCGACGAGCCGGCTCGCCCGCCGCCGCAACGCTTCGAGCGGCTCGGTGAGCTGGCGCAGCACCGGCAGGCGGTCGACCGCCTCTTTTCCCGTCGCATACAGGCGGAGCGTGGCTTCGAGGGCGGTGTAGATGAGCCGGCCCGGGCGCAGGGCGCGGAACAGCGGATGCCGCCGGCAGGTTTCGATCGCTTCCCGGCGGCCGATGAGGATGCCGGCCTGGGGTCCGCCGAGGAGCTTGTCGCCGCTGAAGCAGACGAGGTCGGCCCCCGCAGCGATCGAACGCCGCACGAGCGGCTCGCCGGTGAGGCCGTGGCGCGCCAGGTCGATCGCGCAGCCCGAGCCGAGGTCGTGGGCGACCGGAATGCCGTGCTCGCGGCCGAGCGCGACGAGGTCTTCGATCTCTACCTCGGCGGTGAAGCCCTGGATGCGGTAGTTGGAGGTGTGGACCTTGAGCAGCATTCCAATCGTGCCGATCGCGCCGATCGTCTCGTTCAGGGCGGCGCGATAGTCGCTCAGATGGGTGCGGTTGGTGGTGCCGACCTCGACGAGCCGGGCGCCGCTCTCGCTCATCACGTCCGGGATGCGGAACGAGCCGCCGATCTCGACCAGCTCGCCGCGCGACAGCACCACTCCCTTGCCGCGGGCGACGGCGGCGAGGAGGAGCAGCGTCGCGGCGGCGTTGTTGTTGACCACCGTGGCGTCTTCGCAGCCGGTGAGCTCGCGCAGCAGCCGGGCGCACCCTTCGTCGCGGCCGCCGCGCTGCCCGGTGTCGAGGTCGAGCTCCAGGCGCTGCGGATGCTGCGCGAGCTCCGCCAGCGCCGCGGCGGCCTGCGGCGCCAGCACCGCCCGGCCCAGCCCGGTGTGCAGGATCACTCCCGTGCCATTGACCACCCGCCGGTAGTAGGGCTGCGCGCGGCGGGCGAGAGCGGCGGCGATCCGGTCGCGGAGGGCGGCCAGGCCGAGCGCGTCGTCCGTAGGCGGGGTGGGCTCGCGGCGCATTTCCGCGAGGACGGTCCGCGCCGCGTCGAGCACCTCGGCCCGGGAGCACGCCGCGATCAGCGGCTGCATCTCCTCCGCCTTGAGGAGGAGGTCGACTTTCGGTAGCGACCGCAGGGCGCTCGGAGTCTTTGCAGGTTTGCCCATGGTCTTTGGACTGCCGCGCGATTATCCCCTATCATCGAGCGAAACCGGAAGGCGGCTTCCGTCCTCGACCCTCCGCAGGGAGAAAAGCCATGCGCAAGCGACTGATCCTTTCGACCGTCTGCCTGATCTCTCTTCTGGCGCTCGGCGCCACGCGTGCCGACACCCCCTCAAACGCCCCGCGCGATCGGGAATTCGACTTCACCTACAGCACGCGGGTCACCGAGGTGCCGGCCGGCGCTCATCGCGTCGACGTCTGGTTGCCCTATCCGGTGAGCGACGACAACCAGGAGATCACGGTCACCGGCGTCTCGTCCCCCTATCCGCACGAGGTCCTCCGGGAATCGAAGTACGGCAATTCGATCCTGCACGTCGCCGCCACCGATCCGAAGGTGGGGGAGGTCGCAGTGGAGATGAAGATCCACGTGCGGCGCAAGGAGTATCTCCACAACGACTTCGCCAGGCGCTCCGCCACGCCCGCTGCCGCGCCGGCGGCGGTGGCGGTGGCGCAGTGGCTCCAGCCGGACCGCCTCGTGCCGCTCGACGACAACATCCGCAAGATCGCCCGCGAGGTCACCGCCGGGAAGACGGACGACCTCACCAAGGCGCGCGCCATCTACGACTACGTGGTCAGCACGATGTCCTACGACAAGAGCGGCACCGGCTGGGGCAACGGCGACATCAAATGGGCCTGCGACGCCAAGCGCGGCAACTGCACCGACTTCCACGCCCTGTTCATCGGCTTGAACCGCGCGGTCGGAATCCCCGCCAAGTTCGCCATCGGCTTTCCGCTGCCACCCGAGCGCGGTCAGGGCGATGTGCCCGGGTACCACTGCTGGGCCGAGTTCTACCTGGCCGGCTACGGCTGGGTGCCGGTGGACGCCTCGGAGGCGCGCAAACACCCGGAGAAGAGGGACTACTTCTTCGGCGCTCACGACGAAAACCGGGTGCAGTTCTCCCTCGGGCGCGACATCCTCCTCAACCCCCGCCAGAAGGGCGACCCGCTGAACTACTTCGTCTATCCGTATGTCGAGGTCGACGGTCAGCCTTTCCAGAAGGTCGCGAAGTCCTTTGCCTACAAAGACCAGGGCACGGTGACTGGAACGAGTGGGAGGTAGATGTAAGGTCAGGTAGTTTTCACTATAATGCGGTCGGGATGAAGCTGATCATTCTGGCCGCAGGGCTGGGGACCCGGATGCGGATCGTCACGGGAGGCCGTCCGAAGCTCCTCGTCGAGGCGGGGGGGATGACTCTCCTGGAGCGCCTGGTGGCTCTCGCCGGGCGCGCGGAGCTGGAGCCGGTGGTGGTGACGCGGCCTGAGTCGGCGGCGGACTTTCGGGCGGCGGGGGTCGAGGTGTGGTTGGAAGCGGGGACGCCCGACATCATGGTGACGCTCTCCAACACGCGCCGGCATGTACGCGAGCCGTTCGCCTGGGTGGCAGGGGACATTGTGATCTGCAACGTCGAGCCGGTGGTGGATCTGGTGAGCGCCTTCCGCACGGGGGACTGGGAGGCGGCCTTCCTCTATGTCCGTTCGACCCGTTTCAAGGCGAAATTCGTGCTCCATCCGCAGCCGGAAGTCCTGGTCACCCGCGAAGGCTCCTACCCCTTCAGCCTGCTGACCTTCGGGCTCCAGAGGCCGCGCCTGTTCTCCTTCCTGCCGGGCGATTTCCGCACGCCGCGCGATAACTATCTGCAACGGGCTCTGGACGCGGGAGCGCCGGTCCTCTTCCGCAAATACCAGGGAGAGGCCTTCGAGATCGACACCCCGGCGGACCTGGAGGCGGCACGCGGCTACTTCGAGCGCCTCCCGGCTAAAGCCTGATGCACCTGGCTCTCCTGACCGCGGTTTCCCTCAACGGGCTCATCACCCAGGCCCGGGGCCGGCCGGGGCACGATCTGACCGCGGTCGTGGACACGCCGCGCGAGGTGTGGGAGCGGAAGTGGGCGATCCGCCGCCGCCATCAGGCCGTGCTGGTCGGCACCGGCACGGTGCTGGTCGACGATCCGAGCCTGGCCTCGCATGCGGTGCCGGGCTTCGAAGTGGTGCGCATCACCCTCGACGCGAGCGGCCGGATTCCCCGCCATGCCCGCTTCTTCGACGGCTCGGTCCGCACGCTGGTCGGCGTCTGCGGGCGGACGCCGCGCGAGTATCTGGACTTTCTGCGCGATCGCGGCGTCGAAGCGATTTCTGCGGGAGTGGCCGGCGAGGACGGGATCGATTTCGCGGCATTCCTCGCCGGTCTCGAAGAGCGCGGTATTTCATCCATCGTCTGTGAAGGGGGCGGCACGCTCAACCGGTCGCTCCTCACCGCGGGCCTGATCGACCGCATCCACCTCCTCGTCATCCCCGTCGTGCTGGAGGCCCGGTCGGTCAACCTGTTCGAAGGCTTTGGAGCGCCGGTGCCGCTGCGCCTCGAAGGCTGCGAGCGGGACGGCGAGTGGCTTTGGCTCGAGTATCGGCTGGAAGACGGGGTCAGGTGAACAGCAGGCTCTCCGGGTGCTTGGTGAGCAGCAGATAGAGGCCGACGGCGACGATGTCGGCGACCACGTCCGGCCGCCCGAGCTCGGCGAGCAGGAGCTGGTAGATCAGCGAGCTGGCGGGCAGGATGCCGCTTTCCACGTTGTGGAGCAGGAAGCGGTACGCCTGCAAGCTGTGGGTGTAGCCCTGCACCATTTCGCGCACGACGAGGATCTGCTGGCGGTCGAGACAGGTGTCCCAGACGTTGGCGTAGCGCCCTTGGAGCTGCGGAACGCGCGACGGCTTCTGCGTGCCGGTCCGGGAGCGGTTCTTCGCCGCGAGCTCATAGCCGAGATCCATGAAACCCTGCAGGCTCGCCACGTCTTTCTCCGTGGTGTGGCGCAGCACGTCGCCGGTGCGGCCCAGGATCGATTCGATGTTCTCGTGCGTGCCGCTCTCCAGATAGTCGAGGATCTGCGCCGTGACCAGCGGCACCAGCAGCGCGATCTGGCCGAAGTTGACCTTGCCGCCGTAGCGGTTGCGCACGCTGGCCGACTGCGCCTCGTAGGCCACGTCGAAGATGCAGTCCGGCTGCTGGCCGGCTTTGAGCACCCGCTCAGCCAGGTCGTAGAACGGCCAAGCGCTGTTCACGCCGGCCACCATGAAATACTCAAGCTTCGGCCCGGAGGATATGGTTTCCAGGCTGGACCGCCTCGCCAGCGGCTCGAGGATCTGACAGAGGACGACGTTGCGCAGGATCTCGCGTGGCAGGTCCATGCAATCGATCAGAGTGAAAGGTAGAGCGCGCGAGCTTGCCGTAAAATCTCCGGCTCGCCGTGCTGTTCGACCAGGGTGGTGAGCTTTGCGGCGGCGCTGCCGCTTTCGAGACGCTGGATGGCGATCTGGATCCCGTCCTCGATCGTCGCCGCGCGTTCGGAGATCCACAGGGCGAGGCCGGCGTTGAGCGCCGCGAGGTCCCGTTTGGGCCCCGTCTCCAGGCCGTAGGCGATGCGCAGGAAGTCGCGGAAGTTCGAGTCGGCGTCCACCGGCATCACCGCGTGCTTGGGCGCCTGCCGGAGACCGTGCTCCTGGGGCTGGAGGACGAAGTCGAAGTCCTCGCCGTTGCGGAAGCCGCGCAGCCGGCTCGGCCCCACGATGGAGGCTTCGTCCAACCCGTCGAAGCCGCGCACCAGCAGGGCGTTCTTGAAGCCCACCCCCTTGAACAGCTCGGTGAGCATCTCGAACTGCGTCGGGTTGTTGAGGCCGAACATGCGGTAGGTCAGGGGGATCGGGGTGAAGAGAGGAGCCAGCAGGTGGAACGGCGTGCTCACGCCGACGTCGTGGACGCCGAGCGCGCGGCCGAAGACCACCAGGTTGTGCATCTCCGCGCTGACGAAGATCGGCGAGTAGAAGACGGTGCCGACCGTTGCGATCGCTTTCTGGATGTCGGCAAGGGTCACCCGCGCCGGGAAGATGCCTACCGCTTCGAGAGCGTCGGCGCTGCCGGTGATGCTGGTCACTTTGTAGAAGGAGTGCTTGGTGACCGGCACCTCGGGATCGCCGGCGATCAGCGCGGTCAGGGTCGAGACGTTGATCTTGCTCACCCCGCTGCCGCCGGAGCTCGACACGTCCATGGGCCGCCGGCCGGTGAGGTCGAGGCCGTAGGGACCGGTCAGCCGGCGCATGGCATCGAACATCCCGAGCAGCTCCTCGACCGTTTCGCCCTTGGTCTGCGAGGCGACGGAATAGGCGAGCAGCTTCCAGCCTTCGCTGTCTGTGCGCAAAAGGTCCTCGAGGAGCTCGGCGCTCTCGCCGCGCGTGAGATTCTGGCGCGACATCAGCTTGCGGGTCAGAAGGATGTCCGGTTTCATGGGGAGCTGAGCTCTTGCGCTCACTCATTGTACCCTGAAAGATGAAGGGATCGGGCCGAATCGGGCAGCGGGGATTGGCTGCGGCGGGCGGCTGCGATAGATTTCTTCCGATGAGCGTCCAGGACCGTATGACCGAGCCCAGCCGCGGGCATGTCGAAGCCATCGCCGGCGGCATGTTCTCCGGGAAGAGTGAAGAGCTGGTCCGCCGTTTGCGCCGGGCCGCCATCGCCCGTCAGACGGTGCAGGTGTTCAAGCCAGCCTCCGACTCCCGCCACGCCCCGGAGCGGCTGGTCACCCGGGACAACCGGGAGCTGGAGGCGATCACCGTCGCCAGCAGTTGTGAGCTGCGCCGCAAGCTCCAGGCCGGCGTGCAGGTGGTGGGGATCGACGAGGCGCAGTTCTTCGACGCCGGGCTCGTGCAGCTCGTCGGCGAGCTGGCCGACGCCGGCGTGCGGGTGATCGTCGCCGGCCTCGACCTCGACTATCAGCGCCGCCCGTTCGGCCCCATGCCGCTGATTCTGGCTCTCGCCGAGTACGTCGACAAGATGCACGCGGTCTGTGTGCGCTGCGGCGCGCCGGCCCAATACAGCCAGCGCATCGCCGGCGGCACCGAGCAGCTCCTGGTGGGGGACGGCGAATCCTACGAGGCCCGCTGCCGCCGCTGCTTCGAGCCGTATCTTGAGCTTGTATCGGAAGCCTAGAGCAGCACGACGGGATAGCCACTCACCGGACGTACAGACTACTGAACGGTCTCTCGTCGCGGCAGAAATGATTCCCGCCGCGGCGGGACTGCCCCCCGCCGCTTCAGGAACGACTTCCGCCGCGACAGGACCCGAGCCCGCCACGACCGGACGAGCCCCCGCCACGACGGTGGACTGGACTGCCGTGACCCGGCGCCCTCCCGCCGCGTCAGGACTGACCCCCCCCCCGACCGGAGCC
>DATARD010000167.1:0-28715 GCA_036264355.1 Thermoanaerobaculia bacterium
GCTCGTCGCTGCGTAGCGCCGGGCCGCCGAACGAGCTGGCCAGCTCAGGGTTCTCGCCCGACAGCGAGACCAGGGCGCCGGCCACCGGCGTTCCGGCCGTCGAGAGGACCTCTCCGCTGAGGCTGCCGGTCACGATCTCGAAAGTGGCCTCTCTGTCTTCCGAGATCTCGATCTCCTCGCTGTGACCAATGCCGGAGTGGCCGGCGATCACAATGCGGTATCGCCCCGGCGCGAGACCGGTGATGCGGAAGCTGCCGTCCCAGACGGTCATGGCATTGCCTCCGCTCGGCGTGCTTCCCGCGGAGCCCTGGACGTAGACTTGCGCGCCGATCAGGGGAGCGCCGTCCACGAGAACGCGGCCGGACAGGGTGAGACCGGTGGTGAATTCCAGATCCAGAGTGGCCCGGTCCATGCCGGGCTCGATGACGACAGAGCCGTGGGTGAACCGGTGGTCGGAGGTGAACGCCGTCACCTCCCAGGTTCCCGGGTACAGGTCCGCGATGCGATAGCCGTCGCCCACCGCGACGCCGATCTGTGCGGACAAGAGTCCGAAACCGGAACCGGACCGGTTTGAGGCGTGAATCGAGCCCATGCCGAGCTGCTCCGGCGTCACGCCGATGAGCTTGCCGGTCAGGACCGTGCCGCGGTCGAGCCGCAACTCGAGGTCCTGGACCGCCTGGCCGGCGACATGGATCTCGCCAGGCTGGGTCGTCGCGGCAAAGCCCTCCGCCTGTCCGGCGAGCCGGTAGTCTCCGTCGGCGACCGTCCGGATGTGGAAAAAGCCCTCGGCTCCGGCGACGGCATGAAAGACCTTGCCACCCGCTACCGGTGTCAGGCTTGCGGTGGCGCCGGGCACCGGAACGCCGTCGCGGTCGAGAACGCGGCCTGTCACGTCGACGCCTCCCGGAAAAGTGAAATCGAGCGGATTGATCCCAGGCCGCACCTTGACCGAGGCTTCGAGAGTCTCCCCGTCCGGATTGGTCGCGGTCGCCGAATAGTTGGCGATCTCCAATCCTTCCAGCCGGTAGCGGCCATCGCCGTCGGTCGTCCCCTCCACCTGCTGGAAATCGCCGATCATCAGCTCTTCCAACGAGACGTAGAGCGTGGCACCGGCCACCGGCTCGCCGTGGCTGTCCACCACTCTTCCGGTCAGCGTTTCGCCTTTGGAGAGGGAGATCTCCAAGGCTGGGCCGCCGGTCTCCGGAATCTCGATCCCCGGCAAGGTCCGCTTTTTGTAGCCCGCGGCCGAGACCGTGAGGTTGACGAGGCCGGAGGCGAGCCCGTCGATCCGGAACCGGCCCTCGGCATCCGTGCGTCCGCCACCCTCCGACATCGTGCTCGAGGTGACGCCACCGCCGCCGAGCCGAATCTCGCTGGACTCGCTCAGAGCGATAGCCGCCCTGGGGACCGGTTCACCCAGCGGGCCGACGACCCGGCCGCTGAGCACCCGGGCCGTCGCGAGCTCGATGCGCAACGGCTCGCGGGTCGGAACGTTCACGCCCGGCAGCCGGGCCTGGGTGTAACCGGCATGCCGGATGTCCAGGTTGCACGGAGCGCCCGGAGTCAGATCCTCGACCCGGAACCGGCCATCCGCGCCGGTAACGAGCGGCTCAGCCGGAGCCGATTGCGAAAAGCCCCAAGGAAAGAAATCGGAGCACGAGAGATCGACCTCGGCCTTGGAGATCGGAGCGCCGCGATGGTCGACCACGCGGCCCTCGATCACCGCTCCCGAGACGAGAACGAGGTCGCCCAGATCGACCATGGGCGGCGTCTGTGCCGGTTGAGACACTGCGGGGATCTCGACACCGCGGACCACCGTCGCCGCGAATCCGCGGCGGCTGGCTCGCAGGTCGAACAAGCCGGCGTTGAGATCGGCGCAGCGGAAATGGCCGGCGGCATCGGAGAGCACTTTCACCGCTGAAGACCTCGCCCTCCTCCACGAGGTCGAGCGGAGGATGATCTCGGCCCCGGCGACCGGCTCGCCTCCCGCGTTCACCACGCGGCCGGCCAGGAGGGCTCCGCGGCGGAGGACGATCCGCAGCGGAGAGCTTTTTCCGGCGTGCGATGCTTCGACCGGGAGAGTCGCGGTCGCAAAGCCTTCCCGTTGGGCGGTGACCTCGAACATCTCCCCGGCGGCGAGGCCGGCGAGCCGAAAGCGGCCATCGGCCCCGCTGCGCACAGACAACGAAGAATCGTCAGCCTGCGGGCGGCGCCGGTCGGCTTGCTGAGCCCGGATCTCGGCGCCCGGCACGGGATGGCCGGTCTCGTCCGTCACCATTCCATTGAGCACGGTCGCCGGCCGCAGCGCGCACGTCACGAGTTGTTCATCCGGCCGAGCCTGAGCCGGCGAAGAGAGATGGCCCGCCGCCGCCGCGTCCACGGTCACCTCTCCGGTGCCAAAAACCCGCAGGCTGAAGCGGCCGTCCGCGGCCGCGTGCACATGCCGATGGTCGCCACCCCACACCAGCGCGCCGGGCAGAGGCGCGCGGCTGACCGCGTCGAGCACCCGGCCGGTGACGGTCCGCCCGGTGGGAAGCCGCACGGCGATCAATCCTTTGTCCTCTGGCGCCACGGGCACCTCGGCGAGAAAGCCGCCGGAATCTTCCAGGCGCAGTGTGGCCCCGGACGTAGCCGCCGGCAGAGCGAGCCGGCCGTCGCTTCCGGTGAAACCGAAAGGCATGAGATTCCACCGGATCAAGGCGCCGGCCAGCGGCTTGCCATCCCGGCCGCGCACCTCGACAACTCGCGGCTCGCTCTGTTTCAGCCGGAGGGTGTGACGGCTGCCCTCGATCTTCTCGACGAAACGGTCCGGGACGCCGGCAGCCAGCGCGACGAGCGACAGCTCCGGAACGCCACCTTGAGGAAGGTTCACCGTTCCCATCGCATCCGTGACGCCGTCGCTCTGTGCCGGCCGCCAGGCGATCTGGGTGCCGCGGCCGAACGCCTGGACGGAGAGCGCCCGGAGACGCAGATGCGGAACCGGCCGGCCGTCCGGGCCGAGCACGGTGATCTGAAGCGCCGGCGCCGTCTGGAGTGTCACGGGCGGCAGCTCGGTGTCTTCGACCAGGGGAATCAGCAGGACCTCGACCGGCAGATATTTCTCGGCCTGGAGTCGCACCCGATAGAGTCCGCTCTCCGGCGCCAGGATCTCGAAGCTGCCGTCCGCACGCGGCTGCGCCGTCGCCAGGGGCGGGATCGGCTCACCCGCCAGGAATCGAGCGGCCTCGGCGTATCCGGAGACGAGCGGAATGAGCTCGACCCGGAGGTCGATCGGAACCGGTGGGAGGATCCGCCCGGTGACGCGGAGCGGCGGTGGCGCGGGAGCTGCCGCCGCGGTGAAGACGAAGGAGAGGCTGAGCAGACAGGCGAGAGGTCTCAGCATGTCCTTCAGATTCTAAACCAGACCTGGAGGCCGTCGAAGTGGATGAGCCGGCTCACCACGTCCCCGCCGCTCGCGCCGCCACCCCTTCCACCGCCGCCGCCAGCGCTTCCGGCACCTCTTCCTGGAGAAAGTGCCCGGCTTCCGTGCGGATCACTGTGGCGTTCGGGAAAGCCCGCTCGTGGTGACGGAGGACGCGGCCGAGGAGCGGATCGCGCAGACCCCAGACGAGGGCCATGGGACCGGTGAAGGAGAGGATCCAGGCTTCACCGCGGCGGAGCGCTTCCATGCTGGGATGATTTGGGCCGTTCGGCACCATGCGGGCCAGGGCGAGAGGGGCGGCGCGGTCTTTCCAGGTGCGGAGGGGCCAGGTGTAGGCGCGCGCAACGTCACCGCGGATGGAACGCTTGTCGCCCTGGACGGCGGAGAGGCGGGCCTGCGGAAAGCCCAGGCCGCGGAAGAGGAGGTCGCTCACGATCGGCACCCGCGCCAGCTTGTGGAACCAGGTGCCGCGCGGATGGCTGGGGATGGTGACCGCGGTGTTGGCGAGGATCACGGCGGCGATGCGGTCCGGATGGCGCAGACCGACTTGCATCGCGATCGGTCCGCCCCAGTCCTGGGCCATGAGGACGACGCCATGCAGATCGAGCGCCTCGACCAGCTCCGCGATCGCGCGGCCGTGCCGGTCCACCGTGTGGTCTTTGAGGCCGATACGGTCCGAGAGGCCGAGCCCGAGGAGGTCCGGCGCGACACAGCGGTAGCTGGGCAGGAGCGCGATGACTTTGCGCCAGAGAAAGCTCCAGGTGGGGTTGCCGTGGAGCATGAGGATCGGCCGGGCGGTGGGATCTCCGTGATCGATGAAATGGATGCGCCGGCCGGCGTCCGGCCCGTCGCGTAGCGTGTAGACCGCGCGGTGGAACGGGAGCTGGCCAGCGAGAAAGCCCGGAAGCGGTGGCGCCGCGCCCGCCGAGGGACTAGTCGACCGGATCACCGTCTCCCTCCTCACCATGCTTGCCGCCGCCGCGCCAGCCGGGGTCACGGCGTGCAAAAACGTCCAACTCCCGGGGCACCTCGACGAGGGTCCGGGTGACCGCGGGATCGCAGATCTGGTTCTCGCACTCATAGGTGTAGACGTTCCACTCCTCCCGCCGGCCGAAGCCCGCGAGAGTCTGATACGTATTGCAATGTCCGCATTTAACTGAGATATTACGGATGTCGATCTCGTCGGCCATGGGCTCCTCCAACCCGGGCCGGCCACCACCGCCGCCCGCGTGGCGTTGATCATCCCACGGGTGGCCTGTCTTTTGCACGAAGGGGTGTTTATGCGCGAGAGCCGCGGCCGAGCCGGCCTTCTCCTGTCGTCGTTCCTGCTCGCAGTGATCTCATTGCTAGGCCAGGGACCGGCCCGCGCGCAGACGGCCTCCGCGGCCCCGGCACCCCAGAAACCGCCGGAGCCGCCGCCGGCCTCGTTCGGCGAGGAGGTCTCGGTCGGCTACGTCCTGGTGCCGGTGGTCGTGCGCTCGGGCTCTGGCGGCTACGTCAAGAACCTGGGGCAGAAGGACTTCCACCTGCTGGTGGACGGCAAGCCGGCGGCGATCGAGAGCTTCGAGCAGCGCGCCGACGCGCCGGCGAGCGTCGCGGTGTTCCAGGACCTGTCGGGGAGCATGCAGAACGGCGGCAAGCTCGAGCTGAGCCGCGACGTCGTGCGCTACTTTCTCGACCAGGCCAAGCCGGGCGACGAGATCGCGCTCGCCACCTTCGCCAGCGGCAACATCCAGGTGGAGGTGCCGTTCACCGAAAACGTCTCGACGCTGCGCCAGGCGGTCGGCCTGTGGGAGGCGTATGGCACCACGGCGCTGCACGACGCGGTGGCGTTCATGCCGGAGCTCTCCTCCGAGGGGCACAACCCGAAGCGCTTCGCCATCCTGATCACCGACGGCGTGGACAACGCCAGCCAGATGACCCCGGCGCAAGCGCGGGAGATCGTCCGCAAGGCGCAGCTCCCGGTCTACGTGATCGGCCTGGACTCCGGCAACCCGTTCGAGCTCAACTCGGAGGGGAAGAAGGTCTACCGCTACGCCGACGTCCTCAACCTGCTGGCCGTCTCGACCGGCGGCCGGTACTACTCGATTTCGAACCAGGAGGAGTTGCACAAGGCGCTGGCGGGCATCCTGGACGACCTCCGGCACCAGTATGTGCTGGGATTCGCCACCGGCGAAGGTCCATCGCGCCAACGCAGCCTTCAGGTGGAAGTGAAAGCCGGGGACCGGACCGTTCTGTTCCGGCGCGGCTACAAAGGTCCGCCGCCTTCTCATGATGCGAAAGGCGGCTGAGGAAAACAGGCCCGTCTTGTAGAGATCGCGGCCTCACTCCAGAAGGAGAAACATCATGCGCAACACACTTTGGACCGCAGCTCTGGCGTTGACCCTCACCGCGGCATTGACCACCGGCTGCGCCACCAAGAAGTACGTGCAGACGCAAACCGGCGCCGTCAACACCCGGGTCGACCAGGTCCAGGGCCAGGTGGAACAGGCCCAGACCAAGCTCGGCGAGCATGATCAGCACCTGCAGACCCACGACCAGACGCTGCAGGCCCACGAGCAGAAGATGGGAGAGATCTCCCAGACGGCGCAGGACGCGCTCAACCGTGCCACCGAGGCCGGCAAGCTGGCCGAGGGCAAGTTCCTCTATGAGACCGTGCTCACCGACGAGAAAGTGAAGTTCGGCTTCGCCAAGAAGGAGCTCTCCAAGGAAGCCAAGGCCGCCCTCGACGAGTTCGCCAGCAAGATCGCCTCCGACAACCAGGGCGTCTACATCGAGATCCAGGGCTACACCGACAACGTGGGCTCGAAGAGCTACAACGAGGCACTCGCGGAGAAGCGCGCCGAAGCAGTGCGCCTCTACCTCAACCAGGAGCACAAGTTCCCGCTGCACCGCATCAACGTCATCGCCTACGGCGAGGAGTCGCCGATCGCCAGCAACAAGACCCGCCAGGGCCGCGCGCAGAACCGCCGCGTCGCCCTCGTCGTGCTGCGCTAGACCGCTCTCTAACCCATAGAGAGCCGCGCATGGGTACAATAGTCAGCCGCTCTGCTGTTTGACGCAGAGCGGTTGACCCTTATCACTCCATGAGGAGATTGAACATGCGCAACACTCTGTGGACCGCGGCCCTGGCGCTGGCGCTCGCCGCCGCCCTCACCGGCTGTGCCACCAAGAAGTATGTACAGACGGAGACCGGCGCGGTGAACACGCGGGTCGACCAGGTGCAGGGCCAGGTGGAGCAGGCCCAGACCCGGATCAACGAGCACGACAAGCACCTGAAAAATCAGGACCAGAAGCTGCAGGCGCACGAGCAGCAGATGGGCGAGATCTCGAAGACCGCCCAGGAAGCGTTGCAGCGCGCCTCCGAGGCCGGCAAGCTGTCGGAAGGGAAGTTCCTCTATGAGACCGTGCTCACCGACGACAAGGTGAAGTTCGGCTTCAACAAGAAGGAGCTCTCCAAGGAAGCCAAGGCCGCTCTCGACGAATTCGCCAACAAGATCGCCACCGAGAACAAGGGCGTCTACGTCGAGATCCAGGGACACACGGACAACGTGGGCTCGGACAAGTACAACGAGGAGCTGGGACTGGCGCGGGCCGAAGCGGTGCGCCGCTACCTGAGCCAGGAGCACAAGTTCCCCCTGCACCGCATCAACGTCATCTCGTACGGGAAGACGGCGCCCGTGGCCGACAACAAGACCCGCGAAGGGCGCTCGCAGAACCGGCGCGTCGCGCTGGTCGTGCTGCGCTGACGGTACGAGCGCGGGGGACTACACCCCCGCGCCGGCGTCCTTCAGGACCTTGCGCAGAGTGGGGGCGTCGGCGATGCCGGGCTGGATGTAGGAGATCTTCCCCTTCTTGTCCACGATCATCAGGGTGGGGAGCGCGTAGACGCCGAGGTTGCTGGAGACCGCGTCGTCCGGATCGAGGAGCACCGGATAGGGGAACGGCTTCTTCTGCAGGAAGCTCTTCACCGTCGCCTCGTCCTCGCCGACGTTGGCGGCGAGGAACTGGACTCCCTTGCCCTTGTAGTCGCCGACCATCGATTCGAGGATCCGCGCCTGGATCTGGCACGGCCCGCACCAGGTGGCCCAGAAATCGACCACGACCACCTGTCCCGGGAAGTCGCGCGGTCCGAGGGCACGGCCGTCCAGACTCTTCAAGCGGAACTCGGGCCGGCTGCCCACGATGGCCTCCCCGCTGCCGCTCGCCGTGCTCCCGTCGCGGCAACTGAAGAGCAGCACGGACACGAACAGAGCGAGCATCAGGATCGAGGAACGGCGGGACAGGAAGGATCGGGTGCGGTTCATCGTCATGGCCTCGCTAGGATACGGCATGGGTCCTGCCGCCGCAAACAAGGGAACACCGCCAAGGATTCCCGGTTTTCCGCTTCAGAGAGGGGGGAGCGGCAGCTCGTCCTCCGGCTTGTCACGCGAGAACGGCACGCTGCTCGGCAGAATCTCGATTCCCGACTCGCTCCGCACGTCCGCCGGCAAATCGCCGCGGTCGAGCGCCACGACGCGCCATCCGGCGGCCCGCAGGAAGCGCGCCTGCTCCACCGTCGGCGGTTTGCGGTAGGCGACATACGAGGTGTAGAACATCGCCTCCAGCGGATGCTCCAGGTTGAACAGCACCACGCGGCCGGGTCCCAGCCGCGCCGGCAGCGCCTTGATCTCCCGCGCCCAGGCCGGCGAGCGGTCATAGTCCGGCCACGGCTTCACCCGTTCCACTGTGGCGACCAGCGGCAGCAGGATCAGCAGAGCGAGTACCGTCCCGCGCACCCAGCGGCCGCCGAACGGCTTCGGATGGCGGGCGAGCCAGGTCCAGAAACGGGCCGCCACGAGGAGGAGCGCCGGACCGGCGGTGAACACATAGGCGGTCATCTTGGTCGCGGCGAGCGAGAAGACGAAGAAGGGGACGAAGATCCACACCGCGAGCGGCGCCAGGGACGCGATGTCTTGGCGTTTCGCCAATCGCCAGGCGAGCCAGAGGAGCGGCAGGTAGATCAGGCCGCCGAAGTAGTGCGGCAGGTTCTGGACATAGAAGAACGGCGAGCCGGTGAGATCCTCCACCGCCACCGTGAAGTGCTGCGCGTTGTAGGCCGCCTCCCAGGCGGCCTCCCGCGGAAAGGCGGCGCGCGTGTAGAGCGTCCACGGCAGAGCGACGGCGGTGGCGACGGCGAGCAGAACGAGAGCCCGGCCGGCGACCTTGGCGAGGGGGGGAATCCCGCGCGGCCTCTCGCGGACCAGTGCCACGGCGAGCCAGACCGGGACGATCAAGAGGCCGGGCAGCCACTTGGTGAGCACCGCGATGCCGGTCACCAGACCGACGAGGACCTCGCCTCCTTCGAGGACCGCCAGCCAGACCCCGAGCTCCACCACGGCGATCAGCGTGCAGTCGATGTGGTCCACCGGCACCCGGCCGGCCGCGAGCGCAATCAGATAGCCATGAATGGCGTGGAGACCGGCGGCGCCGAGCCCGGTGCCGGCGTCGAACAGCCGCCGGCCGAGGTCGTACGTGAGGAGGATCGAGAGCGCCGATAACAGGAGGCTCGGCAGGCGGAGTGCCCAGTCGCTGACGCCAAAAACCCGCAGGCTCGCCGCCATCAGCCAGAGCGCCAACGGCGGCTTGTGCAGCCAGACGTGGTTCGCCCGCCAGTTGCGGAGATCGAACGGCAGGAGCGGCTGCTCGTAGAGCGTCGGCCGCAGCGGATGGTCCGCCATGTGCTTGGCGACCAGCGCGTGATACCGCTCGTCCCAGGGGTGGAGGAAGAGATCGGCCCCGGCGTAGACGCGGAGGAGAAGGCCGGCCGCCATCAACACCAGCGCCGCAGCGCCCGGCCGGCCACGGCGGTAGAGATGGAACGCGAGAGCACCGGCCGCGAACAGGACGGCGAAGACCGCCGAGCCGGTGATCAGGTTGAGCATGCGAGGGGAGACGGTAGCACGTCTCCCCTCATGAGTCCGGAGGTTTTAGCGGGCTAGCTGCAACCGCTGGTCGAGCCGCAGTTGCCGCACTTGTAGCAACTGCCGTTGCGCACCATGATCGAGCCGCACTCGTGGCAGCTCGGCGCGTCCTGCTGGTAGAGGAAGGTGGGCCGCACCACCGAGTCGACCTTGACCGCCTGCGCCACCGGCTCCAGACGGCCGCCACCGAGGAGCGGCATGCCGGTCGTTAGCTCGTTGTTCGTCGGCTCGTCGCGCAGGATCACTCCGGCCGCCTGCTTGTCCTCGCGGGAGAGGAACTTCGAGGCCAGCCAGCGGAAGATGTAGTCGGTGATCGACTTGGCGATCGGGATCTCCGGGTTCTTGGTGAAGCCGGAGGGCTCGAAGCGGGTGTGCGAGAACTTGTCGACCAGCGTCTGCAACGGCACGCCGTACTGGAGCGCGATCGAGATCGAGGTCGCCAGCGAATCCATCAGGCCCGAGATGGTCGAGCCCTCTTTCGCCATCACCAGGAAGATCTCACCCGGCTGGCCGTCTTCGTAGAGACCGACCGTGAGATAGCCCTCGTGCTCGTTGATCGAGAACTTGTGGGTGATCGCCCGCCGCTCGTCCGACAGCTTGCGGCGCACCGCGCGGCGCTCCGTGGCCGGGGCGGCGGCGACGGCGACAGCCTGGGTCGGCTCGTCCTTCTTCTTGGTGGACAGCGGCTGGCTGCGCTTGCAGTTGTCGCGGTAGATGGCGACCGCCTTCAAGCCCATCTGCCAGCCTTCGATGTAGGCCTGCATGATGTCCTCGGGGGTCGAGTCCTCGGGCATGTTGATCGTCTTGCTGATCGCGCCCGAGATGTACGGCTGCACCGCGCCGAGCATCTTGAGATGGCCGGTGTAGTGGATCGTCCGCGAGCCCTGCGCCGCCTTGAAGGCGCAGTCGAACACCGGCAGGTGCTCCTCCTTGAGGAAGGGGGCGCCCTCGATGGTGTCGGTCTCGTCGATGTGCTCGACGATGGCCCGGATCTCCTCCTTGTCGTAACCGAGGCGCTTGAGGGCGATCGGCACCGTGTTGTTGACGATCTTGATCATGCCGCCGCCGACCAGCTTCTTGTACTTGACGAGCGCGATGTCGGGCTCGACGCCGGTGGTGTCGCAGTCCATCATGAAGGCGATCGTGCCGGTGGGGGCGAGGACGGAGATCTGGCTGTTGCGCAGGCCGTGGCGGTCGCCCAGCTCGAGCACGTCGTCCCACGACTGCTTGGCCGCCTGGAGGAGCTCCATGGGCGCATGCGCGGCGTCGATTCGCTTGATCGCTTCGCGGTGCTTGCGCATCACCCGCAGCATCGGCTGGCGGTTGGTCTCGAACTCGGAGAACGGCCCCATCGCTTCAGCGAGACGCGCCGACTGCGCATAGGAGGCGCCGGACATCAGGGAAGTGATAGCGGCGGCGTAGTCGCGGCCGGCCTCGGAGTCGTAGGGGACGCCGCGCGCCATGAGGATGGCGCCCAGGTTGGCGTAGCCGATCCCCAGCGGGCGGAACTTGTGCGAGTTCTCGCCGATCCTCGGCGTCGGGTAGCTCGCCTTGCCGACGATGATCTCCATCGCCGAGATCACCACCTCGCAGCAGTGGCGGAAGCTCGCCACGTCGAAATCGGTGTCGGCGTCATAGAACCGCATCAGGTTGAGCGACGCCAGGTTGCACGCCGTGTCGTCGAGGAACATGTACTCGCTGCACGGGTTGCTGGCGTTGATCCGCGCCGTGTTGGAGCAGGTGTGCCAGTCGTTGATCGTGGTGTCGTACTGCACGCCCGGATCGCCGCACACCCAGGCGGAGTCGGCCATCATCTTCATCAGGTCGCGCGCCTTGAAGGTGTCCATCGGCTGGCCGGTGATGCGCGCCCGGGTCGACCACTCGCCGTCGGAAAGGACGGACTTCATGAAGCCGTCCGAGACGCGCACCGAGTGGTTGGCGTTCTGATAGGCGATCGAGTCATAGGCACCGCCCACGACGTTGAAGCTGCCCGCATAGCCGGCGTCGATCAGCGCCCAGGCCTTGCGCTCCTCAACCTCCTTGCACTTGATGAAGTCGGCGATGTCCGGATGGTCGATGTCGAGCATCACCATCTTGGCCGCCCGCCGCGTCTTGCCGCCGCTCTTGATGACGCCGGCGAAGGCGTCGAAGCCCTTCATGAAGGAGACCGGCCCGGACGCGGTGCCGCCGCCGGCCAGCGGCTCCTTGGCGGAGCGCAGCTTCGACAGGTTGCTCCCGGTGCCGGAGCCGAACTTGAACAGCATCCCCTCGGTCTTGGCCAGGGTGAGGATCGACTCCATGGTGTCCTCGACCGAGTTGATGAAGCAGGCCGAGCACTGCGGCTGCGGCTCGATGCCGACGTTGAACCACACCGGCGAGTTGAAGCAAGCGAGCTGATAGAGGAGGATGTGGGTCAGCTCGGCGTGGAAGGTCTGGGCGTCCTCCGCGGCGGCGAAATAACCGCCGTCGCGACCCCAGGCGGTGATCGTGTCGGCGACGCGGCCGATGAGCTGGCGCACGCTGCGCTCCCGCTCCGGCGCGCCGAGCTGGCCGCGGAAGTACTTGCTCACCACCACGTTGGTGGCGGTCTGCGACCAGCTCTTCGGCACCTCGACGCCGCGCTGCTCGAAGATCTTCTCGCCGCGCTCGTTGGTGATCACGGCGTCGCGGAGCTCCCACTCGACAGTGTCGTAGGGGTGGACCCCCGGCGTGGTGTACCTGCGCTGGAACCGGAGGCCGCGAGCGGCTTCGGTCACGGGGACGCTCCCTTGCGAGGTGCTGCTCATAGGGCTGGTCCTGCTCTTGGAGCGCTGCGCCTTCACCGCCGGTTGGGTCATCGTCCCGCCTCCTCGTGGCTCGTTCGTTGGGGGTCTTTGCGTCGAAGACAACTCCCCAACGGTACGCCTGCCCCTGTGGGCTCGTCAAGCCCCAAACCACAATATCTGGTGGATCGGTTTCGGAGGTTCCGCTACGCATGGTAGGCAGAAAAGAAATTCCCTGCTGAACAATTTACATTGCTCACCGGTTGAGCATCCGCTCGTGCGCTGATTGCTCTCTGCGGTGTCACTGTGCCTTTCTGGCATGCTCATTCAGGTGCTGCTGCGCGCGCTGCCGCTGGTCGTCGGAGGCCCGCACCTGGTGGCTGGTGGCGAGACGCTGCCAGATTTCGCGCGCCTGGCGCGGCCGGTGGAGGGCGATGAGGGCGTCCGCGGCCTGCTCCAGGCGGCTGGCGTCGGTCTCCTCCAGCCAGTCGCGGACACCGCGCTGGCGGGTGTCGCGCAGGAAGGCAAGGAGGCGGGCGGGATCGAGGCGCAGGAAAAGATCGATCAGGCGGGAATCGACCCAGCGCCATCTCCGGTAAGTCCGGCGGAGCATCGTGGCCAGGGTATGCCCGAAGAGCGAGCGGACGAGGTCGGCGGCACCGGCCTGGAGCGCGAGGCTGGCCACGGTCACCAGCGGCTGGTCCGGGAAGGTCCGGCACTCCGCGACCGGCCGCAGCAGCGGAACGGCCAGCTCGGGCCGCGCCGCCAGCTCGGGCAGCTCGATCACCAGCGGCAGGGTCGCCTGGTCGAGGCGCGCGGGCTTGAGCGCCCGCCGCAGCTCGCCGATCAGCTCGGGAGGCGTCAGGACGGCGAGACGCCGGCGCAGCGGCGAGCCTTCCTGGAGAGCCGGATGGCGCCCGCCGAGATCGAGCGATCCGTCGTCGTACCAGGCCGGCGCCACCAGCGTCGGCACCACCCCCTCGGCAACTCGCGGCGCCCTCATCCGCTGGGCGAGCTGGGCGGCGAAGCTGTCGCAGAGGCGGTCAAATCCCAGTTTTCCGTCGTGGCAGTAGGGAGAGAAGGTGAGGAGCTCCCCATGCGCGGTGATCGCGAGGAGGCAGCGGCCTACGATCCGGCCGCCGGCGCCCGGAGCGTCCCGGGCGTAGAGCACCCGCTTGTTGATGTCCGCGGCGTTGGCGAAGACCGAGTAGTAGTTGAAGGAGCCCGGGCTGAGGCAGGTCTGGAAGTGGCCACCCATGCGGAAGATCTCCAGCGGGTCGTCCTCCAGGGTGAAAAAGAGGCGCCGGCCGTCCGCGGCCGCCATCTCGAGGCTGCCGAGGCCGTCGATCCATGGCGCCCAGTCGAGATCGGGCAGACTCTCGACGAAGCGCCGGTTCTCCGGCGCGTCGCGCAGATCCCAGGGCGGCGGTCCGCAGCGCAGGCGGAAGAGGCGGTAGGCGAGGCGCCGGCGTGCGCCGGTCAGCCGGGTGGCCGCCGCCAGGAGGTCCAGACTGCCGGGCTCGCGGAGCCAGGCCGGCGGCTCGGCGTCGAGGCCGAGCAGGCTCTTCAGGGCTTCCGGGAGGCGCCGGTCGGTCTCTTCCGTCCAGCGGTCGAGGACCGTCCTCTCCCAGGCGCGGCCGAGCTTGCCGGCGAGCCGCTCCAGGCGCGCCGGAGCCGGCACGGCGGGATGCGCGAGCCGCTCCCGCAGGCTGGCGAGGCGGATCGCGAGCTCCGGACCGCCTCCGGCGGCGAGCTTGGCCGTGAGGACAGCGATCTCTCTTTCCAAGCGCCCGGGGAGCGGGAAGTCGTCGCCGAGCCAGCGCGCCACCTTGCTCTCCGCATCGTCCGCGCCGTCCGCATCGTTGAGCACGGCGGCGAGGCGGCAGAGGGCCGGCCGGAGCGGCTCCGGATAGAGATCGATCCAGGCGGGCCTGGGCTCGGCAGGCTCGGGGATGACGGGCAGCGGCAGCGGCCGGACGCCCGCCGCGTCGAGGAGCGTCACCTTGACCCCACAGGTGAGCAGGCGGTCGACCTGCCGGTTGACGATCGCCTCGCACACCAGCTCGCCGAGCTCCCCCGTGCTCAGGGGGGTGAGGATGGGCTCCGGCCACTCGTCCAACCTGATCCCCGATTGCTCTGCCTGCTCGTTCAGCGCCGCCAGCACACCGGCAAAACGGTTCGGATGCTCCCGGCACAGGTGGAGCGCCAGCTTGAGCGCCGTGGTCTGGAAGTAGGTGCCGGACTGGCCGTTTTCGTACAACGAGGCGAAGGCCGGCGCCGCACGGTCCGCATCGCCGGCGACCAGAACCAGCTCGGTCGCCTGGCGCGCCACCGCCGGCTTCAGCGCGCCATATCTGGCCACGAGCTCCGCCAGAAATTGGTAGGCGGCCAGCATCTCGCGCCGCAGGAGCGGCCGTTCGCAGATCTCGTCCTCGACCGTATAGGTGTGCCGCACCCGCGGATAGGCCGCGATCTCTCTCCAGGGGCTCAGCAGCGCCTCGCCCGCCGCCGGGCGGCGCTCCAGATAGTGCAGGAAGCCCTCGAGAAGGACGGAGGGCCGCAGCCCGGCCCAGTAGCAGAGCATCTGGAGGCGGCCTGGCTCGGTGGCCTCTGCCGGGATCAGACGGAGCGCGGCCAGCATGCGCTCGGTGAAGGGGCGCGGAGCGGCGAGCATGGCGTCCAGCGAGCTGATCAGCTCGCGCGCCGAGAAGGCCGGGGGCGCCGCGTGCCGGTGCTTCTCCAGGCGGACGCGCAGGTCCTGGCGGCTCTTCCGGACGTGCTGCGGCGCGAGCTGCGCCCGGGCCTCGCGCAGAAGCTTCCCGGTCTTCTGCCACCAACCGGCCCAGCGCGCCGCCAGGGGGATCGGAGTCGCGAGCGCGAAGAGACGGAGCGCCTGCCGCTGCGCCCGGGGGCTCTGCTGCACGAGAGTCTCGCACCAGGCGGCGAGGTCGCGCCCCAGCCGCCCCGGGGGGAGCGTTTCGGGCAGCGCCGTTTTCGGATTCCTGGCGATCCCCCGGAGGATCTGGTCACAGATCTCCCACGCCGAGCCGAGCGCGGCGCCGTGCACCCGTTCGTCGAACAGCGCGGCGGCGAGCGGCGCCACCTTCTCCTCTCCATGGTCCATCGCAAGCTGGGCGAGGCGGATCAGGAGGACCAGCGACTCCTGTGCACCCAGGCGGTCGGCGAGGAGCGCCGCGCCGCGCGCCCAGTCAGCGACGGCGGAGTGAGCAGCGCGCAGACGGCCGGGGTGCCCGGCGTGCAGCCAGGACAGTGTCGCGAGGAGGGGCTCCAGAACCGGCTCCGCAGCGGCGAGGGCGGCGGCGCCGCGGCGCAACCCGGGCGGCACGGAAGGCTCGTCCCAGAGACCGGCGGGAGGCGCTGCGCCGTGGTGGACGGCGCGTTTCAGCAGCTCCAGACGGCGCTCGACCGAGACGAGCCAGGCTTCCGGCTCCTCGGCGAGGCTGGGAAGCGCCGCCGCGTGCTCGCCGCGCAGCTTGTTCACCGCATAGACCGCCCGGCTGAGCTGCGCCCGCCCGATCTCCATCTCCACCGCGGGCGCGTGCGCCGGCACGGCGAGCCAGCGCAGACTGGACGGAGCCGGGGCCGCGGAGAGCGGCGCGAGCAGAGGCACTCCCTCCAGCCAGCCGAGATCGGCGATGAGCACCATCCGGGCGCGCGCCGCCATCGCGCTCTTCGAGGTCGCCTTGCGGGGTTCCGCGCGCATGGCGGAGAGCATATATGCGAGCGGCGGACGGCTCCCGTCGTTGTGCAACAAAACTGTAGCGCAACAAATCTGTTGCAATGGACCAGCGAGGGCTGTGCGCAGATTTCGGGCTCAGGGGCTCGCCTATGCTACTCTTCCCCCAGGCCGATCTCCGGCCTCCTCCGTCCATCTGCACGACGCACGACGCGAACGTTCAACCGCATTCGCTTTTCGAGTGAGGGGCAACCATGAAGAGGATTGTCCACGTGGTGGGCACGGGCACGATCGGTGAGCCTCTGCTGGGTCTGTTCACCGACTTCCGGGACCGCCTGGGCATTGATGAGGTCACCTTCCACAAGCGCACGCCGCTCGCCGGCGACCGTTCGCGGGTCCGCCATCTGATCGAGCGCGGCGCCAAGCTCGCCGTCGACGAGGACGTGCGCGGCGAGTTCGAGAAGATGGGGCACGAGGTGAGCTACGACACCCGCGAGGCGCTGGAGCGCGCCACCGTGGTGGTCGACTGCACACCGGCCGGCAACGAGAACAAGGAGAAGTTCTACGAAGGGCTCACCGGTCCCAAGGGCTTCCTCGCCCAGGGGAGCGAGTTCGGCTTCGGCAAGCCGTACGCCCGCGGCGTCAACGACGAGGTCCTGGTGCCGGGCGAGGACCGCTTCATCCAGATCGTCTCCTGCAACACCCACAACATCACGACCCTGATCAAGACGGTCTGCAACGAGGGCGACGGCAAGGAGTACTGCCTGCACAAGGGGACGTTCGTCTGCATGCGGCGGTCGAACGACATCTCGCAGGCGGACAGCTTCGTGCCGGCCCCCAACGTCGGCAAGCACGACGATCCGGACTTCGGCACCCATCACGCCCACGACGCGCACTACGTCTTCGAGACCCTGCACAAGGATCTCAACCTGTTTTCGAGCGCGGTGAAGCTCAACACCCAGTACATGCACTCCATCTGGTTCAACCTGGAGCTGACCCGCGACACCACGGTGGAAGAGGTCAAGCAGCGCCTGCGCGACAACCCGCTGGTGGCGTTGACCGACAAGCGCTACGCCAACCTAATCTTCAGCTTCGGCCGCGACCACGGCTACTACGGCCGCA
Source organism: Thermoanaerobaculia bacterium (assembly GCA_036264355.1). Lineage (GTDB taxonomy): Bacteria > Acidobacteriota > Thermoanaerobaculia > Multivoradales > UBA5704 > UBA5704. The sequence continues at coordinate 16,966 of DATARD010000167.1, forward strand.
TCCTGTCGCAGACGGTGGTGGTGACGCCGACGATCGCGGTGCGCCGCAAGCGCGATGTCTACGGCTTCTGCTTCACGCCGCAGGACGGCAACTCGCTCCTCTCCTCGGTGTCGGCCGCCCTGTGGCTGATCGAGCCCGACTGGGAGAGCGTGCGCACCCGCCTGCAACCGCTCCGCCGCTGGCTGTTCCGGGAGATCTGACCCCACTGCCGCCCCACCGGAGCGATCCGGCGGGGCAGCATTCCAACCCCATCATGCGCCCCGTGGAGCTGCGTTTCGGCGATCTCCGGATCGAAGGTTGGTCGCGTGCCGGCGACGAGACCTGGTTCCGCGTCCATCCGCCCGGCCTCGCCTTCGACACCGGGCGCGGCGCGCAGCAGCTCTCCGGAGCGCACGACGTCTTCCTCACCCATGCCCATCTCGACCATGCGCTCGGTCTGCCCTACGTCCTCTCCCAGCGCTCGCTGCACAAGCTGATGGACACCCGGGTCTTCTGCCCGGCGGAGGCGCGGGAGCCGCTGGCCGCTTTCATCGCCGCCGCGGAGCAGATGGAGAACGCGCGCTACCGGTATGAGCTGATCGCCCTCGCCCCGGGCGACCAGGTCGAGGTCGGACGTGATCTCGCCGTCGAGGCTTTCGCGACCGATCATGTGGTGCCCAGCCTGGGCTACCACCTCTGGCACTCGCGCAAGCGCCTCGCTCCCCCCTTCGCCGGCTTGCCGCCGGCCGAGCTGATCGCGCTCCGCGAGCGCGGCATCGACACCAGCGAGGTGGTCGCCGAGATCTGGCTGAGCTACTGTGGGGACACCGGGCCACGGGTGTTCGACCTGGAGCCGAGGATCTTCGGCAGCCGGGTGTTGATGCTGGAGTCCACCTTTCTCTCCGAGGCCCAGAGGGACCAGGGAGGGCGCTTCAAACATCTCCATCTGGATGACATCGTCGAGCGTGCGGGGCAGTTCCGCAACCAGGCGCTCGTCCTGCATCATCTCACCCACCGCTACCAGGTGGCGGACCTGCGCGCCGAGGTCGCGCGGCGGATGCCGGAGCTGGCACCGCGGGTACACATCCTCGTGGAGGAGGAGAGAGCTTGAGAGGAAACCGGGGGAACGATCGCGGCAGCCGGCCGGGCGGGCGGCCAGGCGGCAAGCCGGGCAGCAAGCCCAAAAGGCCCTATGGCGGCAAGCCCAAGCCGGAAGGCTTGCGCCGGCCGCAGGGCGACTGGCGAGCCGCTCCGCGGGCAGCTCAAGAGCCACCTCCGGCGCCATTGACCCCGGCAGCGCCGCGGGTGCATCTCGGAGCGCGCCTCGACGGTCTGGAGCTGGCCGAGGTGCGGGTTGAAAAGCTCGTCGCCGGCGGCGAGGGGATGGCGCGCATCGAAGGCGTGCCGGTCTTCATTCCGCGCTCGGCGCCGGGCGACGTCCTGCGGGTGCGGATCGTCGAGCGCCGCGCGGACTACGGGCGGGCCGAGATCGTGGACATCCTGGAGCCCGGTCCGGCGCGGCGCCCCGATCCCTATCCGGAGCTGAGCCGCACCGGCATCGCCGATCTGCAGCACCTGCGCGACGACATGCAGGCGCTCCTCAAGGCGGAAGCGGTGCGCGAAACGCTGGAACACCTGGGCGGAGTGAAGCTGCCGTCTCCCCCGGCGACCGAGCTGGTGACCGGCGCGCCGTGGGGCTACCGCCTGCGCACCCAGCTCCACACCGACATCGATCCGGTGGCCGGCGGCGTCCGCGTCGGCTACTACGCCCGCGGCACGAACGATCTGGTCCCGCTCAGCCATTGCCCGCTGCTGGTGCCCGAGCTCGACGCGATGCTGCCGGAGCTGCCGGGGATGCTCGGCACGGAGCCGCCACACCGCCTGGATCTGACCGCGGGAGCGGCGGGCGACTTTGACGCCGTGTCGATCGAGCCTGCCTTTCCGGGTCTCCCCCATGGCGACGTGTCACTGACCGTGGGCGACATCTCCTATCTCTACAACGCCCGCTGCTTCTTCCAGGGGCACCGCGGCCTGCTGCCGCGCCTGGTGGAGATCGTGGTCGGCCCGTGGGAAGGCGAGACCGCGTTCGATCTCTATGCGGGCGTCGGCCTGTTCACCCTGCCGCTGGCGCGCAAGTACCGCCACGTCCTGGCGGCGGAGGGGGACTCCACCTCGACCCGCTACGGCCGGCTCAACGCGCGGCGCAACCACCTGGCGAACATCGACTTCGACACCCGGGCGGTGGAGAGCTGGATCACCGTGCTGCCGGCGGACGCCGACCGCGTGGTGGTCGATCCGCCGCGCGCCGGGCTCCCCTTGCCGGTCCGCCGGGCTCTGGTCGAGAAGAGTCCTCGTCGTCTCACCTACGTCTCCTGCCATGCCGCAACCCTGGCGCGCGACCTGCGGCGCCTCACCGCGGACTACGACATCGAAAAGGTCTATCTGGTCGACCTGTTCCCGCAGACAGGGCACATGGAGACGGTGGTGCAGATGGTGCGGCGCGACCTCTGAGCATCCGCCCGGACCAAGCCCATGCCCAAGCGTTATCAGTCCCTGGAAGAGGCCTCCTCGGCGGCGCTCCAGCCCGCGACCGCTCTGCGCCGCGCGCTCCGCCACGGCTATACGGGCAAGGACCTGCGCGCCGACGTCCTGGCCGGAATCGTCGTCGGCATCGTCGCCCTGCCGCTGTCCATGGCCCTCGCCGTCGCGTCCGGAGTGGCGCCGCAGCACGGCCTCTATACCGCCATCGTCGCCGGCGCCGTGGTCGCCGCGCTGGGCGGCTCCATGGTCCAGGTGTCGGGTCCGACGGCGGCCTTCGTCGTCCTCCTCGCACCGATCGCGGCGAAGTTCGGGCTCGGCGGTCTGGTGACGGCGACCGTCCTGGCCGGCATCATCCTGATGCTCATGGGGGTGCTCCGCCTCGGCGGGTTGATCCAGTTCGTCCCTTATCCGGTGACCACCGGCTTCACGGCAGGCATCGCGGTGGTCATCGCGACGCTCCAGCTCAAGGACTTCTTCGGGCTCACCGTGCCGAAGATGCCCGAGCACTATCTGGAGCGCGTCGCGGCGCTGGCGCGGGCGATGCCGACGTTGCGCTGGCCGGACCTGTCGATCGGCCTCCTCACCCTCGCTCTCCTGCTGCTCTGGCCGCGCCTCACGCGCAAGGTGCCGGCGCCGCTGGTGGCCCTCGGCCTCGCCGGGATCGTCGCGGCCGTGCTCACCCATTTCGTGCCCGGCTTCACGGTGGCGACCATCCGCAGCCGGTTCAGCTACGAGATCGGCGGGCAGATCTTCCAGGGCATCCCGCAGCTCCCGCCGCTGCCGGTCCTCCCCTGGCATCTGCCCGGCGGCGACGGCAAACCGCTGGGGCTGTCGCTCGATCTGCTGCGCGCGCTGGTGCCGTCGGCCTTCGCGATCGCCATGCTCGGCGCGATCGAATCGCTGCTCTCGGCGGTGGTGGCGGACGGCATGACCGGCGGCTCGCACGATCCGGACGCCGAGCTCCTGGCGCAGGGGACGGGGAACATCATCGCGCCGTTCTTCGGCGGCATCGCGGCGACCGGCGCCCTGGCGCGCACCGCGACCAACATCCGCTCCGGCGCGCGCTCGCCGATCGCCGCGATCGTCCACGCGCTCTTCGTGCTGCTCTCGGTGCTCGCCCTGGCGCCCGTCCTCGGCTATCTGCCGATGGCCTCGCTCGCCGCCCTGCTCCTCATCGTGGCCTGGAACATGAGCGAGGCCAAGCACTTCCTGCACGCCCTCCGGGTGGCGCCGCGCAGCGACGTGCTGGTGCTGCTCACCTGCTTTCTGCTCACCGTGGTGTTCGACATGGTCGTCTCGGTCACCGTCGGAGTGATGCTCGCGGCGCTCCTCTTCATGCGCCGGATGGCGGAAGTCTCAGGCGTCCGTCTGGTCGATCAGCATCCGCTGCTCACCGGCCTGCCGAAAGACGTGCTGGTCTATGAGGTCGCCGGTCCGCTCTTCTTCGGCGCCGCGCAGAAGGCGATGAGCGCCCTCCACCGCACGCCGACCGGCATCAGCGTCGTGCTCCTCGACCTGTCCGCCGTGCCGGCGATGGACGCCACCGGCATGGTCAGCCTGGAGGCGGCGGTGGAGCGTTTGCAGGCGCTGGGAGTCTTCGTCGTCCTCGCCGGCGTGCAGAGCCAGCCGATGCGCGTCCTCGCCCGCTCCGGCATTCATCACCGGAAAGAGAAGATCGCGGTCTATCGCTCGATGGAGAGGGCGGTGGCGGCGGCGCGGGAGAGGTCGCGGGAGGGCGGATCAGAAGAGTCCTGACTCCCAATCCCGGAGAGCGTAGAATGAGGCTCCAGAGGTGACCATGAGCCCGCGCGACATCCTGCATCAACTCGTAGAAGAGCTGCCCGCCCAGGACATCCCTACCGCCGCGCGTGTCCTCCAAGCACTCAGCGCGGCACCGGCTCCGCATGTTCCTCTCGATGCGGCGCCCTTCGACGACGAACCCGATGACGATGATTTCGACGGCGGGTTGACCGAGGCGAGAGCCGACATCGAGGCAGGCCGCGTCGCCTCCCAGGAGGAGGCCAAGAAGCGCTGGGGCCTTCTGTGAGGTGGCAGATCTCCTGGTCGGAACGGGCCATCCGAGACGCCGACCGCCTTGATCCCCAAATCCGTCAACGCCTCCTCGCAGCTCTTGATCGCTATGCCACCGCCGAGCATGGAGATGTGTTGCGCTTGGAGGCCGTGGAGCCACCCGAGTGGCGTCTCCGGGTCGGCGCTTGGCGCATCCGCTTTCGGCGCGATCCGGCGACCAAGGCCCTTTTCATCATGCGGGTCCTTCCTCGGGACAAAGCCTACCGCTGAGGTACCGATAACGCCGGCACCCTTCGCCGACATGCTCGATCGGCACCTCGGTGCAGATGACCGCCCGCCGTGGCGCCTCGCGCCCTAACCGAAGAAGTTCTTCACCTTATCCAATACCCGCCGCTCTTCTTTGACCGGGTGGCCGCCGATCTCGGCGAGACGGCGGAGGAGTTGGACTTCCTCGTCCGACAGCTCCTTGGGGCTCGGGATCTCCACTTGCACCGTCACCACGTGGTCGCCGCGGCCGGAACTGTCGAGGCGGTCGATGCCCTGGCTGCGCAGGCGGAAGTCGCGGCCGTGCGAGGTGCCGGGCGGGATTTCGAGCGGCGCGCTGCCACGCAGGGTCTCCACTTCGATGTTGGTGCCCAGCACGGCTTGCGGATAGGTGATCGAGACGCGCGAGAGCACCGTCGAGCCGTCGCGGCGGAAGCGCAGGTGCGGACGCACCTGGAGGACGATGTAGAGATCGCCCGGCGGCCCGCCGTGGCGGCCGTGCTCGCCTTCGCCGGTGAGGCGCAGACGGGAGCCGTTGTCGACGCCGGCGGGGATCTTCACCGAGGTCGAACGCTCCTTCTCCACCCGCCCCTCGCCCTTGCATTCGGTGCAGGGATCGGTGATCACCCTCCCCTCGCCGTTGCACTGCGGGCAGGTGCGCGCGACGGTGAAGAAGCCCTGGGTGAAACGCACTTGGCCGCGGCCTCCGCACGCCGTGCAGACCGCCGGCGCGGCGCCGTTCGCGCTGCCACTACCCGAGCACTTGCCGCAGGTTTCGAGACGCGGAATGCGTAGCACCGTGTCGGTGCCGAACGCCGCCTCCTCGAACGACAGGGTGAGGTCGTAGCGCAGATCCGCGCCGCGGGTCATGCCGCCGGGACCGCCGCCGCGCCGGTTGCCGCCCAGGCCGAAGAAGTCGCCCAGGATGTCGGAGAAATCGGCGAAGATCGACGGATCGAAACCGCCTGCTCCGACCCCGCTCACCCCCTGGTGGCCGTAATGATCGTAGCGCGTGCGCTTGTCCGTGTCGGAGAGCACCGCATAGGCTTCGGCGGCCTCCTTGAATTTCTCCTCCGCCTCGGTATCACCGGGATTGCGGTCCGGATGATATTTCTGCGCCAGCTTGCGATAGGCCGACTTGATCTCTTGCGCGCTGGCGGACTTGGTGATCGCCAGCACCTCGTAATAATCGCGTTTTGCCATGTCTAACCCTTTTGCGGACTGGCCTTGCTGAGCATGACGTCCGAAAGCGTACGCGAGACGTTGTTGAGGTCGAAGATCGCCCCCTCGAGGTCCGCCTTCTTCTCATCGTTGAGCGCAACGCGCGCCTTGAGAAGAGTCTCGTGGATCTTCTTCGAGTCCGTCTCTTGCAACATGTCGCGGAACTGCTCGAAGACACGCTCGCTGCTGTAGATCAATCCCTCCAGGCGGTTCTTGAGCTGCAAAACCTCCCGCTTCTGAAGGTCGCTCTGCGACTGCCGCGAGGCCTCGTCCACCAGACGGTTGATCTCCTCCTCGGAGAGGCCGCCGGCGGGAGTGATCTGGATGCTCTGCGTGAGGTTGGTGGACATGTCGCGCGCCGAGACGTTGACGATGCCGTTCGAATCGATCGCGAAGGCGACCTCGATCTGCGGCACGCCGCGCGGCGCCGGCGGAATGCCCACCAGCTCGAACCGGCCGAGCGATTTGTTCTCCGAGGCGATCTGCCGTTCGCCCTGGAGGCAGTGGATCTCCACCGCGTCCTGGTTGTCCACCACGGTGGTGAAGATCTGCGTGTTCTTGGTCGGAATGGTCGAGTTGCGCTCGATCAGCTTGGTGAACAGGCCGCCCTGCGTCTCGACGCCCAGGGAGAGCGGCGTGACGTCGAGGAGGACGAGGTCCTTGATGTCGCCGCGCAGGATGCCGCCCTGCACCGCCGCTCCCATCGCCACCACCTCGTCGGGGTTGATGTCGCGGTTCGGCTTGCGGCCGAAGATCTTCTCGACCGCCTTGGCGACCATGGGCGTGCGGGTCTGGCCGCCCACCAGCAGGACCTCGTCGATCTGGTCGGCGCGCAGGCCGGCCTGCTTCAACGCGTCGTAGCACGGCTCCTCGGTGCGCTCCACCAGGTCGCGCACCAGATCCTCGAACTGGCCGCGGGTGAGATTGCGGGCGAGGTGGCGCGGGCCGGAGCGGTCGGCGGAGATGAACGGCAGGTTGATCGGCGCCTCGTCCGACGCGGAGAGCTCGCACTTGGCGCGCTCGGCAGCCTCCTTGAGGCGTTGCAGGGCCATGCGGTCGCCGTGCAGGTCGATCCCCGTCTCGCCCTGGAAGCCCTCGATCAGCCACTCCATGATCCGGTGGTCGAAGTCCTCGCCGCCCAGGTAGGTGTCGCCCGCGGTGGAGCGCACCTCGAAGATGCCCTGCGCGAGCTGCAGGATCGAGATGTCGAACGTGCCGCCGCCCAGGTCGTAGACGGCGATGTTGCCCGCCGTGGAGCTGCGGTCCAGGCCGTGGGCCAGAGCGGCGGCGGTGGGCTCGTTGATGATGCGCAGCACCTCGAGGCCGGCGATCTTGCCGGCGTCCTTGGTGGCCTGGCGCTGCGAGTCGTTGAAGTAGGCGGGCACGGTGATCACCACCTCGCTCACCTCTTCGCCCAAGGTCTCCTCGGCGAACTCCTTGATCTCGCGCAGCACCTGCGCCGAGATCTCCTCGGGGCTGTACTGGCGGTCGCGGATCTCCACCTTGAGGTCGCCGTTGATCGCCTTCACCAGGTTGTAGGGAAGGATCTCCCGCGCCTTGGCGACGTGCGGATCGCTGTATTTGCGTCCGATGAGGCGTTTGACCGCGAAAACGGTGTTCTCCGGGTTGGTGATCGCCTGCCGTTTGGCGATCTGGCCCACCAGGCGGTCGCCTTCGTCGGCGAACGCGACGATGGAGGGAGTGGTGCGGCTCCCTTCGCGGTTCGCCAGCACGCGAGGCGCCGTCGCCTCCACGATGGCGACGCAACTGTTGGTCGTCCCAAGATCGATGCCGAGAATTTTGCTCACGCCGCTCGCCTCATTGCGCTCGACTCATTTGCGCTGTGGCACACACTTGACACCTATTGTACGTGGTTCGCTAGGCGGAAGGGTCTGCCGCCGGCCGCGCGGGCTCGGCCGGCACCGAGACCTTGACCATCGCCGGCCGCAGCAGGCGGTCGTGGATGAAGTAACCGCGCCGCATCTCGCCGGTCACCGTGGGCGCCTGGACGGCGGGATCTTCCTCGCGCGACACCGCTTCGTGCACCGTCGGATCGAACGGCTGGCCCAGGGCGCTGATCTCCTTGACGCCGTTGCGCTTCAGGAGGTCGAGCATCTGGCGGTGGATCATCTCCACGCCGCGCTTCAGGTCGGAGGCCGTGCCGGACGCCGCTCCCGCCGCCGAGAGGGCCAGGTCCAGGTTGTCGATGATGCCCAGGTACTCGCGGATGATCTCCACCTGCGCGTATTTCTTGAGGTCCTGGCGCTCGCGCTCGCTGCGCTTGCGGAAGTTGTCGAAATCGGCCAGCGTGCGCATGGAGCGGTCGCGCAGGTCGGCGATCTCCCGGCGCAGCTTGCCGACCTCGTCCTCGGCGGTATTTTCTGCAGCCGTGTCCGAAGCCGTGGCCGGGTCTCCGCTCTGCACCCCTTCGACGGCCGCCACGGCGTCGCGCATCGCCGCCTCGAGGTCGTCGTTCTGCCCGTCCAGATCCAGGGACACCTCGTTGGCGTCCTCGTTGTGATGCCGTTCGTCTGCCATTGCGTCTCCTGCCTCTCGCTCTCGATTCATTCTGGAGATACTGCCGCTACTTCTTCTCGCTCTTCTCCGGATGGCCGGAGGAGCTCTCCCCCAGGGCGCGGCTCAGCGTCTCGCCCAGGAAGTGCACCAGCGGAATCACCCGCTCATATTCCATGCGGGAGGGACCGAGGATGCCCAGCGTGCCGAGCGTCTGGTCTCCCACTCCGTAGGGCACCGCCACCAGGCTGAAGTCGAGCTCCGAGGTGAGCTCACTGTCGTCGCCGATCAGCACGCGCACGCCCTGGCCCTGGATGCAACGGTTGAGCAGCTTCACCAGGCGGGCCTTGTCGGCGAACGCCTCGAACATCCGGCGCACCCGCTGGATGTCGCCCAGCTCCGGCCGGGCGAGCAGCCCGGTCGTACCGTCGACCAGAACGTCCGGCCCGTCGTCGACGTTCAACCCCTCGCGGGCCAGCTCGATGGCGAGCGCGAGCATCCGGTTCACCTGCGCGCGCTCCTCCGCCATCATCTTGAGCAGCCGGTCGCGGATACCCCGCAGTGTCTGGCCGCAGAAATTTTCCGTCAAGTAGTTGGAGATCCTGACCAGCTCCTCGCGCGGGATTTCCTCTTCGGTCTCGATCACCTTGTTGTCGACGAACCCGGCCGCCGACACCACCACACACAGCACCCGGCGCCCATAGATAGGGACGAAGTCCACCGCCTTGAGCACCGTCTCCCCCACCGCCGGCGCGACCACGACGCCGACCTGCTGCGATAGCTCCGAGAGCACGTGCGAGGCCGCCCCCAGGATCTGATCGGCGTCGCCGCTTTTCAGGCTCTCTTCGATGTACCGGCGGTCGCGCGCCGGCACCTTGCGCACCTGCATCATCGATTCGATGAACAGGTGGTAGGCTGCCGCCGTCGGTACCCGCCCGGCCGAGGTGTGGGGCTGCATGAGATATCCCCACTCCTCGAGATCCGCCATCACGTTGCGGATGGTGGCCGCGGAAAGGCTCAGCCGCCCCAGCTTGGACACGGAGCGCGAGCTGACCGGCTCGGCGCTCAGGACATACGACAAGATGATGTCCTTGAGGATCTCCCGGTCCCTGGGCGTCAGATTCGCCGCGTCTTTGACTTCCGCCATGTCGAGATGCCTATGGCCACAAGAGTTAGCACTCTCACCGTGAGAGTGCTAACGAAGCATAGCCGGCCGCGCATTCCCTGTCAAGGTCGGGAGGCGCCAAGTTACTGATCATAAAGACTTTGGTATTGTACGCTGGATGAACGCGCCGCTCTCCGATCTGACATTTTCCCTGGTGGGGCCGGGCCGGGTAGGACGGAGCCTGGCCGCGTGGGCGGAAGCGCAGGGCGCGCGCTGCCTGGCCGCCGTCGGACGGGACGGCTCGCCAGCTCTCTCGACGGCAGGCCAGGACCTCCTTCTGATCGCCGTGCCGGACGGCGTCCTCGCCCAGGTGGCCGCGGAGCTGGCGGCCCGGCCGCAGGCGGCGGTGGCGCTCCACACGTCGGGCAGCCTGGACGCCGAGGTCCTCGCTCCTCTCCGCGGTGTCGCTGGAATGGGAATGACAGCGGTCGGCTCGCTCCACCCGCTCAAAGCCTTCCCGCAGCCGCTGCCCGATCTCGCCCAGGCGCACGGCGTCTTCTTCGCCCTCGACGGCGATCCGCCGGCCCGTGCCCTCGCCCATCGGCTCGCCGCCGCCTGGGGAGCCGAAGCCGCCGAGGTCCCCGCCGCCGCCCGCACCCTCTACCACTTCGCGGCGACGCTGGCGGCGGGAGGGGTCGTGACCCTCCTCGCCCTCGCTGAGGAGATCGCCGTCCGCCTCCGGCTGCCCGCAGCCGTCGTACGCGGCTACCTGGAGCTCAGCCGCGGCGCGGTGGCCGCCGCCATCGAGGCCGACGCCGCCGGACAGCCGGTCGCCGCCGCGCTCACCGGTCCCGCCGCCCGCGGCGACCGCGCCACCGTGGAACGGCAACTCGCCGCTCTGGCCGATCTGGCGCCGAGGAAGGTCCGCCTGGTCACCGAGCTGGCGCGCGAGACGCTGTGGCAGAAGAAGAAGACCGGAGAGCTGACGGCGGAGCAGTTGGAGCTGTTGGAGGTGTTGGAGGAGGCCGTCCGCCCAACCCGGGGCGATGCCCCGGGCTAAGGCAACCCCGAGCCTTCGGCCCTGTCCCCCACCCAAGTTTTTGTTGTTTTCGGCCCGGAGGGTCGTGTTTCCTTAGCCCAGGGCAACGCCCTGGGTTGGGGGATCGGGCGGCGCGCCTGGCAATAGCACCTCACCCCTTCGCCTGAACCGTCACCTCCACCGTCTTCGCCTCGCCGGCGCGGATCAGCTTGAGCACCACCGGCGATCCGACGCGGTCCTGGCTCAGCAGCGAGTGAAGCTGCGACAGGTCGGAGACGGACTGGCCGTCCAGGGAGATCAGGATGTCGCCGAGGAGCACGCCGGCCGCTTCAGCCGCGCTGCCCGGTTGCACCAGGACGACCATCAGCCCGGTGGCCTGGCCGGTCGACTCCTCCAGGTTGGCCGGCAGACGCAGAGGCATGAGGCCGACGCCGAGCTGGCCGCGCGGGATGCGGCCGTGCTCGAGGAGCGATCCCACCACCCGCTGCAGGGTCGCCGGCGGCACCACCATGGCGTGGCCGCGCAGGAGCCCGGCGGTGCCGAGGCCGAGAGCACGCCCGCGGACGTCGACAACGAGGCTGCCGGAGAACCCTTTCAGGATGTCGAGATCGGTCTGCACGTAGCGGTCGAGCTTGCCGCCGGCCGGCGTCCGCCAATCCTCCCCGACCGCGCTGACGATGCCGAAGGTGGCGCGCACGCTGCGGCCGGGGCGCAGGATGCCGAGCGCGAGGTGGCCCACTTTCACAGAGGAGAGGTCCGCCCACTCCGGCACCGCCAGGCCGGAGGCTTCGGCGCGCAGCACGGCGACGTCGGTGCTGGGATCGCGGCCGACGACGCGGGCCGGCACCGTGCCGCCGTCCGGCAGGCCGAGGGTGATGTCCTCCTCGCGCTGGATGTTGTGGTCCGCCGCCACCACCACGCCGTCGGCCGACCAGACGACACCGCTCGACCCGATGCCGCGCCGGGCCGAAACCTGCACCACGCTGCCACCCGTCTTTTCGACGATGGAGGCGAGCAGCTCCGAGAGATCAAGGGCTTTCGATTCGAAGTCGTGTG
>DATARD010000243.1:0-20631 GCA_036264355.1 Thermoanaerobaculia bacterium
CACGTCGATCTTCACCTCCGCCCCCGGCTTGAGCAGGATCGGCACCCGGCCGATGGCGTCGACCCGCAGCGGCTTTCTCGGCGCCCTGGCATTCAGGTCGGCAAGCGGAACGGCCGCGGCGTACCACTCGATTTTCAGTCCCCCCACGTAGCGCGGGACCGAGCGGCACTCCAGGCCGTTGTTGGTGAAAATCACCTGCGAGCCTGGCGAGCCCCAGGCGTGGGTGTTGGTCGAAACCTGAGGGGCACATCCAGTCCTCGTCTTCCCGTGTCGCCAAAAAACCCCCAGAATGGTCGCCGAGGTGCCGGGCGCGTTGAAACCGACATGGGCGATCTGGCCGGGCTGGACGACGTTGTTGGGGCTCGACCAGGAGAGCCGCGTGTTGCCGCCGGGGGCGGCCGACTCGGTGTAGGACGCGAAGTGGTTGGCCGGGTATCCGTCGTAGTGGACCAGGTGCCGGTAGACGCCCTTGAGGAGGATCTCAATGCCGTCGGCGGCCTGACGGGTTGCATTCCTCAGATCCTTGTTGGTGCCGACCGTCGAGCACGACGGATCGGAGATGTCGAGCGCCAACCCCATGAAAGAGCCCGAGGAGACCGAAGCGTTCGCGATCTCCTCGAAGTTGGCGCCGCTCAAATCCGCGCGGCGGATGGTCGAGAGACCGACATCGCTCCAGTACATCTTCCCGCCGTGCGGATCGATCTCGATCTTCCGCGGACTGGTGCCGACGATGGCGCCGGTCCAGGAGGAGTCCTGGAGGACGTAGGCCGCGTTGCCGGCGTCGGCGAGATCAGCTCGGAGGATGAACGTACTACCGCCGGGAGTGTTCTGCTCCGTGCCGGTCACCAGGATCTGGTCGTTGCAGGTATCGATCGCCATGCCCGAGTAGACAGTGCCGGCGCCGAGAGTATTCGGCAGATGTGTCAGGTTGCCGCCGTTCAGGTCAGAGCGCCAGACGTCGAAGGTGTCGATGTAGTAGAGGCTCTGCTGGGACGACCGGAGGTCGAGCGCAATCGCACGGAGATCCAAGGGGTGGAGGGGGAGGACGTGATCCGCAGGCGTGGTCAGGCTCGACCAGTGGATCGTCAAGCTGTTGATGTCGTCCCAGTAGATCCTCCCATTCGCGACATCGATCTGAAGCTCGTAGGCACCCGAGGTAGTGACGAGCGTCGAGGGCGTCCCCGATCCGTCGAGGTTGCCCACGCGGATCCTGGTCATGCCGGTCGAGATGTCGATCCAGTAGACCTTGTTGTTACCCGGATCCACCGCCACGTCGGCGCTATAGACGTTGCTCCACAAGGAATGCGCGCCTGTGCCGTCGAGATTCGGCGCCCCGTGCAGATCGCGGCCGGCCCAGTAGATGTTGTCGGCGGCCAAGGCCGACGCCAGGGCCAACCAGACGAAAGCCGTCAAGCAGAAGATTTGACCCAATTTATGTTTGCCCATGAGAGTGTCTCCTATAGAGGTCGGGGCTTGCTCCAACCTCTATAGATCTCGCGGCCTCCGGAAGGGTTTAGCTTAGCCTTCCCTCACGGCGAAGAAGTATGAAAAAACGGCAGCCGTAAAGCTGCCGCGATAGAGAGCTAGGTCGCCAAGCCCCCCGTGCGCTGAGTGTTACTCTTGGAGCGAGGAGATCGACATGCTCAAGAGATTCTGGCGACTCGCGGGGCTGACCGGACTGTTGCTCACCTCTCTCCAGGCCACAGCGGCGGCTGAAGAGGTCGCACAGACCCTCTACGGCGCGGCGACCGCCGGCCGCGACGCGAGCTGGGACTTCATCGACAGCCAGATCGCCACGCATGCGGGACAGAGCGGCAGCTACGTTCTGGACACCGGCGAAGAAGCGCTGATCGCCCGTGCCTGGCTCGCCGATCACGCCCAGCATTCCATCGAGGTGCAGTACTTCATCTGGAGCACCGACAACATCGGCATCCTGGCCGCGGAGTCGCTGCTGCGCGCCGCCGAGCGAGGGGTGCGGGTCCGCGTGATCGTCGACGACCTGCTCATCAACGCGCCGGACAAAACCTTGCTCGCCCTGGCGCGCCACCCGAGCTTCGAGATCCGCATCTACAATCCGAAGACCTCGGTCGGAACGCCGATGCAGAGACGCGTCTTCAATATCGCCACTGATTTCCGCGGCGTCAACCAGCGCATGCACAACAAGACCTTCATCGTGGACGGTAAGGTTGGCATCACCGGCGGACGCAACATGGCCGCTGAGTACTTCGACTACAACCACGAATACAACTTCCGAGACCGCGATGCGCTGCTGGTGGGTGACGTCGTCAAGACCATGCAGGCGAGCTTCGAGGGGTTCTGGGACAGCGCGCTCAGCGTGCGGGTGGAGGCGCGCTACAACGGCCTCGGCCTGATGAAGAAGCACGTGACGGTGGACGCTGGCGAGCGCGAGAAGATCTACGGCGAGCTCCACGCCTATGCCGCGTCACCGGAGCATTTCGCGCCCGAGGTGCACAATGCGATTGACACAACGCCGCAGGCGTTTCCGCGGCTCGCCGACCAGATGGTCTGGGGCCAGGTGCAATATGTCAGCGACCGGCCGGGCAAAAACGATCATCGTTTCCTGCTCGGCGGCGGCGGCCACACAACTGCAGCCCTGGCGCAGTTGGTCAACGACGCGCGGCACAGCGTTGTGATCCAGTCGCCCTACCTGGTCCTGTCGGACGCGGCCTTCGACGTGTTCCGGCGCGCCATCGCCCGCGGCGTACGGGTGCGCATCCACACCAACTCGCTCGCCTCCACCGACAACCTGCAAGCCTTCAGCGGTTATCGCAACCAGCGCAAGCGTCTGCTCAAGACGGGCCTGGAGATCTATGAGTACCGGCCGGAGCCGGCGGCCAAACGAATGCTGCTGCAACGTCTCACGGCCGCCAACCAGCGGCGGCCGGTGTTCGCCCTGCACGCCAAGACCTTGGTGGTGGATTCGAAACTGGTCTTCATTGGTACCTTCAATCTTGACCCGCGCTCGGAGAATCTCAACACCGAGGGCGGTGTGATCATCGACGACGCAGCGCTGGCGCGTGCCGTGGAGCAAGCGATCGAAACCGACATGCAGCCGGGCAACAGTTGGAGCGCGGCCCAGGACAATCCGGATCAATACGTGTCCTTCGCCAAGCGCAGCAAGGTGCGTTTCTGGCAACTGCAACCCGTGAAGCCGTTGCTGTAGGAGGCGCTGGCCGGGGAAGGACGCCTGGAGGAAATCGCGAATGCCGGTGTGTGCCGGGCCGTTCGATCTCGCTCGGGTAGGTGTACGCCGCCGGCGCAGGCCGCGGCAGGACTGCGGCGCTCTTGCTTTATGGCTTTACCCTCTCTAGACTCCGCTCTATCCATGGTGGACCCCCGCAGCGACTGGGATCGGGAGCTGAACGCTTCGACCGAAGCTTGCGCTCCCCTTGAGGTGTGCCCGCCAGAGCTGCGGGTCCCGGCGCTCACTGTGCTGGCGCATCCGGACCTAAGCCGGGTGGGAGAGCGCGTCCTGCTGCCGGCGCTGGGCTCGGGGCGGGCCGTCGCGCTGTCGCGTCTCGCGCCGCTGTTTGCCCAACCCGGCGAGGAGAAAGCGCGTCCGCTGGCCGATTCTCACTTGAGCCGGAGCCCGGTCTACCTGGCTCCCGGGGAGAGGCCGGGCTCGATCCGGCTGGTGGTGGAAAACGGCGGTTGGCGGATCCAGCGCTTCGGAGCTCCGGCAGAGGGTGAGATCCCGGCTTCCGCGCTCGAGCGCGGCGTCGCCATCCTGCTCGCCGAGCGCGTGGCTTTGCTGCTCCATCTCCTGCCTCCTGCCCTGCCGTGCGAGCCCGAGCGCTTCGGCCTGATCGGCAAGAGCGCCGCCCTGGCCCTGCTGTACCGCGAGATCGGGCGGGTCTCGGCCGGGGCCACGCCGGTCCTGCTGCGGGGCGAGACCGGCACTGGCAAGGAGCTCGTGGCGCGGGCCATTCACACCGCCGGAGCGCGCCGGGACCGCCCTTATCTCGCGCTCAACCTGGGAGCGGTCCCGCCGTCGCTCGCCACCGCGGAGCTCTTCGGCGCGGCGCGCGGCGCCTTCACCGGGGCTGACCGCCGGCGGGCGGGCCACTTCGAGCGGGCCGACTCCGGCACCCTGTTCCTGGACGAGGTCGGCGAGGCGCCGCCGGAGGTGCAGGTCCTGCTGCTGCGGGCGCTGGAGAGCGGCGAGATCCAGCCGGTGGGCTCCGAGGCGCCGGTGCGTGTCGACGTCCGGATCGTGGCCGCCACGGACGCCGATCTCGAAACCGCTGTCACCCAGGGGCGTTTCCGAGCGCCGCTGCTCCATCGCCTGCGCGGCTTCGAGATCCGGCTGCCGCCCCTGCGCGAGCGGCGGGACGACGTCGGCCGGCTGCTCGTGAGCTTCCTGCGCCAGGAGATGGCAGCCCGGGGTGCGGAGCATCTCCTCGACAGCGCCGGCCCGCAAGGCCGGCCCTGGCTGCCGGCGGCCCTGGTGGCGCGCCTGGCCGTTTACGACTGGCCCGGCAACGTCCGCGAGCTGCGCAACGTCGCCCGCCACCTCGCGACGGGCTGCTGCGACGCCGAGCAGGCCGAGCTCCCCCTGACCGTGGAACAGGCGCTGGCCGCCGCCCCTGGGGAGGTCCCCGCGGCAGGTGTGCCGGAGAGCGGACGGCGGGAGCCGGGGGCGCGTGCCTCCCGTGCTGAATACCGGCCGATCTCTGAAATCGCGGACGACGAGCTCGTCGCGGCCCTGCGCGCCAGCCGCTGGAACCTCGCCGGCGCCGCCGGTCGCCTGCGCGTCTCACGCACCTCCCTCTATGCACTGGTCGCCCGCCATGGGGGGATCCGCAAAGCCGCGGACCTGAGCCGCGAAGAGATCGCCGCGGCCCTGGAGCGCTCCAGCGGGGACCTCGACGCGGCCGCGGACGACCTCGGCGTCTCCCCGCACGGTCTCAAGATCCGGCGCACCGAGCTCGGGAGCGACTGATCCGTGGAGCCCGAGCGGATCGGTCCCTACCGCCTCGAGAGGAAGCTCGGCGCCGGCGGCATGGGCGTGGTCTACGCCGCTTGGGACGAACGGCTCGACCGCCGCGTGGCCCTCAAGCAGATCCGGCCCGACGCGGCCGGCGACCTGCTGCGCGAGCGTTTCCGCCGCGAGGCCCGCGCGGTGGCCCAGCTCGACCACCCCGCCATCGTGCGCATCCACGATCTGCTCGAAACAGAGGCGGGCGTCTGGCTCGTCCTGCAATATGTCGAAGGCACCACGCTGGCCGAGCGGCTCCGCCAGGGGCCGCTGGCGCCCGAGCAGGTCGTCGCCGTGGCGCGGGACGTCCTGGGAGCCCTGGAGGCGGCGCACGCCCAAGGCCTGCTGCACCGCGACCTCAAGGCCGAGAACGTCATGCTGGCGCCCTCCGGCCGTGCCCTGGTCCTGGACTTCGGCCTCGCCAAGCTCTACGCGTCCGAGCCCGACTCGCCGGCGAGTGATTCCATGCCTGGCACGGCCGGCCTCGTGGGCACCTATCGCGCCATGTCCCCGGAGCAGGCCAACAGCCTCCCTCTCGATCCGCGGTCGGATCTGTTCTCCCTCGGCGTCCTGCTCTACGAGGCGGCCACCGGCGTCTCTCCATTTCAGGCCCAGACGCCCATCGCGACCCTGACCCGGGTCTGCACCCATCTCCAGACGCCCGCCCGCGAGCTGGCGCCCGCGGTGCCCGCGGCCCTCTCGGCGCTGATCGACTCCCTGCTGGAGAAGGATGCCGCCCGCCGACCCCGCAGCGCCGGCGAAGCGCTCGCTCGCATCGAGTCCGGATCGGGAGCCGCGGCAGCCCCGCTGGACACCGGCCAGACGGTTTCCTTCACTCCGTTTCCGGCCCCGCATCCCTCGCATCATTTACCGCTCGCCGCGGCTCCGGCGTCCGATCCCGGCCGGCCGGTCTCCGTGACTCCGTACCGTGGCCTTCGCCCCCGCCGCCTGGCCCTGGCCGCGGCCCTGGTCCTGCTGGCGGCGCTGGGGCTCTTCCTCGTTGGGCGGCTGCGCTTCCCGAGCTCACCGAGCCCGCCGGGCGCGCCGCTCTACGTCGCCGTGGCCCGGCCGGAGGTCGGCCTCGGCGCCGGCCGGGAGGACGTGGTGCTGGCCGCCGCGGCCTTGCAGGCGGCCTCCCTCCGGGCGCTCACCGCGCTGGAGGGAATCGCCGCGCTCACTCCTGGCGCTCCGGAGCCCGGCGAGCCGGCCCCGACCGTCCAGCGTCTGGCGAAGCTGCAGGCGGCGGCAGAGGTGCTGACCGCGACTCTCGATTGTCAGGCCCACCACTGCCAGGTCGTGCTGCGCCGGCAGCGCGGCAGCGACGGCAGGGTTATCGCCAGCACAGAGCCCTTCGAGGTGCCGCTGGACGACCTTCATCTTCTGGACACCGCTGCCTCGACGTATTTGAAGCCGCTCTATGCCGGCTTCCACGCCCGGCCGGGGGCGTCCCAGCTCCAGGCGCGGGGCGAAGATTATCAGCGCTATCTGCGCCTTCAGCGGCAGTGGCAGGAAGCGCGGCCGGCCGATCTCCAGCCGCTTCTTGGCGAGTTGGATCAAATCCGCGCGGGCTCGCCCCTGTTCCTCGACGCCTACCTCTTGGAAGCCCGGATCGAGGGATTCCGCTTCTACCAGACCCGCGATGCCAGGCAGCTCGATCATGCGCTCGGCCTGATCGGCGAGGCGCGGCGGATTGCCCCGGACGATCCGCTGCCTCTCGACGCGCTGTTCGGTGTGGCGCTGAATGCGGGCCGTCTCGACGAGGCCGAAGAGGCCTTGAACGCGCTGGAGCAGCGCCTCCCCGGCGACGTCCGGACCTTGCAACAGCGGGCCATGCTGAGCGAGCAGCGAGGCGACCGGCGCAAGGCTCTGGAGTTGCAACGCGCCGCCGTCGAGCGCCATCCGTCGGACCAGCTTCTGATCGGGCTGGCCAACCTCCAGATGCGTCTGGGGGATATGGCAGCGGCCCGAAGCACGCTGGAGAATCTTCTGCGCCGCGTCCCTGATCTCTCCAGCGGCGAAAACCTCCTCGCCCAGCTCGAGTTGGAGACGGGCGATCCGGCCCGCGCGGCGGAGCTTTACACAGCTCTCGCCCGCCGCCGTCCCAGCTACGCCATGCTGTCGAATCTCGGCGTCAGCCAACTCCTCCTCGGCCGCTACCGGGAAGCGGCCGCGAGCTTGCGCACCGCCTGCGCTCTGGCACCCAAGACCTACTCCGCCGTTCTCGATCTCGGGGATGCCGAAACCCTGCAGGGGCACCGTGCCGAGGGAGAGTCGCTCTACCGGCGCGTGCTCGAGTTGGTGTCGCAAGACCCTGCGCAGGACAACTGGCAACTCCTCGCGTCCAAGGCGCAGGCACAAGCCCACCTCGGCTGGAAGACAGAGGCCGCCGCCACGATCCAACAGGCCACGGTCGCCGCGCCGGACAACCCCGACCTCGCCTTCGAGGCGGCGCTGGTGTACGCGGTGATCGGTGACACCTCCTCGGCCCGCGCCAGCGCCGGCCGCGCCTTGGACCACGGCCTCAACCGGCGCTGGTTCTCGCTCCCCTGGTTCGAGCCCCTGCGGCGGGATCCGGACTTCCGCAAGCGGCTCGAACGGCGCTAGAAAGGATTCTGCTCCCTAGCCAACCGGCATCGGCGGCTCGTTGACGATCGTCGGGTCCGAGCCGTAGGTCTTGTTGTTGTATGCGACCACGACGTTGAACACATGCGGGTTCGCCACGAGCGCCGAGTTGCTGTCCAGGACGGTGCATTGGTTTGGATTGTACCAATGGACGTCGAAACAGTCAGGCTGGGCGATGGTGTTTCCGTCCCCATCAAACCACTCGATCGGGTACGCCGGGAATTGCGGCTGAGGATCTCCCGGGGCGGCGGGGGCCAGCTTGAAGACGATCATGGTGATCCCTTGAGCAATGCTGAGCTGCTTCCGGGAAGGAGCGGGGGGAGGGGGCTGGATGATGGTGAACGGTCCATCCAGAGTGATGGGACCTTCTGGTGTAGTGATCTTGCTGGGATCGAAAATCACATTGATCGTAATCGTCTGCACAACCACCTCTGGCATACTCCACCATTCCTTTCTTGGTCGCATGGTGAATCCTATGGATCAGGCCTGGGCCGCCGGACGCTCGCCGGCTACGCGCTGACCGCGGCCGCTACGGACTTGGGCTCGTCCGCCTCCGTGCCGGTACCCTGCAGGCCTTCGATGATCGCCAGCGCATACTGCTGCGGCGTGTAGGGGCTCGCGAAGATCC
This sequence comes from Thermoanaerobaculia bacterium, assembly GCA_036264355.1. GTDB lineage: Bacteria > Acidobacteriota > Thermoanaerobaculia > Multivoradales > UBA5704 > UBA5704. Next base: position 8,250 of record DATARD010000243.1, read on the forward strand.
CGGCGGAGTCGTAGATGAAGCCGCCCTTGATACCGGTGCCCTCATATTGCGTAAACGTCTGCTGGATGGACGCCGGCGTCTGGCTGGTATCGAAGCCGGGGATGATGAAAGCCTGGGGGTTGGTGATGCCGGCGTCGGACGGCAGAGCCTTTGCCCAGGCCAGAGGATCATTGCCGGCGCCGCCGACATAGCACTGCAGGTTCCACCACTGCACCGACTGGCCGAGCGGCGGCTTCTGCTGCCCGTCCCAGGTGTAGGTCTGCTGCAAAGCGCTGTTCCATACGTTCTGATTGGTGAAGGGGCAGTATGTCACGATCATTTGATTGTTCCCGCCGAGCAGCTCGGTGAGCTGCGCCGTGGTCGTGGGGTCATAGAGGGTCTCGTCGTCAAAATCGTAGCCGCTGATGGGCAGCGCCGCGGCGAGGGCATTGAAGTTCTGCCTGAGCGCTCTGGTTCCCTCCTTCGTCGCCAGAAGCTTCTGTATGTTTTGGAAGTCGGAGGGAAAAGGACTGTCGGGCGGCATCCCGCTGCCGATTGAGAACAGGAGGTTCTGCACGGAGCCGCTCGAAACCAGCTTGGTGAGGAGCTCCGGGAGGTAGTTGAAGGTGTTGACAAACGAACCGTTCTGCACGATCGGGATGTTGCAGTAGAGCAGCGTGCCGTCCGATTCGACGTGCAGGGTCCAGATCACGATTGTGGTGAAGCCCGACTGTTGCAATGCGGTCAGCTGAACCTGGTTGGAAGTGAGGTTTCTGCCGAAGAGGCCGCTCGTGTAGAGCTCTACGTTCAGACCCCTGGCAGCAGGCACGATCAGGGACATGGGAGTTCCTCCGTTTATTGATCCAGCCGTTGATAATTACGCGCCTGTTGCGGACCCTTCTTTGCTGGAGCCGCAAGGCGAGGCGTTCCGGTACATTCATCGAAATCAGCACGAACCGTGCCCGGTGTTCCGCAGACTCCAGTCGACCGTCCTCGATCATCGAACGAACCGTCGGACGGTACCGTCCGACGGTGGGATCGACCGTCGGACGGTGGCCAGCTCGGTCACTTCACGATTTCTTCGAACCGATGGCGATCCAACTGATGGAATAGTTTGGATCGGCGTTCTGGCTGGTTACCGTGAAGTGGTCTTTGTCGATTTCGATCAAGGTCTCGACAAAGCCCACCTGCGAGCTTTGTCCCGCCCAGAAAGGAGTCACCGTGACAATCGGAGCTTCGTCGAAGTCTGGGCCGTAGTTGTAGAAAGGCACCTTGAGCGATCCTAGGTTGTACTTGGGCGTCAAGCCATACAAAATCTGCGTGGATCCAAACGTAACGCTTCCGCTGACTTTGGCTTTTGCCATTGGACACCTCCTTGTCAAGAGCGCTGCGGAATGCGGCGCCGCAGGGCCTGGGATAGCACGACCCATGCCAGGAAAATCAAAGCAGTCTTTCCGGGAGAGCTCGGCAAAATAGAGTCTGGTATCTCCTTTGCTTTGGCATTGCAGGAGCCTTCGGCTGCTGCCGGAGAAGAATGGAGCCTAACTCCTCTGACGACGGGAGAAAACCGATGAATCCAGATTCGCAGCTCATTGAGCTATCCGAGGAAGCTGAGCCCTTGCGCAGCGAGTACGATGCCAGCCTGCTGGACCTCCTGCGCGAGCTTGGCCACTCGTTGATCCTCTCCACCTACCAGAGCAACCGGGTCATCGTCGTCCGCGCTGACGGCGAAGAGCTCAATACTCATTTCCTGATGTTCCCACGTCCCATGGGAATCGCCGTGGGAAGGCATCAGCTCGCAATCGGTATCCAACAGCATGTCTGGGAGTATTACAACCAGCCGAACGTCGGCTACAAGCTTGATCCGCCGGGACAGCACGATGCCTGCTTCCTGCCCAGGTCCTGCCAGGTCACGGGACAGATCAACATCCATGAGATCGCCTTCACGCAGCAGGGATTATGGATCGCCAACACGCGCTTCTCCTGTCTCGCCATGCTCGACCGGATGCACAGCTTCGTTCCCTGCTGGCTGCCGCCGTTCATCACAGCCCTTGCCCCGGAAGACCGTTGCCACCTGAACGGCCTTGCGGTCCTGGACGGACGGGTGCGGTGGGTGACGGCTTTCGGCACCACCGACACACCCCAGGGCTGGCGAGACGGGAAGGCTCAGGGCGGCGTGATCCTCGAAGTTCCATCCGGCGAAGTCGTGACGCGAGGTCTCTGCATGCCTCACTCGCCGCGCTGGTATGCCGGTAAGCTCTGGGTGCTCGATTCGGGCCGGGGCGCAGTCGCGACGGTCGACCCGTCGACAGGCCGGGTGAGCACGGTCGCGGAGCTCCCGGGCTTCACTCGCGGGCTCGCCTTCGCTGGCCCGCTGGCTTTCGTGGGCCTCTCCCAGGTGCGCGAGTCCGGCACTTTCAGCGGAATTCCTCTGATGGATCGTGTCGAGGAGAGGCTCTGTGGTGTATCGGTGCTGGACATCCGAACGGGAAAAACACTCGGCACGCTGCGCTTCGAAGGGGCCGTCCAGGAGATCTTCGATGTCCAGGTTCTGGACGGTCTGCGCTACCCCGAGATTGTGGAACCGGACTCGGATCTGGCTGGTTTGTCCTTCATCCTGCCTGACCCTGGAAGGCCTGAACAGGCTTCAGCGGCCACTTGGCCGGCAGCATAGCCGAGAGACCGTCGGACGGTACCGTCCGAGGAGCGTGGGCTCCTCGTTCTCGGGGAGGGAGCAATGCCGTCCGAGGGGCCGCGGGAACAAATGGAACCGGGCTCAGTGATGGCCGGCTCACCGCGGGGGAGATGGCGAGGACGGCCGACCTGATCGCGCTGGCGTGTCGGGAGCGGGGTGCTCGGCGAGAAAGGCACGGATGAGCTTGCGCTGCTCTTCCTCTTTGATCCGGGTGAACAGCTTCTCGCGCAGGCGCAGGACCGTCTCGGCGCGGTCGAACGGCATCGATGCGTAGACCTTCCCTCCGGGGAAGTGACAGGGCTGGCACCTGGCCTGAAGGATTGGCTGGATCTGCTTCGCGAAGTCGACGCGGTCAGCGGGGGCTGCCGACGCTGGAGAAGCCACGCTCGAAATCTGTCGAAGCGCAGTCGCCCCGTGGCTTTTCGCGGTCACATGCTTGGGCTGCGTACCGTCGAGGACGCCTAGGACGAGAGCGCACGAGAAGAACAGCGTGTAGATCTTCATGGCCAAGACATTCTACTACTCGGTGGCTGTCGCCAGGTGATGCACCAGCGGCGGGGCGACTCACGCAGGGAGAACGCGATGAGATCGTTGCGGTTCATGGAAGGGCTACACCCGTGTTTTCGGCCTCCGCCTACGCGGGGAGGCGCAGTGGCTCGAGTCGGTCTATTTGAGCCGCATTCTCGGCACGCAAGGCGTGCCAGAGGTCCCAGTCCTGTTGCAGGCCCAGCCAAAAATCGGCCGACATGCCGAGAACTCGGGCCAAGCGGAGGGCTGTGTCGGGAGTGACGGAGCGCTTGCCCCGAATGATCTCATTGAGCCGCGGGAAGGAAACTCCCAGACGGATCGCGAAAGCCGACTGACTGATTCCGAGCGGCTTGAGGAACTCCTCCAAGAGCATCTCTCCAGGATGGGTCGGCGGACGATGGGTGGGAAGCCGCCGTGCCACTAAACGAGCCCAGCCCGGGGACGCGGTCTTTTCTCCGGCTGGGGCCTCAGTCGTGGTAGTCCGTGATCTCGACTTCGTCGGCATAACCTTCCTTCCAGGAGAAACAGACACGATATTGATCGTTGAGGATGCTGTGCTGGCCTGCGCGATCACCTTTCAAGCGCTCCAGCCTGTTACCGGGAGGGACCGCCAAGTCAGACAGATCCCGTGCTCGGTTGATCTGGTCCAGCTTTCGCCCCGCAATCGTCCAGAGATTGGAGGGGCAGGTCGCGCGAGCTTCCTTACTGTTGATGCCATCGAACACGTCCTCGGTACCTTGATCGGCGAAGGAGCGTATCACGGTAGCCATTATAACGGATAGCGTAGGTGCTCCGCAAGAGGGCGACGGCGCGAATTCCCGACGGGGAGCGAGCAAAGAAAAGGGGGAATTCATTATGCGTGCGGCGGCGTTGGTGCCGAAGGCTGCGCCGGAATGGTCCCCGGCTTCACGGGCTTACCATCCGACCAACCGAACTCGCGGCTGAGGCCGGAAGGGCTGCTGGCCGAGCGCGGGAAGCGCGAGGAGGATAAGAAGGAGGAAGACGTTGGAAGCGCGACGCCGGGCCGCGTAGGGTGTGACTGACCTCTTTCCAAGGTGACACCAGCTCCCGTCTCGACGTTGGACGGAGGGGTCACCTCAGCTCTAGAGTGCGGCCAAGCGGCGCCGGGATGGTGCACCCGGTCCGCCTGAGCCTGCCAGCTAGAGCCGCAAAGGCTCTTCATGCAGGTGCCGGGCGAGTGTTCCAGCACATCGAGGCTGGAATACGCCGAGATCTTCGAGTCTGCAGAACGAGCGCAACCGTCCGCCGAAAGCCGCCCCTCGGGCGCCGTGCTGACCACGGTCGCACCCGCCCAAGGAGTTGCGCTCATGAAGGTGCTTCCCGATCCGTTGACCGAAGGATCGCTATTGTCGAGGCGCCTGCCCCCCCTTCTCCCGGCAGCACCTCGTTACGGCTATTTCAATAGCGCTTCCGAGAGGATGCGAATCTCAGCCGAACCGGGTGCATGGGGCTGGACGTGCACATGTATGAAGGCATCCCAACTCGGGTAGATGGCGAGACTGCTGAAACCGGGATGATCGGGATTCAGATCGCTCCGCCAGCACACCACCACCTGACCCGTGTGGAACACGACTCCGTCCAGGATGCGCCCGGTACCGCTGACGCCACTTTCGTCCAGATGGCGAATCAATGTGAACGTGCGTGGTTCGGTCATTTTAAATCCTGCTTCCGGAGGTTCACTGTGAGCGCAGCACGGTAGCGCTCGCTTGGCTTGTCGTACTCGTAGATGACGAAGGCTGGGTCGAAGCCCTTGATACGGCGGCCCAACTCGATCGCCGCCGGGGCTGGCACCGCGGCAAAAACGTGTACGGGAACGTCGTGCCCGGTTGCGTTGCGCACCTTCGGAAGGAGCTTGCGGAGTTCATAGCCAAACACCTCCAGCCGCTCCCGTGAGGAGAGGAAATCAAGTCCCGGCTCTTTGGCCCGGATGCCGTACCAGCGGCAATTCTGTCCGACAGCGGCGCTGACCTCTTGGTCCTTGACGTCGCAGCTGAGCGATAGGACGAGAGCAACCGGACTCTCGGATACCTCATTCTTGGGCCGAGTAACCTCATAGAACTCTTCCAATGCCTCCTCCTTCTTCCACGTCCAGTCTTCTTGCCCGCGCCGATGTTTCTGATAGAGGTCGACGTGCTCGATGTCTCCCAGCTCATATCCCAGATGGACGAGTAGGGGCACCGGAGCGAGCGCGAAGACGGACAAGGTTTTAACTCGAGCCTTTCCCGCGCGCCTGCGCAGAAGCGCGCGGACTTGCTCGGCGAGGCTCTGTGCCATCAGTGGGAAAAATCCCTCGGCCGTCGCGGACAGTGCCAGCGAGGACAGGTCGATCAGCTCCGCCTTTTCTTCCGCAGGGTATTTGGGAAGCAAGGCCTGAAAGGCCTTGGTTTCATCAATCGCGAAGTCGCGTCCGTCAATGGGGGCCTGCACGAGAAGCACGTGTGTCTGCGCATCCTCCCTGATCTCGGTGAGCATACGGATACGATCCTCATGCTCCTTCTTGAATTCAAGGAGCAACTCCTCCGGGTACTCCGCCTCCTTGTCCCGATCGTCGACGATTTTGCCGTGCACACGGCACGTGAGCATCAGGTTCCGAATGTCCACCTGCAGTTCTTTCGAGCGGACTAGGTCTCCTCGCGGGCCGTCAGGACTGTAGGCGACGATGTGGGAGATGGCAGATACGTTGGAGCGCTTCTGCGTGAGCCGATCAAGGTAGACCAACTGGTTGCAGCCACGGAACTCACATCGGCCCGCCGCACGAGCCCACAACTCGTTCTGATCCCTTACGGGAATCGAGGGCCGTGACGGTTTAGACGATTTAGCCATCATGGCCTACTTCAGATAGAGCGGAAGCAACTTTGCTCCGCCCTGATGTCCTTCCCAGACGCGAACCTCCTGCGTGCCCAAAATTGCAAAAAACACGCAACCGTTGAACTCATCCTGTTTCAGCTTCCGCTTCCAGTTAATACAATCAACCGATGACGGGGTGGGCACCGGCTCAGGATGGGTGTGCCACTCGCCGAGGTACACACACGTTCCCTCGCTGTCTCTCCAGGCCCGATCGATCACCTTTTGATGGGCCTCATGCCCTCGCATGAAAAGGTAGCGTCCGCGTCGGTCACCACGGATCGGCACTGTTAGATCGTCGACGATAATATCGTCAGAATCCGCGATGTGGCGACCCAGTAGGACTCCACCAGCTTCCAACTTTCGTGGTGAGTCCTGGATGTACCTGCGGATAGTTTGCATGGTTGCAGGACCAATCTGGAACCGTCCCCCACGAGAGCGAGCGAAGGTAAGCCGGTTCTCTTGAGGGCTCGGCGTCATCAGGCGAGAGCTCCCGCCTTCACATGGGCACCGGCACCGCAGACGAGGCAGCGCGCTGTCTGATGAGAATAGCGCGAATCGTGAAGCCGCTCCTCGCTCATGGCGAAACGCGGGGAGACCTCGTAGCCTGCCGCTTGATAGGCCGCGGGGTCACCCTTCCACGATCGAAGCGGGTTGCCTAGCTCCCGGCTGGATAGGATGTCCACTGCCAGTCCAGTAGCAAGCGCGGCCGTGCGCATCGCGTCCAGTGAGCCGTACGGGGTGTGTAGGCTGCCGCATCCGGAGAGCGCGCGGGCGAACGGTCTTCCGGGCTCCGGGACCGCGAACGCAGCCCGGTTGTTCAACTCGTTGTTTCCTTCCATAGGGGATGTGTACAGGCAGGCAAAACATCCACCCCTGGGTCCATTGCCGGTCGCCACCGCGTGGCCCCCAATGCCGAATGGCTCGAGCCAAGTGTAGACTGCCGCTCGCTGCTGTCCGGGCCGACGGTGGAGGTACTCGTCGAAGGCGAGCTCTATCGTCGGATTGCCCAAGGCGCAGATCACCAGATCGAACGAGGAGAGATCTAGCGTTTCCTCCCGGAGAGCCAGTTCGAGCCCGGTCGCGACGGCGCGGACGCGCACGTACGGAAAGGTCTCCTCAATTTCGGTCTTGAGCGCCTCCGCCTTGTTCTTGCCCAGGCGCTTCCAACCCAATACGTGCCGGAACGTGTTTTCCGCGCTCAGTGTGTCTGGGTCAAGCGTCGTGAGATCAAGCACCCCCGCTCTTACCAATTCGAACGCGAGATACCCCCCAACGGAGCCGCATCCGGCGATCAATACACGCTTGCCGCTGAGGCCCACTTCTCCTCCACCCCTGGGGACGATGTAGCTCTTCTCAAGTCGGGTTAGCTGGAGCGGCGTCACACGCTCGGCCGTGGCACCCTCCACTAGCGGATGCAACTCACTGCAGCCATCAAAACGCATTCCGAATACCACCGCCCCACTTGACGGCCGAGGAATGGCCACGAAGACATACTCCTGGCTCTTGCTGCGCTTGCGGATGAGTGCTCGCAGGCGAGCCAGGTTTTCGGCCGAGAGGTTCGCCAGCAGCGCCGCCCGTGCTTCGGCCGCGCTCCACATAGGACGGTCTGGCCGCGGGGGAAGTACGAGGCTACCTAGCTCCAGGGGTAGATAGACCGCATTCTGGATTGTAAGCTTGTCTCCGCCCGAGGTCCGCCCATTGAAGAAGGCCGCACGATCCTCCGGCGACCCGACCAGCCACGCCGTTCCCTTGGCGGAGTTCATGCGAACTACTTTGCGCACTTCTGTACCCGGGTCCAGCAAGGACAGGATAGAAACGCCGCCCGGGAGCCGACTCCAGTACGCCTCGAACTCGTCCACGAAGTCGAAGCGGTTCGCCCCGGAGGCGCCATCGGCCAGGAGAACGGTCGCACGCCGGATTGCCTCGGCCACGATCGCGACCGGATCGCGGCGATCAAGGAGCAAGCCTTCCGAGGCCACATAGCAAATGTAACCGCTGTCTGCCATGACATGCGGGATGAATCCAAGCGAATCCCAGGGCCGCAGGTAGAGAAGGGGGAACGCAAGCGGAAAGTAGGGCGGCAGCACCAACTTGACGCTCACCCGACAATCTCCAATCTGCAACTCACCGATCACGCCTGCTTCGCCCTGGTCAGGACCACCGACGCGGTGGGGAGCCAGGAGAAGCTCTTGCTCCATCACTGCGTGCAGTGTACGATCCAGGAGATCCGGATCTGTGAGCATCTCGCTCAGCTTACGCGTTGTTCGAAGAGGTCACGAACGCGGACGATACGTGAGCCTTCGCGGTTTCTTTCTTATCCGGAACAGGGAAGTCGTCGCCGAACACTTTGCGCAGTTCCTGCGCCGCGTCATGCGGATCGACCGCCACATTGGCAGCATCTAAGGCGTCACATAGCTTCACCAGCTTTTCCTCGAACTGGGTCATCTGTGTGTCTGTCATCTGCTCGAACAGGTCGTTCCACGGCTCGACTGGGAGCAGCACCTTGAGGCGCCGTCGGTATTTCCCTTCATTCACGTCATACTCCGTCATGAACCTGCCGAGGATCACGCGCACTAGGTTGCGCAGACTAAGGAGGTCGTCCGGGGTCCCGGCCGTCGGGTCGCTGTACTCGCAGCGCAGGTCGTCGTAGGTCGCCACCGTGAGACCGATACCCAAGGGAGCGGCGTTGCCGTCCGCCGAAAAATTCTTGTCCTTCCAGCGCTTTAGGTAGCGCACGATGCGCCGGAACTGCTTCCGATCGTTCCCAGTGAATCGCCCCAGAATAGTGTCGATGAGCGCCTGAGGATTGGACACTTCCCACCGGCGGCTCTCCGCACTCGAACCTTCGCGCCCCACTGCTAAGCGGGACTTCCCGTCCGGATTTTGGGCTCCCTCGGAGTAGACCGCCATGTCCACGTGGTAGACAGGCTCGTCTTTCCGCTGATACTGGACCGTTACGCACGGCCGGCGGATCTTCACGTCTTTGGTGTGTCCGTCCAGGGCCTCATGCACCCGCTTTTTAAGGACGACCGGGTCCGGGTACGTGCTAGTAGGCGTTTCGAAGTAGACGCCCTGGTCGATGTCGAAGTCACAGTTGAGGGGCACCACCCCGGTGCCCATCTCGTAGCTGCCCTGGTTCCGGTAGGAGTACTTGGGGCACTTCTCATCGTACTTCTCGAACACGCCGGGCAACTTCTCGTCGAGCCGGTTGCGCACCACGTCTCGCTTCTCCCGAAGCACTTGGTTCTCCTCGAACCGGCCCAAACAGATGGCGTCGTTGAACTTCTCAAACTGCTTCTGAACGTTGGCCATGTATCTACTCCGTATGGACGTGATGCGCGGACTGCTGCCTCCGGAAGGTCACACAATGTAGGGGCTACATGCTAGCCTACACGCTACATATAGTATCACAGATCCCGGGGACAGGTGCCAGCCGATCCTCCCGGCGAGTCCTGGTGGCCGAGGACATCCCGGTGACCGGAAGGTGGTCCAGGCCATGCTGCAGCACCTGGGGACCGCCGTGGAGTGCGTGGACGACGGGGCCGAGGCGGTGGAGGCTACCGCCCGCGCGGCCTACGACCTGGTGCTGCTCGACATCTCGATGCCGGTGCTGGACGGGCTGGCCGCGGCCCGCGCCATCCGCGCCCGGGAGGCGGCCGATGGCGGCAGGCGCCTGCGCCTGGTGGCCCTGACCACCAACGCCTTCGCCGCCGACCGGGAGGCCTGCGAGGCGGCGTGCATGGACGGCTTCCTGGCCAAGCCCATCACCTTGGACAGCCAGCAGGCGCTGCTCAAGACCCTGCCGGAGGGCGACGGGTAGCCGCCAGCGAGCAGGATCTGGAGAGCGCCCTCCTGCGGGAGGATCGAGTCCTTCCTCCTCGAGCTTCGGCGTCGGTTGACACACACGCCCCTGCCCCCGACAATCACGACGGGAGGCTTTGCTGATGACGACCGGACAGCCCCGAACCGCGATGCTGGAGGCGGAGGTACCCCAGCGGCTCTTGGGAGAACTGCAGGATTTGGTGACGGCCGGATGGTTCCGCAGTCTGGATGAAATCGTGGTGGACGCTCTCCGGCGCTTCGTCGAGTCCCACCGAGGAGAGCTCATGGACGAGCAGATTCGCGAGGATGTCGAGTGGGGCCTGCGTGGCGCCGATTGATTCCCCAGCGACGGCTATCTGTGACGCAGGCCCGCTGATCCACCTCGATGAGTTGGGCAGCGTCGACCTCCTGACGGGCTTTGGGGAGATCCTGGTTCCCGAGCAGGTCTGTGTGGAAGTCGTTCGCCACAGGCCACAAGCCCTGGAAGGCATTCAACCATCCTGGTCCAAGCCATCGGTCGAAATCTCTCGAGCCCCGAACTTCCAAGCCCTCATGATGGCTTTCAGCCTGGGTTTCGGGGAGCAGGCTGCCCTGACTCTCATGCAGTCGCATCCCCGGGCAATTTTCCTCTCCGATGACGCTGCGGCTCGTATGGTGGCCAAATCGCTTGATCTTCGGTCACAAGGAACGATCGGTCTCCTTTTGCGCGCGGTCCGTCTCGGCCGGCGTTCGCGAGACCAGATCCTGAGCCTGCTCCGGATGCTTCCCAACCTTTCCACACTTCACATCCGCGCGAGCCTGCTCAAGAGTGTTATCGAGGAGCTTGAAGCAAGCGGGATCTCTCGGTAACGTGCCGCAACGACGAACCGCTCACGGGAATCTGGTTCGATCGCACCAAGGAATACTCGGCACGGAACCGCGGCAAGGCGATCAAGCCGGGCCAATTCGCGACGACGGAGACGGTGACTCTCTCGCCACTGCCTTGTTGGGAGCACCTCTCGCCGGAGCAGATCCGAGCGCGGATCGGCACCGTCGTTCAAAAGATCGAGGAGACAGCCGCCAAGGGTCGCGAGGAGAGTGGCTCGGCAGTTCTCGGCGGCGCCGCGGTGCGTGCGCAGAAGCCGTTCGACCAACCGGCCAGGCCGAAGAAGTCCCCCGCGCCGCTCTTCCATGCGTTCACCCGCCGCGTCCGTCGCGAGTTCTACGAGGCGTACCATCTTTTCCTGGCAGCTTTTCGAGACGCCGCGGATCGCTTGCGAGCAGGCGACCGCACTGCGAGATTCCCGCTGGGAAGCTTTCCCTCTGCCCTGCCTTTCGTCGGTGCCCCTCTGGGCTTTTTTCAGTTGCTGCAGGGGAACGCGCTGGTATCCGCGGTCAGCGAAGGCACTTGGCCCAGCACATTCGAGTACGTCTTCTGCTGCCCGGTCTTCACGTCGCGCACCGTGATGTGGTACTCGACAGTCGAGGCGGGCGACAGGAAGATCCAGTAGCGGCTGTTGTACGAGCAGGCATTCAGGACCTTCACCGCCATCTCCGGGTTGTCGGCCGAGAAGAACCAGAGGACGCCGGAGTTGCCGAGCCCCTTGAAATCGTCCGGCGCCGCATGGGCGACGCCGTGGCGGTTCTGGAAGTCGGTCCACTCGCCGGTCACCTCGAAGCGCCCGCCGCCCAGGCAGAGAGAGGTGTCCGTGGCCTCGCAGACCGGCGTCGCCTTCACCGGCAGGAACTCCTTCGCGAGCACGTTCCCCGATCCGTCGGCTGCGAAAACCAGGACGGTGTACGTTCCCGCGGCCAGCGGGCCCAGGGTCGTGCTGGCGGTGTACTCGGAATAACCGGGTGGGAGGATCGGGCAGCCGGGTGGGGTCGCGAAGAGATGGATTTCATTCCCGGCAAAGAGGCCGCCCGCCAGAGTTCCCTCCGAGTCACAGCCGAACGCCACCCCTTCGTAGGTTGCGGTGATCGGCTCGCCGGCCACGGCCGGGGAAGGGGAGAAGGTCAGCTGCCCGGCCTGCGTCGCGACGCCGCCGAGAAGGAACAACAGCAGAGCCGAGACACCGATCCTGGCGACCGAACGGGGTGTGTTGCTGGCACAGCATTTCCTGGACATCGTCTCATCTCCTCCAAAATGTCCAGTATGTTACACGGCATCCCGGAGCACCATTGACGAGGCATCTGGCACCTCTCCCTGCTGGCGCAGGCGCACAGGATCAGCCGACGGGGATTGAGCCGCAGACCGTGGGGATTGAGCCACAGACGATGGGGATCGAGCCGCAGACGATGGGGATCGAGCCGCAGACGGTGGGGAGCGAGGCGCAGACGACGGGGAGCGAGCCGCAGACGACGGGGAGCGAGCCGCAGACGACGGGGAGCGAGGCGTAGACGATGGGGAGCGAGCCGCAGACGACGGGGATCGAGCCGCAGACGATGGGGAGCGAGCCGCAGACGACGGGGAGCGAGCCGCAGACGACGGGGAGCGAGCCGCAGACGACG
>DATARD010000252.1:0-5959 GCA_036264355.1 Thermoanaerobaculia bacterium
TGGCTTCTTGTCTCCCCTCTCCCGGCGGGGGGCTGGGCGGGAGACGGGAGAGGGGCCGGGGGTGAGGGCGCTTTTCGCGGCGCCGGCCAAGGCTCCCGCCAAATCACCGGCGAAAGCCGCCGCCGCCGCCCCCGCCCGTCATTCCGGTCCGGTCGTCGTCCCCGACCGTTTCCTCCGCCGCTGGGATCCGGTGACCATCTTCTTCGAGCACGATCCGCGCGGCGAGAAGGGCGCGCCGTCGAAACCGGGCCCGGAAGATCACGCGGAGCGCTTCGTGCGCATGGCGCCGGCTCATCCCGGCGCCTGGAGCTGGGTCGACGCCCGCACGTTGCAGTTCAAGCCCGCCGAGCCGTGGCCGCCGCTGCAGCGCTTCACGTTCTCGGTGGGAGCCGCCGCGACGACGCTCGACACCCTCATCTCGCCGCCTTCGAAGACCCTGCCGGCCGAGAACGAGGAGATGGCCGATCCGGTCAAATCGATCTCTCTCGTCTTTCCCGAGCCGCTCGATCCGCAGACCCTCGGGCGGATGCTGTCGATCGAAGTCCGGCCGCTTCCCGGCGTCGCGCGGGGCGCCGGCTCGGCGGGCAGCGAGCCGCGCTGGATCACCGCCCGCGACTTCCAGGTCAAGGCGCTCGACCGCAAGGACCGCAACGATCCGGCTTCCTATGTGCTCACCCTGGCGACGCCGATTCCGCTCGGCTCGCGGGCGATCCTGCACTTCCATCTGTCGCTCAGCGAGACCGGACCGGAGTCGTCGCTCGATCTGTCGTTCAAGACCGCCGAGCCGTTCCGCGTCGTGTCGTTCGGCTGCCCCGGCTCGCGCGTGCCGGTCACTCCCGCCGGCACGCGCTATGGCCGCGAGCAGGCGCTGCGCTGCGGTCCGGACGACAAGCAGGTGGTCGTCGAGCTGTCCGCCGTGCCGGTCAACCTGGGACCGATCGAGGCGCGGAATCTGGTGCGCTTCGAGCCGGCGGTGCCGGGCCTGGCGTTCGACGTCTCGGACCGCCAGCTCCTGATCTCGGGCAGCTTCTCGCGCGAGACCCTCTACCGCATCGCGCTCGCTCCCGGCGCCGCGGCGTCCGCGGTGGTCGACGGCCACGGCCGGCGGCTCGACCTGCGCGGCCCGACCGAAGCCTGGCTCGTCTTCCCGCAGCGCGAGAGCTACCTGCGCTGGGGCGCCAGCCAGGGGATCGTCGAGCGTTTCGGTCCGCGCATGGCGCCGATCGAAGGGCGCGGCGATGAGCGGCTCGACCTCCGCCTCTACCCGCTCGATCCGCTCGACCGCTCGTTCTGGCCGTTCCCCGACAGCCCGGTGGTGGTCGACGAATCGAAGCGTCCGCCCGGGCCGGGCGAAGAGCCCGCGCCGTGGAAGGCGCCGGACCGCGAGATTCCGCCCTCCGAGCTGATGCTCCACCTCCAGACGCTCGGCTCGCCGCCGGTCTCCACCATGGTGCAACTGCCGCTGCGCCGCGAGGGGAGCTCGGCCCGTTTCGGTCTCGACCTCGGGCCGCATCTCGACCGCCTGGCGGGAGCCGGAGCGCCCGGCACCTACCTGGTCGGCCTGCGCCGCCTCGACCGCTCCAGCGAGCGTTCCTGGATCCGCATCCAGGTCACCGATCTCACCCTCGCCGCGGTCGAAGAGCCGCAGGCCGTGGTGTTCAACGTGAGCTCGCTCTCCACCTCGCAGCCGGTAGGCGGCGCCAAGGTGAGAGTCGAGGGCTCGGTCAGTGAAAGCGGCAGGGAGAACCACTGGGAGACCCTCTTCGAAGGCACCACCGACGCCGGCGGCCGGGTGACCTGGACTCCACCGGGCTACGACTCCACCCACAACCGGACCGTGCGCCGCATCGTGGTAGAGAACGGCAAGGACCTCCTCGTCCTCGACCCGAACCATGCGCCCGACAGCTACGCCGACGGCCAGTGGTCGCCGAGCGGCGAGACCTGGCTCGGCTGGGCCACCCAGTCCGGCTTGAATTCCCGCGGGCCGCAGCCCGAGACCCTGGCCCATATCTTCACCGAGCGGCCCGTCTACCGTCCGGACGATCCGGTCCACATCAAGGGCTATCTGCGCCGGCGCGACAAAGGCGAGCTGACCCCCGACCGGCGCGACGGCATGGTGATCGTGCAGGGGCCGGGCGACCTGGTGTGGAAGTACCCGGTCAAGCTCACCGAGGAAGGCTCGTTCTACAAGCTGTTCAAGGAGGAGAAGCTGCCCACCGGCGTCTTCTCGGCGCACTTCGAGGACAAGGACAAGAATTCCTTCGGCTCCGTCTCCTGGCGCATGGAAGCCTACAAGCTGCCGCGCTTCGAGGTGCGCCTCGACGCTCTCGATCGCGTGCCGCTGGACCGCGAGTTCAAAGTCGGCTTGACCGGCATCTACTATGCCGGCGGCAAGGTGACCTCGCGGCCGATCGCCTGGCGGGTGACCCAGTTCCCCTACACCTGGACGCCGAAGCGCCGCTCCGGCTTCCTCTACTCGTCGGACGGCCGCTTCTCGCGCACCGCCACCTTCGAATCATCGCCGCGCCTCGAAAAGCAGGACACCACCGACGCCGAGGGCGGCGCCAAGCTCATCCTCAACCCGGCGATCGAGCCGACCGCGCAGCCGCGGACCTACATCATCGAAGCCACCGTCACCGGCGCCGACGACCAGACGGTCACCGCCACCAAGCAGGTGATCGCCCTGCCGCCGTTCGTCCTCGGGCTCAAGATGCCGCGCTATCTCGAACGCGCGACCCAGATCAAGCCGGAGTTTCTCGTCGTCGGCCTCGACGACAAGCCGGTCGCCGGGATGGAAGTCAAAGTCCGCCTGCTGCAACGGCAGTGGCACTCCCACCTGCGAGCGAGCGACTTCTCCGACGGCGTCGCGCGCTACATGACCGACGTGGTGGATGAAAAGATCAGCGAGATCAAGGTGAAGAGCGGCGCCGACGCGACCGCCGTGCCGTTGCCGATCCCACGCTCCGGCGTCTACATCGTCGAGATCGAGGCAAGCGACAAGCTCGGCCGCACGCAGGTGGTGCGGGTGGACCTCTACGCCGGCGGCGAGCAGGCGGTGACCTGGACCAAACCGCCGGCCGGCGTCTTCACCGTCACCGCCGACAAGGATTCGTATCAGCCCGGCGAGACCGCGGCGCTCGTCCTCCAGAGCCCCTTCCAGAAAGGCGAAGCGCTCGCCGTCGTCGAGGCGCCGGAAGGCAACCGCTACGAATGGCTGCCGGTCGAGGGCGGCGCGGCGACCTACCACCTGCCGATCCGCGGCAACTGGACGCCGCGCCTGCCGGTCCACTTCGTCCTGATGCGCGGGCGCATTCCCGGCACCGGACCGCAGCCCGGCAACAGCACCGACCTCGGCAAGCCGGCCACCGTCGCCGCCACCACCTGGCTCAAGGTCGAGCCGGTCGCCAATCGTGTCG
The DNA here is from genome assembly GCA_036264355.1 of Thermoanaerobaculia bacterium. Classification (GTDB taxonomy): domain Bacteria; phylum Acidobacteriota; class Thermoanaerobaculia; order Multivoradales; family UBA5704; genus UBA5704. The sequence continues at coordinate 3,417 of DATARD010000252.1, forward strand.
ACGTCAAGCTCACCCACCCCGAGAAGGCGCGCCCGGGCCAGAAGATCGAGATCCGCATCGACCTCAAGGACCCGCAAGGCAAGCCGCGGCCCGGCGAGGTCACCCTCTGGCTGGTCGACCAGGCCGTCCTCGCCCTCGGCAAGGAGCAGCGCCTCGATCCGCTCCCGGATTTCATCACCAAGGTCTTCTCGCACCTCACCGTGCGCGATACCCGCAACCTGGTCTTCGGCTTCCTGCCCTTCGCCGAGAACCCCGGCGGCGACCAGGGCGGCGCGAACGGCAACAACCTCCTCGACCGCGCCACCGTGCGGCGGAACTTCAAGGCCGTGCCGTACTACAACCCGAACATCCAGGTCGGACCCGACGGCACCACGAAAGTCACCGTCGAGCTGCCGGACGACATCACGGTGTTCAAGATCCGCGCGAAAGTGGCGAGCGGTCCCGACCGTTTCGGCTTCGGCACCAGCCAGATCGCCGTCCGTCTGCCGGTGATCATCCAGCCCGCCCTGCCGCGTTTCGTGCGGCCGGGCGACCACTTCCTCGCCTCGGCGATCGGCCGCATCATCGAAGGCGGCACCGGACCGGGTCAGGCCGAAGCGCGCGCCACGGGGGTGCAGATCAGCGGTCCGGCGAAGAAGACTTTCACCTGGACCGACCAGCCGGAGCGCATCGAGTTCCCGGTCACCGTGCCGACGCCGCCCTACAAGGCCGACGGCACCCTGGCCTATGAAAACGTCGCCTTCAGCTTCGGCGTCGAGCGCACCGCCGACGGCGCCTCCGACGCGTTCGAAGTGAAGCTGCCGGTGCGCGACGACCGCCGGCCGGTGCAGATCCGCATGATGAAAGAGCTGGGAGCCGGCGCCGAGCTGCCGGTGCCGGCCCTCCCCGAGCCCGCGCGGCCCGGCTCCATCCGCCGGTCCGTGCTGGTCTCCGATCAGGCCGCCCTGGTGCGCATGGCCGCCGGCCTCGACTTCCTCACCGAGTATCCGTACGGCTGCACCGAGCAGCGCCTGAGCCGCGCCCGCGCCGAGATGGCTCTCAAGCGCTTCCGGGCCTTGCTGCATCAAGAAGGTGACGACGCCCGTATGAAGCGCGCGGTCGAAGACACCCTGCAATGGATTCCGCAAACCGTCGACGGCCACGGCCTGGTGGCCTACTGGCCGGGCTCGGAAGGCTTCGTGTCGTTGACCGCCTGGGTGGTGCAGTTCATGGTCGAGGCCAAGGGCGCCGGCTTCCGCATCGATGAGAAGCTGCTCGCCACCCTCACCCGTTCGCTGGAGCAGTCGCTGCGTTCCGACTACGGCCACTTCATCGACGGCGAATCCTTCGTCGAGCGCGCCTGGGCGCTGGCCGCTCTCGCCTCCGCCGGCAAGTTCGATCCCGCCTACGCCGCCGAGCTGGCGCGCAAGGCGCAGTTCCTCGACCTCGAAGGCGTCGCCGAAGTGCTCCAGTCGTTCGCCAAGGCCGGGGACACCAAGTCGCCGTCGAGCGACGCCCTGGCCGCGCGTATCTGGGACGGCGTCGTCCTCCGCCTCTACCAGGGTAAAGAAATTTACGGCGGATTGCAGACCACCGCCTCCGCGCGCAACGGTCTCATCCTGCCCAGCGAGACCCGCACCGTCGCAGAGGTGACGCGCGCCGTCGCCCGCAAGGACGGCAAGAACCCGAAGCTCCAGCTTCTCATCGACGCCCTGGTCACCCTCGGCCGCGACGACGGCTGGGGTACCACCAACGCCAACTCCTCGGCCCTCCTCGCGCTCGGCGAAGTGCTCCAGCCGCCCTACGCCGGCAGCACGCCGCACGCGATGCAGGTGAAGCTCGGCGCCGAGCCGGCGAAGACCCTCAACCTCGGGCCGGAGTCGCCGGTCGGCTACCTGATGGCGACGGACGGCGGAGCGGGATCGGTCGCCGTGCAGGCCGGCGCGAGCCCCAAGCCGGTGCTGGTGCGGGTGGAGACCCAATACCTCCCGGCCGGCGACGGCGCGCAGGTCGCAGCGAAGTCCGACGGCTTCGTGGTCACCCGCGAGATGCTGAAGATCCTGGCGGGCGGAGCGCCGCCGGACCGGATCGCCCTCGCCGAGCCGGGCAAGACCGTCCATTTCGCGATTGGCGACGTGGTCGAAGAGCACCTGCGGGTGGTGAATCCGAAAGACCGCCACTTCGTCGCCATCGTCGTGCCGCTCGCCGCCGGTCTGGAGCCGCTCAATCCGGCCCTCGCCACCGCGCCGCCCGAAGCGAAGCCGAGCACCGGCCTGACGCTCAAACCGACCTACGTGGCCTTCCTGGACGACCAGGTGGCCTACTACTACAACACTCTGCCCAAGGGTACCTATGATTTTTACTTCCGCACCCGTGCCAGCACCGAGGGCACCTTCATTCAACCCGCTGCCCGCGCCGAAATGATGTACGACGGCACGGTGAACGGAAACTCGGCCGGCGCGCGGGTCGAGGTCATCCGCAAGGAGAAGTAATCCATGAAACTTCGTGCTGTTCTCATCGCCGCCCTCTGCTTTTTCGTCTCGCTGACTGCTCAGGCGGCGGAG
>DATARD010000286.1:0-44174 GCA_036264355.1 Thermoanaerobaculia bacterium
GCAAGGATGCCGGCGCTGAACAGGTCCGCCCGGCCGGGCGCACCGCCGGGAGCCGCCTGCTCGGCGCGCATGGTCTTGTCGAAGGTGGGATCGCTGAACATGTCGAGCTCGGTGGTGACGCCGAACACCAGGGCGCGCCGCAGCGCATCGCTCCAGGTGTGGGTGTGGCAGTCGATGAGACCCGGCAGCAGCACGCCGCCGCCGCCGTCGACCACCGCCGCTCCGGGGGGAATCGCGGCCTTCGGCCCGACGGCTTCGATCTTGCCGTCGCGGACGACGACGATCGACTTGGGAAGGAAGCTCGTACCGTCGAACAGGCGCACGTTGGTGATGGCGAAAACGTCCGGAGCCTCCGGAGCCGCTGCACGCAGGGTGAGCGGGACGAGGGCGAGGACGAAAAGAAGCGAGAGGACGGCGCGAAGTCGGTTCATGGGATCTGATCCTTTCACGGATGACTACGACGTGAACGGATCATCGGATGGCCGGACGCCGCGTTCCAGTCACAGGGATCACCCGATGGCGGTGACAATTGTCATGGCCCGTCATCCTATATCCTTGCCGCGTGACAACCATGCGCGCGGCGGTGATCGACGGATACGGGGGCGGCGACCGGCTGGAGGTGCGCGAGATCGCGCGGCCGGCTCCCGGAGCGGGGCAGCTCCTGGTGCGGGTGCGCGCCGCGGGCGTCAATCCGCTGGATTGGAAAATACGGCGCGGCGACCTGCGCATCGTCATGCCGCAGAAGTTTCCCTGGGTGCCCGGCTATGACGCGGCGGGAATCGTCGAGGAGATCGGCGTCGAGGTCGACAGCTTCGCGCCCGGCGACGCGGTGCACGCCTATGTACGAAACGCCGGAACATGCGCCGAATTCGCCGTCGTCGACGCCGACGCGGCGGCGATGATCCCCGACGGTCTGCCGTTCGAAGAGGCGGCGGCGGTGCCGCTGGCGGCTCTCACGGCCTGGCAGGCGCTGGTCGACCGTGGCGAGATGGCGGCAGGGGAGCGGGTGATGGTCAACGGCGGAGCCGGCGGCGTCGGCCATTTCGCCGTCCAGATCGCGACGGCGCTCGGCGCCCGGGTGACGGCGGTCGCCGGCGCGCGGAACCAGGACTTCCTCCGTGAGCTGGGAGCCGGGAGGACGATCGACTACGAAAGCGACGACTTCACCCGCGACGAAGAGACCTACGACGTGGTCTTCGACGCCGCGGGCACCAGCGACTTCCGGCGCTGCGACCTGATCCTCGGCGAAGGCGGCATCTACGTCACCACCAACGTCGGCCCGCGCGTCTTCTTCCACTCCCTCCGCACCGGCCTCGCAAGCCTCATCGGCACCGCCCGCCGGGCGCGCTGGATCAGCACCCAGCCGAGCGGCAAGGACCTGGCGGAGATCGACGCTCTCATCCTGCGCGGCAGTGTGCGTCCGCACGTCGACCATGTCTTCTCTCTGGACGAGATCCGCCAGGCGCACGACGCGAGCGAAGCGGGAGGCGGGCGGGGGAAGATTGTGGTGCGCGTGCAGTAGGGAAGGGCGGCGGCCCTACCCCAGCCGCTCGCGATATACGCGGTCGAACGCCTGGCGGAGGGCTTCGATGCGGCCGAGGGACTTGGCGTCGGCAGGCTTGACGACGACGGGGTAGTCGTATTCGACGTTGTCCAGGATCGTCGTCCGCCAGACCTTCTTCTTGGCGTCCCAGGCGCCGGCGCCGTCGTCGGTCAGGTTCCAACCAGAGGGGAGATAGCTGCGGACCTCGGTCTCGGTATACGAAAGGGGCTCGTTGGCGTTCATGGCGGCGCAGATTCTGACGCATCGGCCCTTCGTTGACAATCAGGGCCGGCGGCCATACGATGCCGCGGATCTGGAGCACCCCCCGACATGGCCAAGAATCTGACGCCGAAGAACACGATCCTCGACGCCAAGCAGATGGCGCGGATCATTCGGCGAATGGCGGGCGAGATCGTCGAGCGGAACAAGACCTCCGACGAGCTCCTCCTGGTCGGCATCCGCACCCGCGGCGTTCCCCTGGCGGAGAAGCTCGCCGCCGAGATCGAGCGCATGGAAGGGCACCAGATCCCCGTCGGCGTGCTCGACATCACCCTCTACCGCGACGACCTGTCGACCATCGCAGCCCAGCCCCTGGTCAAGGCGACCCATCTGCCGCGCTCGATCGACGGCTGTGTGGTCGTGCTCTGCGACGACGTCCTCTACACCGGCCGCACCGTGCGCGCCGCGCTCGACGAGCTGGTCGACTTCGGCCGGCCGCGGGCGGTGCGCCTCGCCGTCCTCGTCGACCGCGGCCACGGCGAGCTGCCGATCCAGGCCGACTTCGTGGGCAAGACCGTCCCTACGTCGCAGGACGAGGTCATCGAGGTCACCTTCGAGGCCACCGACGGCACCGAGCACGTCCGCATCCTGGAGCGCAAGCCCAAGCAATGACGCCTGCCATCCGCTGGACCCGCAAGGACCTTCTGGGCATCGCGGAGCTTTCCCCGGCCGAGATCAACCTGATCCTCGACACCGCCGAGTCGTTCAGCGAGATCGCCGACCGGCCGATCAAGAAGGTCCCGACCCTGCGCGGCAAGACCGTCCTCAACCTCTTCTTCGAAGCCTCGACGCGAACCCGTTCGAGATTCGAGATCGCCGAAAAGCGCCTGTCGGCGGACAACATCAACTTCTCGACCTCCGGCTCGGCGCTGGAAAAGGGCGAGACGCTGATCGACACCGCGCTCAACCTGCAGGCCATGGCCCCCGACCTGGTGGTCATCCGCCACGGCGCGCCGGGCGTGCCGCAGATGCTCGCTGAGCGGATCGACGCCGGGGTGATCAACGCCGGCGACGGCGCCCACGAGCATCCGACGCAGGCGCTCCTCGACGCTTTCACCATCCGCCGCCACAAGAAGAAGATCGCCGGCCTGCGCGTCGCCATCATCGGCGACATCGAGCACAGCCGCGTCGTGCGCTCGAACATCCACCTGCTCCGGAAGCTCGGCGCCTCGGTCGTCGTCGGCGGTCCGCGGACGCTGATGCCCATCGCAATGGAGAAGATGGGGGTCGACGTCGCCTACACACTCCAGGACGCCGTCCGCGACGCCGACGTGGTGATGATGTTGCGCGTCCAGCTCGAACGGCAGGGCCGGATGGCCTTCCCATCGGTCCGCGAGTACTTCCAGCTCTTCGGCCTCACCACCGCGCGCCTCAAGGGGGCGAAGGACGACGTCATCGTCATGCATCCCGGACCGATGAACCGCGGCGTCGAGATCGCCAGCGAGGTGGCGGACGGCCCCATTTCCGTGATCCTGGAGCAGGTGTCGCACGGCGTCTCGGTGCGCATGGCGGTCCTCTACCTCCTCTCCGGCGTCCAGAGCGAGGAAGCCTGACATGACCAGCCTACCGACGCTTCTCATCCAGGGCGGCCGGGTCGTCGATCCCAGCCAGGACCTCGACGGCAAGCACGACATCCTGATCGAAGACGGCGCCATCGCGAAGATCGACGGCCGCATTGATGGAAAAACCGCGAAGTCGAAAGGCGCGCAGGTCATCGCCGCCGCCGGCCTCGTCGTGACGCCGGGCCTGATCGACATGCACGTCCACCTGCGCGAGCCGGGCCAGGAATACAAAGAGACCGTCCGCACCGGCACCATGGCCGCCTCGGCCGGCGGCTTCACCGCCGTCGCCTGCATGGCCAACACCGTGCCCGCGAACGACAGCCGGTCGATCACCGAGCACATCCTCCTCGAAGCCCGCCGCGCCGGCTTCGCCCGCGTCTATCCGATCGGAGCGGTGACCAAAGGATTGGAAGGGCAAGAGCTGACCGAGATGGGCGAGCTCGTCCGCGCCGGAGCGGTCGCCGTCTCGGACGACGGCAAGCCGGTGATGAACGCCGAGCTGATGCGCCGTGCCCTCCAGTACGCGAGGCACTTCGGCATCCCGGTCATCCAGCACGCCGAAGACCTGAACCTCTCCGGCAAGGGAGTGATGCACGAAGGCGAGTGGTCCACCCGCCTCGGCCTCGCCGGCATCCCCGGCTCCGCCGAAGACGTCATGGTCGCGCGAGACCTCCTCCTCACCGAAGACACCGGCGGCAAATACCACGTCGCCCATCTCTCCACCGCGCGAAGCCTCGACCTCGTCCGCTGGGGCCGGTCGAGGGGCCTCGACGTCACCTGCGAGGTGACGCCGCATCATCTCCTCCTGACCGACGAAGAAGTGGCGCGGATGAAGTTCAACACCTGCTGCAAGATGAAGCCGCCGCTCCGCTCCGAAAAAGACCGGGACCATCTCGTCCAGGGCCTCGCCGACGGCACCATCGACTGCATCGCAAGCGACCACGCGCCGCACCATCCGGACGAAAAAGCCGTCGAATTCAACGCCGCCCCCTTCGGCATCCTGGGATTAGAGACGACGCTCAGCCTCTGCCTCGACCGCCTCGTCCACCCGGGAATCCTCACCCTCTCGCGCCTCGTCGAGCTTCTCTCCACCGGCCCCGCCCGCATCCTCAACCTGCCGGTGGGAACCCTCAAGGTCGGCAGCCCCGCCGATCTCAGCCTCTTCCACCTCGACGACGAGATCACCATCCTCGCCGCCCAGTTCCGCAGCAAATCCCGCAACACCCCCTTCGACGGCTTGACCCTCAAAGGCCGTCCGGTCACCACGATCGTGGGTGGGCGGGAGGTGGTGTTGCCGTAGGGGCAAACCAAGAAGCTCCCCCCTGGGTCTTCTTCTTTTCCTCTCTCGCAACGAACTGCCGCGGTCAAGATGCTTCGGCTTCGAGCTCTTCCAGAGTGATCGTGGCCTTTTCGCCGAAGCGCTCGTCCAGAAAGCGCATGAGCTCCGAATTCTGGCTTAGGAGCGTGGCCTCTGATCGAAGCTCGTCTGCCGTGCCAAGGAAGAACTCCTCGCCCGCTTCGGTACGAAGGAGGAGGGTCTCCTTGCGGGCGATCGCCAGGATCTCTTGAAGCGAGGGAGCTGAATGGGCAAGCTTAATGGTTTTCATAAATGAAACACCCTTCCGCGGACATAGAGAGTGTTGTGATCCTTGATTCCAACCGCACCCACAGACACGATCCTCATATCCGGGTCCACGTCGGCGAGGCTTCTTGCCTTGCCATCGCTCAGCATCGCGGATGGCTTTTCTTGACGGACGACAAAGCGGCACGGAGGCAAACGGAGAATCGGAATGTCGTCGTCTCCCGGCACGCTGGGTGTCTTATCCTGGGAATCCAGCGCGGTCTTTGGACTCCAAGTCAGGCTAACGGATGGCTCGAAAGAATCGTCGCGGCAGGCTTCCACTCCCCGGTCATGGATCTTTCGGCCTTGGTGACGAAATCCGGGGGGTAAGGTCCGCTGGTGGCCGCGTCTGGTGACCACCGCGTCCGGCGTCAAGTTCGGCAAGACCGACGCCGCCGACGCCGCCGACAGAAATCCTACACCCCGCTCGTCCACACCGCCTCGACGAAAGTCCGCCGTGCGCTCTATGGAAGATATCAGCCCTTCACTGTTCGCCCCGGTTTGCGGGGTCAACGACTGAGCCGCTCGAGCTTCGCACGGATCTCTTCCCACTCGCGGGGAAAGTATTCCCGCGTAAAGACCTGCGCGGCACCTCTGTAGGCTACGATCGCGCCGTGACGCGCTGCGGACGCTGCCTTCTTATCGCCGATCCTCTCGCTTCTTGCTACGAGGGAATTCGCCAGCGTCAGCTCACTCTCTGCCCACTCGAGAGGAAGATTGATCCTGCCATTCGCCTTCACGACCGTTTGCAGGATAGAAATCGCCTTGTCGATGTCCAGCTTCCCTGATCTCGACTCTTCCTGTTTGCCGCGCTCAAGCAGCGCTTCTGCCAGCCCGGTCTCCGTTTCCGCCCAGTCCTGGAGAGAGCTCTCACGGGTGCGCACGCTCAGGGCTGTGTTGTAGGCCTTTACCGCTTCTTCCAGGAGTCGAATCTTCTCAGAGCGCTCGACCCATCTCGCGGTCTCTCTCCACGCATCCGCAAGCTTTGACTGGACCATCGCCCAGCTCACGGGATCAGAGGTGCGGCTATGGACCGTCAGCGAGTCCTGCAGTGCCTTCTCGGCCTCTCGAAGCAGATCTCTGGCCCTTTCGCCCTCCTCGCGCCGGGACAACTCGACGAGAGCCATGCCAAGATCGTTGTTCAAGTTCGCCCAAAACGGCGCCGCATCTTTTCGGGTCCATACCTCCAGTCCACTACGGAAGCTCGACGCCGCCTCGGCCAGCAGGTCGTTTCCCTTCTTTCCGCCAGTCCGTTTTCCCAGCTCCAGGAGCGCGACGCCAAGATTCTGTTCTGCACGTGCGTAGTTGCCAGCGTACTTCTCGCGAGGAGATGTACGTAGCCCGTCGTGGGCAGCATCCACCGCCAGTTCGATGAAGCGAATCGCCTCTGGTATCTCGCTCCTCCTTCCCCGATCCACCAGCGCGGCGCAGCTGTTTTTCCTGACGAATCCCCATGCCTCCGGGAACGCTTCCTCGGTGAATACGATCAGCGCTCGTTTGTAGCTGACCAGAGCCTCATCCAGCAGCTTTCGTGCCTTCTCGCCGGAACGATCCTCGGCGTCCAATTGGAGCGCATTTCCGATATTGAGTTCGACCGTTGCCCACTGCTGCGATGCCTCCTCGAGAGTAAACACCTTCAAAGTGCTCCGCAAGATACGCACTGCCGTCGCATAATCGCCACTCTGTGCGTCACCACGCTCCAGATATATGGTCGCTATGTCGTTTTGCGCTGACGCCCACCTTTCCGGGTAATCCTGCATGGTGTAGACCTTCAGGGCCGACTGCAAGGACGCGAGCGCTTCCACGCGCAGGGCCACCGCCCGTTCACCTTCGTTTCTCAAGGCCAAGTCGGATTCCAACGCTCCTAGATTGACGTGAGCGTCTGCCCAGAGCTGAGGGGAGGCCTGCCGCGTAAGGACACTGAGTGCGTTCTTGCAGCCATCGATGCCGGCCTCGAGCAACTGGGCGCCCTTTTCCCCCCCCAACCTTGCTCCTTGCTGACCGAGAGCCTGTCCGCGATAGCATTGCGCCCTTCCCCAATCTTCCGGCTGTGCCTCCGGCGTCATGACGGTAAGCACCGCGTCGAAGACCTCGACGGCCTGTCCTAGCTGAGCAGCGCCTTTCGCTAGGTCCTTCGTCCGGTTTCCCTCCTCGAGCAGAGCAAGCCCCAGGTCACTCTGTGCAGCAACCCACAGCATTGGGTACTCAGCGCGGGTATAGACCACCAATGCGTTTCCGATGTCTTCCCGCGCCCTTTGAAAATGCTGAGCACTGGTTTCACTTGAAGTGCTCTTGCCAAGCTGGACCTGAGTACGCCCGAGACTCAGCAGAGTAGAGGCCCAGAGCTGCGGCGTGTCGGTCCTGGAACAATACGCCAATGCACGCTGGTACGCATCGAGAGCAGCCTCTTGTTTATAGTAGCTAAAATATGAAGCTCCCTCCAGCCCGAAGTCACGGATCACGGCCGCTCTTGCGCTGACAAGCGCTTCTGCCTTCGCCGGTCCCCGGCTCTTGAGCCCCTCCAATTCAGCCACCCGCCTTTCACCCGAGCGATGGAAGTACACCGCCGCCTCTCGGAAGCGGGCTTCCTTGAACGCGACTAGACCGAGACTGTAACTGTCGGCGGACTGCTGCTTCGTTCTACGTGCCCAGGCCGCAATGGCTCGCCGGGCCTCGTCGTTAGTGAGACCATACCTTGCTGCCCATGTCGCCACCTGAGTGGGTACGTCGATGTTGACGTGAGAATTCTTGCGGATTGCCGGCGGCGGCTTCTCCTGGCGCGCGATCTCAGGTAGAGTCTCAAAGAACTGCCGCACCCACTCATCTTGCTTGAAGATGGGCGAACCTACTGGCAGGAGCTCCACCCTTACGATCTCCTTTCCGGAATCAGATGGGATTCGAATTCTTCCCCCAATTGGAGTCCCGATTCGCCAGCCGCGTTTCTCGATCGAAATGTCAACGACCTCACCCGGTCTTATCGTATCCGGCAACGGCAGGCGGAAGGTTCCTTGATCATCGGTGTCGGTGGTGGCTCCGCTGACCCGGATCGTCACGACGAGCCCGCTCTCCGGTATATCCTCGTGGTTTTTTCCGACGTGGAAAACGAGGCCGTGCAGTTGTGGTGCCGACTGCGCCAGGGCCGGTATGCGCAGCAAGATCGCAAGGACAAGGATCGCACCTTTCCTCATGGTCGTCTCCGCATATGCAGCGTGTTTAGGTGATCGCCACCGACAGGAAGATCGCGGGAGAGCGGCTCAAAGCCGTCTCGGCTAGCGCGCAGCCTAACCTGCTCCCCACGCGGCATTCTCACCTCGAAACGATACTGGCCGCGCGCATCCGTGACCTGCTCAATCCCTGGCCCTGGCAGGGTCACTCGAACTCCCGAGATCGGTGCGAGGGTCTGATCATCGAGAATCTCTCCACGCAGAAGCTGAGGGGAGTTCTGTTGCTGCTCGCCAGCCGCAGGAGCCGCACCTGACTTGACTTGCTGAAGTCGTACGACCTCTTTCGCTATATCTACGGATGTCACTGCTCGATCAGGTGGCGGCACAAAGAAAAGTTTGCGCGCGAGAACCCACCATGCTGCAAGGAGTATGACCAATGTGGCTAATAACATGCCTGTCTTAATCAGCAGGCGAAGCCGCTTGATAGTATCGGACATCGTAACTAAGTAAAACGTCCATATGCCTGATAGAGCCAGGCAAATATCGACAGCGGGTTGACTCTTGAAGCCGCTGATACTGACTACCCAGCCCAAAAGGAGGGCTACGCCAGGTCCCCACAAACGCCTTGCATGATGATGAACGGGGCTGCTAGAGCTGTCGTGTTCTTTGATGGGTCTGTTCATTTCCTTCGATCCCGCGAGCTAGGGTTCAGTCCACGATCCCGGGCGATTTCCGCACCGCCCTCGCGGACGATCGCTGACTAAGACCGCCGTTCCTTGAAAGCCGACTCGTTGACCTTGCCCTCCCTGACGACTCATGATTGCCAGACTATAGGACTTCAGCTTTGGCCGCTCTTAGAGCCTTCCGTAAGTCTGCCACAGTTTCTCCCTTGCGTGGAAGCCCAGAGCAGGGTAACCGGAGAAGCCAGCACGAGGAGGAGAGACGGGTGAGTTGAAACGCCTGACACCTGAGACGGGGAACCTCTCCGGCAAGGGAGTGATGCACGAAGGCGAGTGGTCCACCCGCCTCGGCCTCGCCGGCATCCCCGGCTCCGCCGAAGACGTCATGGTCGCGCGAGACCTCCTCCTCACCGAGGACACCGGAGGCAAATACCATGTCGCCCACCTCTCCACCGCCCGCAGCCTGGATCTCGTCCGCTGGGGCCGTTCGAGGGGCCTCGACGTCACCTGCGAAGTGACGCCGCATCATCTCCTCCTGACCGACGAAGAAGTCGCGCGCATGCGCTTCAACACCTGCTGCAAGATGAAGCCGCCGCTCCGCTCCGACAAAGACCGCGACCACCTCGTCCAGGGCCTCGCCGACGGCACCATCGACTGCATCGCAAGCGACCACGCCCCGCACCATCTCGACGAAAAAGCCGTCGAATTCAATGCCGCGCCCTTCGGCATTCTGGGTCTCGAGACCACCCTGAGCCTTTGCCTCGACCGCCTGGTTCACCCCGGAATCCTCACCCTCTCGCGCCTCGTCGAGCTCCTTTCCACCGGCCCCGCCCGCATCCTCAACCTGCCGGTGGGAACCCTGAAAGTCGGCAGCGCGGCCGACCTGAGCCTCTTCTACCTCGACGACGAGATCACCATCCTCGCCAGCCAGTTCCGCAGCAAATCCCGCAACACCCCCTTCGACGGCTGGACCCTCAAAGGCCGGCCGGTGACGACGATCGTGGGCGGGCGGGAGGTGGTGTTGCCGTAGTGGCCGGACGAGCGAAGCTCCCCTCGGACCGCCGGCGTCCCGCCGGCCTGGATTGAGCTCGCCCTGAGGCGGATTGAACTTTCCCTGGGGCCGATTGAGCTCGCCCTGGGGCGGATTGAACTTTCCCTGGGGCGGATTGAACTTTCCCTGGGGCGGATTGAACTTTCCCTGGGGCGGATTGAACTTGCCCTGGGGCGGATTGAACTTGCCCTGGGGCGGATTGAACTTGCCCTGGGGCGGATCGGATGCGTCCCAGGCACGAACGGCTCTGGATCGGCCCACGCAGCCGACGTTATGCTCAAAGGCGACGAGGGGCGGCGGAAGACTCGGGTAGAATAACCGGCGGAGGCACCATGGCGATCCAGAACCAAAACGGCTGATCTCGATCGATGACTACCACCGGGTGGAGCTCATCGACGGGGCGATCGTCGAGATGACGGCGATCGGGAATCCGCACGCTTCGGGTGCGCGCCGGTTGGATGGCGGGTTGAACGTAGCCTGGGGCGGGGGGCAGGCTGAGCGCCCGCGTCAGAAATCCGCGTCGAGCCACAATCGCTGCGGCCTGTAGACTGGAGGGTCTTGTGCTTACAACCGGAGGCTTCGTTCTCGGCATTGTTGCGCTTGCGGTCCTCTGGTTCGCCTTCCTTTGGCTCGCGATCTGTTTCATCCTTTCCAGGGTCTCAGGCTGGGCGCGGCTCCGCAAGCTCTATAGAACGGGTCCGTTCGAGGGCCCCACCGCCGCATTCTCAGGCCGTGTCGGGCCCAGCAAGTACCGCGGATCGCTGATCGGCGGCGCAACGTCTGCGGGACTCTATCTGAATGTGGCAGCACCGTTTCGCATCGGTGCCGGACCGGTCCTCATTCCATGGCATGAAATCACAGTGTCACCGCCGAGCGGTGGGCTCATTTCGGTTGTAACATTTGACTTCCCCAAGGCGGGCACGGGGCTTCAAGTCCAGGAGACTGTTGCGAGCAAGGTTCTCCAGTGGCGAGGCGCCACCTAACACGCGCCTACCATGGGCCTCCGCTTTTGCTCTCCTCTCTAAGGCAGCCTCGGACAGTCCTCGGAGGCTGCTCGGCGAACGATCTCGCGGGCTTTAGCCTGAAGATCGCCGGCTTTGGCATCAATGGTGTAGAACAGAATATTGGCGTCGAGGCTGACCCGCTCAACGCTCATAGAGATCATCCCGCGACGGCGCACGCCCTCCTAGGTCAAAGCTCTGACTCAGAAGTCGCTCGAGAGCAGCTTCCTGATCGGGTGTCAGGGAACGTTTCTGCTGGGGGATCGGCGAGAGGAGAGCCACAGGCTGACCTCGGCGCGTGATCACGATCCGCTCTCCGGCCTCTGCCGCCTTGACGTATCGTGTCAAGTGTTGATTGACTTCCCGCAAACTGACCCGCTGCTCCGTGGCGTTCTCCATAGGCCGAATTGTAGCACGGTCCTACATTGGGAATTGGGGGCAGCAGGATCGTTAACCGCCGCTGGGCCGGCCTCAGCCACAGAGAAAGGCGCGGATCAGCTCGAGCGTGCTGCGCAGGCCCGATCCGAAGGGATGGATTGCCCTATCCCACATCCGGCGTTATGCTTCTCGATGACGAGAGGCAGCGGAAGACTCGGGTAGAATGACCGGACGGAGGCACCCCGATGGCGATCCAGAATCCGAAACGGCTGATCTCGATTGATGACTACCACCGGATGGCGGCGGACGGGCTGTTCGCGGAAGATGACCGCGTGGAGCTCATTGACGGGGAGATCGTCGAAATGACGGCGATCGGGAATCCGCACGCCTCGGGTGTGCGCCGGTTGGGTGATTTCCTCTCCACCGCCTTGGGCCGCCGGGTGCTGGTGGATACCCAGAATCCGCTCCTGCTCGGAGAGTGGTCCGAGCCCCAGCCCGATCTGACCGTGCTGCCGCGCCGCGCCGACTACTACCTCTCGGCGGCGCCAACTGCCCAGGACGCGCTCCTCGTGGTCGAAATCGCAGATTCGTCGGTTGCCTATGACCGCAAGGTGAAGGGTCCCCTGTACGCGCGCCACGAGGTCCGCGAATATTGGCTCCTCGATCTCCCTGCGAAAGTCCTCGAGGTCTACCGGCGGCCCAGTCCGGACGGCTACCGCGAAGTTCGACGGCTCCGCCGGGGTGACACGGTTGCTCTCGAGGCATTCCCTGAAGTGATGTTCGCGGTCTCCGACCTCCTCGGTCCGGTGGATTGAGTGGATTGAGCTTGCGCATCGCGTGCCGGGCCGGAGCGGGCTTATACTTCGGCCGCTATGCCGGATCTCGATGCCGAAGCTCTGGAGCCTCCTGAAGATCGTCGCGAGAGCCTCTGCCGCGTCGTGGCCGAGCTGGCCGCCCAGGGGTGGTGCCAGGGCACCGGCGGTAATTTCAGCGTCACTCTGGAACGCGAGCCGGTGCGCCTGCTCATCACCCGCTCCGGCGTGCACAAGCGGCACCTGACACCGGGCGATCTGATGCTGGTGGGACCGGGAGGGCGGCCGGTGGCGGGGGAGACGGCGAAGCCTTCCGCCGAGGCGGCTCTGCATGCGGTGATCGTGCCGGCGACGGGCGCCGGAGCGGTCCTTCACGTCCACTCTGTCCCCAACACCCTGCTCGGCGAGCACTTTGTAAAGAAGGGGGGGTTTGCTCTCCGCGGCTACGAGATGCTCAAGGGCCTGGAGGGGGTGACCACCCACGAGTCCGAGGTGTTCGTGCCGGTGTTGCGGAATTCGCAGGACATGGATGCGCTGGCGGAAGAGGTGCGGGAGCTCCTCGCGGCGCGGCCGGGCTTGCGCGGGTTTCTCCTCGCCGGGCACGGGCTTTACGCCTGGGGCGACTCGCTGGCCCAGGCGCACCGGCATGTTGAAATCTTCGAGTTCCTGTTCGAGTGCGCTGCTCGAAGGACTCGCTTTGCACCCTTCGAGGGTTGAAACACGGAGGCTCAGGATGGCCACAGTCACGTTGCGCGATGAGAACCGGGTGTTGAACGAGGCGGCGGAGATCTCCGCGTTCCTCGCTCCGTTCGGCATCTGGTACCGCCGCTTCGAGGGCACCGACCAGCTCGGGGAGAGCCCTACGGATCAAGAGATCCTGGAGGCGTACAAGGAGCCGATCGAGAAGCTCAAGGCCGAAGGCGGCTATGTCACCGCCGACGTAATCAACATCAAATCGGAGACGCCCGGCCTCGAAGCGATGCTCAACCGCTTCAACAAGGAGCACTTCCACGACGAGGATGAGGTGCGCTTCATCGTCCACGGCCGCGGCCTGTTCCACATCCATCCGGTGGACGGCCCGGTGTTCTCGATCGAGGTCGTCAAGGGCGACATGATCCGCGTGCCGCAGGGCACGCACCACTGGTTCGACCTCTGCCAGGACCGGACGATCCGTGCCGTGCGCCTGTTCCAGGACATGTCGGGCTGGACGCCGCACTACACCGAGACCGGCGTCGACACCCGCTACCAGCCGCTCTGCTTCGGACCGGCCTACATCCCGGCACCCGGCCTCTGAGCATGCGGGCGGTCCTGACGGACATCGAAGGGACCACGACCCCGCTGTCGTTCGTCCACGACGTTCTCTTCCCGTACGCCAGGCGGCGCCTCGACGCCGCCTGCGCTTCCGGAGAAGAGCGCTTCGCCGGGGCGCTGCAACGGCTCCGGGAGGAGTATGACGAAGAGAAGCGATCCGGAGCCGATCTGCCCGCGTTCGGCGATGGCGCTTCCTATGCTCATTATCTGATGGACCGCGACCGCAAATCGACCGGTCTCAAGATGCTCCAGGGCATCCTGTGGGAAGACGGCTACCGCTCCGGCGAGCTGCGCGGGCAGGTCTGGCCGGATGTGGCGGACGCCTTGCGGCTCTGGAAAGAGCGGGGGATCCGGGTGAGGATCTTCTCCTCCGGCAGCGTCCTCGCCCAGAAGCTCCTCTTCGGCCACAGCGACCAGGGAGATCTCCTGCCGTATTTCGAAGGCTTCCACGACACCACGACGGGTCCGAAGCAGGATCGGGGCTCGTATACAGCCATCGCCGCCGCCTGCGATCTGCCGTCTGGGGAGATCCTCTTCCTGAGCGACGTCACCGCCGAGCTCGACGCCGCCCACGAGGCGGGAATGCGGACCGGCTTGCTCGTCCGCCCGGGAAACAAGCCGGCGGAGCCGAAGGGGCATGCGGTGTATCGGAGCTTTGCGGAGCTGGGGTGACGGCGGTTATACCTCCGCGCGCTCCTCTGGCCTCTCCAGCAGCGCGTGGCAGGCCGCGATGGCGGACTCCACGAAGCTCTCCGCGGCGGAAGCCTGCGCCTCTCTGGGGCCGGCACTGAGCAGGGCCGGCGTGTCGAGCACGGCACCCACCCAGCCTTCGGTGTTCCAGACACCGCCTCCGGCGAGCGCGGGCAGCTCCCTGTCTTTGGGATAGGGCCACGGTGTGACATAGAAATAAGGATGCGCGCGGCTCTCGTCGCCGGGCGACAGACCGGCCCCGATCGAGCGTGCCTCTTCGCCGGACATACCCGGATCGAGGGAGATCAACGTCGCGATGTCGAAGTGGTGCGGCCAGCAGCGGACCGCCGACGCATTGGCGTTCTGTGCCGCGACGCCGGTCAGCAGGGCGTGGGCGTTGGCGAACCAGCGGCCGACCTCGCTGAACGCCGCGACATCGATCACCGAGAAGCTCTCGCCCGTGCCCACCGGATGCTCGAGCAGCCCTTCGCCCGGCCGTTGCAGCGGCTGGAGCAGCGCCCGGCCGATCCGGCGGGGAATCTCCCGCTCCAGCCAGGCGTACAGCTCCTCGAGCGTGTTGCCGTCGAGCGCCATCTCGGCGGTGACGCGGTCGTTGGCGTCGAGGAGCACGATGGCCGGTGAGGACGGACGGAGCGCGGTGCGGAACGGCCAGACGCCGTCCACCAGATCTTGGGCGAGCGCGCGCGGCATGCTCGCCCAGCGGAAGCACTGCTCGCCGGTATCAGGCCGGTGCTCCAGGAGCTGCCGGCCGGGGGAGGAGGCGGCCTGCGCCGCCCAGTGGAGCTGCAAACGGGCGTCCACGACCCGGCGCGGATCGACGGTGCCGAGGGTTTCCCAGGAAATCGTCATTGGATCTCTCTTCTCCGGAGTCACACAGTTGGTGACAAGGATCTTATCCGAACCGCGGGGCGGTACAATCACCGGCACCTTTCGATCCCTCACGCCCGCAAGGAGGCTCTGATGATCTGCCGTCGGTCTCTGTCTGTCCTTTTCGTCGGTCTGTGTCTCGCGGCGCCCTGTCTCGCGGCCACCTCCAAAGCAGCGGCGCCGCTGAAGCCGAGCGCGAGCAAGGAGGCCGCCGTGGCCGCGGTCGACCGCCAGCGGCCGCAGTTGGTCGACCTCGCCAATCAAGTCTGGGCCTTCGCCGAGACCGCGCTCAAGGAGACGCGCTCGTCCAAGGTGCTCGCCGACTATGCCGAAGCGCAGGGCTTCAAGGTGGAGCGCGGCGTGGCCGGGATGCCGACGGCTTTCGTCGCGAGCTTCGGCGGCGGCAAGCCGGTGATCGCCATCCTTGGCGAATATGACGCCTTGCCCGGCATCTCCCAGAAGGCGCAGCCCACCAAGGAGCCGCTCCAGGCCGGCGCGCCCGGGCACGGCTGCGGCCACAACCTGTTCGGCGCCGCGAGCCTCGGCGCCGCGGTCGCGATCAAGGAGCAGATCGCCGCCGGCAAGCTGCACGGCACCATCCGCTTCTATGGCACGCCGGCCGAGGAGTCGGTGGGCGGCAAGCTCTACATGGTGCGCGCCGGACTGTTCAAGGACGTCGACGTGGCGCTCGCCTGGCATCCCGCCGACGAGATCCGCGCCGACACGCAGAGTACCCAGGCTCTGGTCGATTTCATGGTGGAGTTCCACGGCAAGGCGGCACACGCGGCGTTCGATCCCTGGAACGGCCGCAGCGCGCTCGACGGCCTGGAGATCTTCACCCATGCCCTCAACATGATGCGCGAGCATGTGAAGCCCACGGTGCGCATGCACTACGTCATCACCGACGGCGGCGATGTGCCGAACGTGGTGCCGGACCACGCCAAGGTCTGGGTCTGGGTGCGCGACACCAACCACGCCTCGGTCGACGAGCTGATGGGCCGGGTGCGCAAGATGGTCCAGGGATCGGGTCTCGCGGCGGACGTCGAGAGCACGCTCCGCATCCAGTCGGGCGACTACGAGATGCTGGTCAACCGCGCCGGCGAGCGGCTGTTGCAGTCCAACATGAGCTGGCTCGGACCGATCGAATACACCGAGGCGGAGCAGGAGTTCGCGAAGCGGATCCAGAAGGAGACCGGCGTTCCGGAGAAGGGCTTGAACGGCGCCATCAAGCCGATCGAAGAGCACCCCGGCGATCCGGAAGGCGGCTCGACCGACGTGGCGGACGTGAGCTGGAACGTGCCGGTGCTCCACGTCTCGGTGACCACGGCGCCGGTCGGCTCGCCATGGCACGCCTGGCCGGTCGCGGCCTGCGGCGGCATGTCGATCGGCCACAAGGGGATGACCTTCGCGGCGAAGACCCTCGCCGCCACCATGGTCGACCTCTTCGAGCAGCCGGAGAAGCGGACCGAGATCCAGCAGGAGTTCGCCGAGAAGACGAAGGGCGCCACCTACAAGGGCTACATCCCGGACGGCCCGCCGCCGCTGCCGAAGGAGTAGGTCCCCGCGCTGGGCGCCGAAGCCGCGTAGAATCGGAAGATGATGTCCGGAGAATCGAGAGCCGACGCCCGGAGCGGAGAGCTGCGCCGGGCCGCGGACCGGGGCGACGCCGAAGTGGTCGCGGAGCTGCTCAACCAGGGAGCCGACCCCAACGCGCGCAACCGCTTCGGCAGCACGGCGCTCCACCTCGCCGCCCGGCACGGCCACTCTTCCGTCGTCGAGCTCCTGCTCGCGCATGGCGCGCTGGCCTCCCGGCGCGACAACCACGGCAACACCCCGGCCGTGCTCGCCACCTGGGGCGTGCACCGCGATGTCCTCCGCATCCTTCTCGAAAGAGCGGTCGACCTGCCGGAGCTGGAAAGGGAGATCTGTCTCGCCTGGGCGATCATCCTCGCCGACGTCCCCACCGTCCTGCTCCTCCTGCAAGCCGGCGCGGACCCGGAGATCCGGGGCCACCGCGGCTGGACCGGCAAAGACTTCGCCCGGCACTGGTACGAAACCGGCCGCCGGGGTCCCTACGAGGCGAGCTACCGCGAGATCCTGGGGCTCATCGAACCAGCCGCTGCGTCGTAGCGCTTCCGTCCCAGGCTCTGGACGAAACGGGTCAGCGGAAAGAGCGCCAGCTTCCAGGCGGCGGGAGCGTAGAGCCCGTGCATGAGCTTCCAGGGATCGTCCGATCCGGAGAGCCGCTTGAGCAGGAAGCGGCAGCCTGCATCTCCCGCACGCTCGAAGAAAAACCGGTTGACCAGGCTCGTGCGGAAGGGGCGGCCGATCGTCTCCTGCCACAACCGGCGATAGATCCTCGGGTCGCCGCCTCCGTAGTTTGCGGCCAGGACACCGGAGCGGACCGCGATCCTGATCCCGAAGCCCCACAGCGCATCCTGCACGCCGCTCGCCTCTCCGATGCGAAGGAACGGCTGCGACAGGTCGGGCATGGCCGGGCCAGCATTGACCACTCCCCCGAAACGCCGCGCGTTGCGCATCTCGAAGTGGAAACGGTCCTGAAAGAACTGGAGGATCCGGTTCAGATAGACGTCGCTCGCCGTGAAATCCTTGAACAGACAGGTGGCGAGTGTCGCGCGGCCCCGGTTGACCAGCAGATAGCCATATCCCCAGGGCGCTACCTGCCGGCTCATCACGGCAAAAGAGCCGTCGGGAAGATCTGTCTCGAAAAGGTAGCCCACCGCAACCGCATCGGCCCGGCGGGGGCCCCAGGCGCCGAGCCCTTCCCGGGCGGGGACGCGCACCGCGTCCCCGAAACGGATCTCGACCCCCGCGGCCAGGGCTTGTTGTTTGAGAGACTGATCGAGAGTCCCGGGATCCGATCCCCGGCGTACGAGATAGTAGAAGGGGCGCCGGGACCGGAACAGGCGCTCCTCACCATCCGGCCCATAACAGACCTGCTCGAAGACCGGAGACGCCTCGAAGGTGGGCTCGACCCCCAGGCTGCGGAGGTCATCGAGGGCGTCGACCGGCGTCGTCCAGTTCTCGATCCCCTGGAAATCGCCCTTGAACCTGGCCCCGACGTCATGGTGGCGCTCCCTCACCACCACCTTGCGGCCGGCGCGCGAAGCCGTGATAGCCGCGGCGAGACCCGAAGGTCCGGCGCCGACGATCTGGAGAGGCTTGCTTCCACTCATCGAAGGAGAAGCGTATCAGACCGGCTCAACCTATTGTGAAATCGACCGTCACCACATAGCTCACCGTCACCGGCTTCCCTTTCAGAGTGGCAGGAAGGAAGGTCCAGGTCTTGACGGCGTCCACGGCCGATCTGTCGAGATTCTGGTTGCCCGAGGATTTGACGACCTTCTCCTCGGTGACCAGTCCGTGCTCATCGATGACGCACTCGATGAACGCCCGGCCCTGAGCCTTGCCCGGATTGGCTGGCGCAGGGGTCGAGACCGGCTTGGGCCGCTTGACCTCTCCGCCTACCTTCATGGGCTTGTCGCCGGCCTCGGCGGTGCCCAACAGGTGGAGCGACGAGGTGGCGAGAAACGCCATCAGGGTGAGGACGCCAACGACCGTGGTAACGAGGGCCGCGATGCGGGACCGGGACATGGAAACCTCCTTGGACAGTTGCGCCACCGCTCATGCAGGTGGCTGAGGTGGCAGAAATTATACCGCGGACTCCGTCTCGGCGGACCGCCGCGCCACCTTACTGACTGATCGGCCGTGCCGTCAGCATACCCCCTCACGGCACGACGGTCAGTCTTGCCGGCGAGGGCGCATGTTTCGGGGCCAGGCGTTCGACGGGCAGGCCCGCGGCTTCTCGTAAGGCGGCTTCGGTGTATTGCACCACCATGGTGCCGCGCCACTGCGCCTGGAAGTCGGTGTTGTCCATGGGGTAGGCGGGCTTTCTGGCGAGACGGGCGGCTTCTGCGATCACTTCGGCGATCAGCGGCTTGCCGATCAGGAAGTCCTGGGCCTCTTTCGCTTCGACCGGCCGGGAGCCGACCGCGCCGAGGACGATGCGCGTGTCGCGGACGAGGCCGTCTGGATTTGTCCGGCTCTTTTCCGTCCAAACGGCCACCGCGGCGGAGAGGACGGCGAAGTCGATCGAGCCGCGGCGGCGGAGCTTCCAGAAGGCGGAGCGGCAGCGGGTGTTGTCGGAGGCTCCGGGGAGATGGATTGCGGCGACGATCTCGTCCGGCCTTTTGGTCAGGTAGTGGATGCCGTCGTCGGCGTAGAGATCGGAGAGCGGGATCTCCCGTTCTCCATCTTTCGAAGCGAGGACGACGGTTGCCCCCAGGGCACAGAGGATCGGTGCCGAGTCCGAGGCAGAGTGGGCGAGGCAGGTGGGGGAGCTGGTGGCCACCCAGCAGATGTCGCCTTCGGCTTTCATGCAGTAGCCGATCGAACGGCGCCAGTCTTCGGTCTGGTTGTAGTAGGTGCAGCGCGTGTCGACGCAGACGTTGCCGCCGATCGTTCCCATGTTGCGCAGCGGCGGCGAGGAGATTGAGGCCACGGCGCGGGCGAACGCGGGGTACCGGGTTTGGATGCGGGCGTCCTTCTCGATGTCCATGAGGATTGTCGTCGCTCCCAGGCGCACGCCACCGTTCACATGAATTCCCGCCATCCCCGGGATGCCCATCAGGCTCACCACCGTCTGAGCTTTTTGATGCCGCCGCTTCATGTTCGGCCACAGGTCCGTGCCGCCGGCCACGACGCGGACTTCTCTCTCGGAAGCCAACGCATCGGCCGCCTCGGCGAGGGTCTTCGGCTGGATGAATTTGAACTCGGGCAGTCGCAGCATGCTCGTTCCTTCTACTCAACTTCTGCAAAGGAGAGGCGTTGAATCTCCTGGATCCCCTCGAAGTGGCCGTCCGAGGTGGCGATCATCTTGATTCCGTTGTTGAGCATCGTCGCTGCATGGACTGCATCCCGAGTTGAAATTTTCGGATATCGCTCCAACAGCTCACAAGCGGCTTCCATGTCGTTCCGGGTGACCGGAAGGAGGTCCGGAATGAGGAGCAGCGCATTTCTGGCGATCTGTTGTGCCGCCTCCGCCAATCCGCGCCGGTACAAGACATAAAGGATCTCTTGGACGACTTCGGAGCTGGTCGTTGCGTCGAGCTCGTCTTGAGCGACACGCCGCAGGATTCGCTGGCTGGCTTCCCGGAGCGGATGCTCGGCGCCCGCGGCGAAGAGGAAGACGTTGGTATCGAGAAAGATCACGGTTCGTGTGCCTTCGCGATCTCATCCTCGATGGCATCCCAATCACCCAGCGGAATGCTCAGCCGGCAGATGGCATCGGCAGCTTCGAGCCGGGAATGGACGGAAGGGAGATATTTCTCCCGGACGGCTGTACGGATCAGCTCGGCTACGGACACACCACGCCGGACAGAGATCTCCTTCAGATGGTCGTATTCTTCCGACTCCAGCAGGATCTGTGTTTTACGGACGTTCGCCATGACTTATGCCCCTTTTAAATCGGTCGTCAGCGCCGCCAAACGTTTCTTCTGGAGCGCCTCTTCGCGAGTCATCATCGTGCCGGCAGAGGAGCGCATGCCAGAACGGAGCTTCTCGCGATAGTCGTTGATCGCCGTGCCGTCGCCGCCTTCGTCGGGCGTCGGCACGAGCAGCGTCTCGCCGAAATCGATCTCGGGAAACGCTTTCGGTCCGAAACGAGCCGGGGCGCCTTGGGCCTTGGCCTGCAATCCCTTGAGGATCATGTGCGGATGGATCGGCACCTGGTCGACGCGCACGCCGACGGCGTCATGGATCGCGTTTGCCACCGCCGGCATGATCGGCAGCAGTGGACCCTGGCCGACTTCCTTGGCGCCGAACGGGCCTTGCGGATCCGGCTCTTCGATCAGATAGGTGGTCACCGGCGGCATGTCCTCGAAGGTCGGGCTTTTATATTCGAGCACCGACGGGAACTTGTGCACCAGGGCTCCGGAAAGATGGCGGGGGAGGCGGCGGAAGACCTGCTCTTCCATCATCACCTCGCCGAGCCCCATGTAGACGCTGCCTTCCACCTGGCCCATCACCAGCACCGGGTTGATGCATTTGCCGACGTCGTGGGCGATCCACACGTGGACCGGGTTCCACAGGCCGGTCGCGGGATCGACTTCGACCTCGACGACGGACGCCGAGTAGGAGTAGGCGGGGGAGGGGCCGACGCCGGCTCCGCGGTAGCGTCCGGGCGAGCGCGGCGGAATGTAGCTGCCGGTCGTGCCCAGCGTGCCGAAACGCGCCTCGGCGGCGATCACCGCGTCCTGGAACGACAACCCCTTGTCCGGATCCGCGGCGTCGAATACCCGGCGCTCGGCGAAGACCAGGCGGTTCTGGGGGATTTCAAGCTGTTGCGAGACCGCCTGCGCGATCATCTCCCGTGCCCGCTCGGCCGCTTGCAGGGCGGCGTTGCCCACCATCAGCGTCACGCGCGACGAGTAGCTCCCGAGATCGACCGGTGTCAGATCGGTGTCCGCGACGCAGAGGCGGATGTCGCCGAGCGAGATGCCGAGCACCTCCGCCACCACCGCGGCGAGCACCGAGTCCGACCCCTGGCCGATCTCCGCTTCGCCGCAGAAGACCGCCACGCAGCCCGAGCGGTCGAGCTTGAGCTGCACGCCGGACTGCGGCATGTGGTTCCAGTAGATCGGCAGGCCGGCGCCGCAGAGATAGGAGCCGCAGGCGAGCCCGAGGCCGCGACCTTCCGGCAGCTTCCCCCAGCGCTCGCGGAAGCCGCTGCCTCCGACCACCGCCTCGATACAGCGCTTGAGACCCATGGTGCCGATGCGCAGCCAGTTCGCCGTCACCGTGTCCGGCTCGGCGAGCATCCCGAGCCGGAGATCCGCGGGATCGATCCCCAGCTTGACCGCGATCTTGTCGAGATGCACCTCGAAGCCGAACCGCGGCTGCGGCGTTCCATGGCCGCGCTTGGGACCGCACGGCGGCTTGTTGGTGAAGGTGCGCACACCCTGGAACTCATAGGCCGGCATCTTGTAGGTCACCGTCTGCAGCGCGCCGGTGTAGTAGGTCGACGCCACGCCATAGCTGCCGTAGGCGCCGCCGTCGAGCGCGGTGCGCAGGCGCTGCGCGGTGATCGATACGCGGTCGCCGTCCTTTTTGATCCCGGTCGTCATCTGCATCAGCACGGGATGGCGGCCGCGATGGCAATAGAACACCTCTTCGCGGGTCAGCGTGATCTTCACCGGCCGGCCGAGCTTCAGAGCCATTTTCGCCGCCACGATCTCGTGATTGAACGGATCGCTTTTGCCGCCGAAGCCGCCGCCGTTCGAGCAGGCGACGACGCGGATGCGTGAGGCGGAGATCCCCAGCACCTTGGTGAGCGCCCGGTGCAGATAGTGCGGGGTCTGGGTGGAGGAGTAGACGGTCACCCGCTCGAAGTCCTCGGGCACCGCGACCGTCGCGTGCTGCTCCATTGGCAGGTGGGTGTTCCCCTCGTAGAAGAAGACGTCCTCGAAGATCTCGTCCGCCGCGGCGAGCCCTTTCTCGACGTCGCCGAAGGTCATCGACACCTGTTTGTGGACGTTGCCGTGGTCGCCGTAGTCCTGGATGCGCGGCTCGGGCGTCGCGAGCGCTTCCTCGATGCCGGAGATCGTGGCGAGCGGCTCGTAGTCCACCTTCACCTTCCACGCCGCTTCGTAGGCCGCGTCCTCGGTCACCGCCGCCACCGCCACCACCGGATCGCCGACGAAGCGCACCTTGTCCAGGCAGAGCGCATGCTCGTCCTGCGACACCGGAAGGATGCCGAACGGCTCCGGCACATCTTTGCCGGTCAGGAAGCCGAGCACGCCGTCGACCTTCGCGGCCTCCGAGAAATCGATCCCGCGGATCAGCGCATGGGGCACCGTCGAGCGCACCAGACGCACGTAGACCATGCGGGCGAACGCGAGATCGTCGGCGAACTTCGTCGTTCCGGTGACTTTCGCGCGGCCGTCCACGCGGCGGAACGGTTTGCCAATCAGGTGGGTGTCGCGCGCGGGCTCCGGGGGCTCGGGTTTACGCAGGGGCTCAGCCATGGCTTTTCCCCCCTCTCCCGGCGGGGGAGTGGGTGGGAGATGGGAGAGGGGCCGGGGGTGCGGGCCTCACGGCTCAGCCTCCTCAGGCAGCCTGTCCCCGTAGAACACCTCGTCCGGCGGCGTCCAGTTTTCACCGCGTATCCGTGCCGCGGCCCACTCCACTCCCTGGATGATCTTGTGATAGCCCGTGCAGCGGCAGAGAGTGCCGGCCAGCGCGGCGCGGATCTCGGCCTCCGTCGGTCGCGGATTCTCCGCCAGCAGCGCCTTCGCGGTCATCAGGATGCCGGGCGTGCAGTAACCGCACTGGGCCGCTCCGAGATCGGCGAACGTAGCCTGGAGCGGGTGCAGGTCGTTGCCGTCCTGCATCCCCTCGACGGTTTCGATCGCGCGGCCGGCGACTTCGGCGGCGAGGACGAGGCAGGAGAGCACCGGCCGGCCGTCCACCAGCACCGTGCAGGTGCCGCATTCGCCGAGCTCGCAGCCATGCTTGGTGCCGGTCAGGCCGCACTCCTCGCGCAGCACTTCAAGGAGCGTGTGATGAGCGGGGAAGACCACGGCGCGCGGCTCGCCGTTGATCCGCAGCTTCAGGAAGGTCACGTCGTCGTTCATAGCTCTGCCAGCGAGGGGAGGAGAGAGCGCAAGGTCTCGGTTGAAGGAGCGTGCAGGTCGGCTTGGGGGACGAGCAGGCCGCGCACCAGCAGCTCGGCGGTTTCGCAGGCGATCTCCCGGGCGCTCTTGCGGCCGGCGGGACGGAACCATTTGACGGTCCAGTTGACCGCGCCGAGAAGGGCGAGCGCGGCCACCTTGGCGTCGAGCCGGCGGAAGACGCCCGCCGCGATGCCGTCGTCGACCAGGCTGCGGAAGCTCCGCTCATACTCGTCGCGCCGGGCCTGGATCGGCAATCGGCGTTGGTCGCTCAACGCCTCGACCTCCAGATGGGCGAGCGAGCCGGGAACCCCCTCGTTCAACAGCACCACGTGCCCGGCCGTCTGCAGGAACAGCCTGGTGTCCGCCGGCGCGTCGAGCGCCCGCACCCGCGCGGCGAGGGAGAGGAGGTCGGTGAGCGTGCTCTCCTGGACGAACGCCAGGAGATCTTCCTTGTCCCGGAAGTAGTAATAGAGATTGCCGACCGCCATCCCCAGCTCCGCCGCGATGTCGCGCATCCCGGCGGCGTGCAGCCCCTTGACACGAAAAACCTTCGACGCCGCGGCGAGGATGTCGCGCTTCTTCTCCTGCGTCTTCTCGGCGAGCCCCGCGGCACGGACTTGAACCATCGTTCAAAGCGTCGCAGGTACCGCGTTCGGAGTCAAGAGTGCGATCGCCGGTGTTCTTTTGACGTAAGATACTATCCATTGCGGAGCTCCGCCATGGCGCTCCGGCACGACGGAGGGATGGATGGAAAGAAACAGCGAGACCAATCCTCAGGATCTCTTTGCGCAGGCCCGCGGAGCAGTGTTCGAGACCTGGCAGATCGGCATCTCGCGGCTGCCGGTGTGGATCTTTCCGCCCGAAGGCCGGCCGCTGCGCCCGCGGCTCGTCGTCTATGGCAGCCTCGACCGCGAGGTGGTCGGGGTGGTCCTCAGCGACGACGAGGAGGAGACCGAGAGCGTTCTGGCGGAAAAGGCCTTGCGGAGCGCTGTCTGCGACTGGTGCTCGAAGCCCGCTCGCATCGAGGTCGCCGACTCCGGTTTGGCGGCGGCTCTCGCCGATCTCCTCGCCGGCATGGAAATCGCCGTCGGGCTCGGCAGCGATTTCTCCCTGCTGCGCGCCGCCGAGCGGGAGATCATTGCGAAGACCAGCCAGGCGGCGGAGATCTCGCCCCCCGGTCTGCTCAGCGGAGACGTCACCGTGGCGCAGATCGCCGCGTTCATCCAGGCGACCGGGGACTTCCTCACGGCGGCTCCCTGGCGGCTGCTGGGCAGCCGAGACCTCCTGCACGTCGAGGCGCCGGAGGACATCGATCCGGAGCTGCGCTGGGTCAGCCTCGTCCGTGCCGGCAAGCATCTCGTGGTCTCCTTCTACCGCAGCGGAGAGGAATGGGATGCGATCGATCACGGCGACCTCGTCGCCGATGAGGGCACGCGCTGGTTCCTCCCCATGATCTCCCGCTGGCAGCTTTCCGCCAACGATACGGATCTCTGGGACCGGTTCGACCTGCCGTGCCACGGCGAGGACGCGCTCTGCCCGGTGCCGGTGTGTCTGAGCGATGGCCGCGCCATCCGGCCCGATCCGCACCAGCTCGCGTTCCTCGAAGGGCTCCTCCGGACGCTGGCGGCGAGCCGCGAGCAGGATGTCGACACCGGCCGCTGGGACAAAGAGGTGGCGACCTTTCTGGGGCCACGTCATTTTACCCTCGGCTTCCCGGACCTTCTCGAGCTTGCGGAAGACCTCGCGAGCCCGAAGGAGGGAATCGATCCGGACGACTGGATCGGTGACCTCCTCGACGAAGCCCAGGAGGTCGGCGGCCGGCAGGCCGTTCTCCTGGCCCGTCACGTCCTGGCTCTCCAACCCGACAGCGCGGAAGCCTACCTGGAGCTGGCCGACGCCACTCCCGATCCCGCGCAGGCGCTGGAGCACTACAGCCGCGCGCTCGACCTGGCGAACGAGGGCCTTGACCAGGTGGACTTCGGCTTTGAGGAAATTGAAGAAGACGATGACCTGGACGCTGATCAGGACCCGACGACTCCGTTGTGCGCGCATGCCGGCCTGGCTGAGTCTCTATGCCGGCTCGGCCGCCGGGAGGAGGCGGTGGCGCACCTCTTCGAAGCCTACCGCCTGGATCCCGGCGACCTGATGGGCCATCAGGACCGCCTCGCCTGCCTGCTCGTCGAGCTCGGCCGGGACAGCGAGGCGCAGGCCCTGCTGGACGGGAACGACGGCCTGGGGGGCCCGGCCTACACTCTGGCCCTCATCGCCTTCCGCCGCGAAGGCGACTCCCCCGCGGCGCGCCGCGCCCTGCGCACCGCCTATCGCAACAACTCCCACATCCCGAGCGCCCTCCTGCCGAATTCGCTCCCCGAGCCGGAGGACGAGTCCTTCTTCAACATCGAGCACATCGAAGCTGCCGACTACGCCGGCGTCGCCACAGCCGCCTGGCGCGGCACCTCCGGCGCGTTGACCTGGCTCGCCGAGCGCAACGAGGACCTCGGCCTGGCCGCCCGTGCCAGGTCCATGCGGCCAGGCAAACAGGCCAAGGGACAGAAGAAGAAAAAGAAGAAAAAGAGGCGGCGGTGAGATCAGGCCGGCTCTACCTTTCCAGGGTCGTTCTTGATATGGTTCCCACTACAACTTTGGTAGCGCGAGCTCTGCACGGGTGGGTTTCACGACCCTGGATGAGGATCTGGCATGGTGGATCGCGTCTTCGACAGAAGCACCGGCGGCGGGCACCCACTGGACGCGGCTCTGGACGCTTGGATGTCCAGGAAGCCGCTGGATCGATATTCTGCCATAGGCTGTAACATCTGCTTCGATCATCGAGTCTCCCGCGAGAGGGAAGTCGTCCTCTTGAGATATTTCGCTGCCGAGACCGGCCCCCCTGAAAAGCGGCTCGAAGCCGCCATCAGCCGATATCTTCTGAACGAGGTTCAGCGGAGGAGAAATCCGGTCTTCCTGCATCGTTCCTCCAATGGTGTCAACCGGTTTCCGGACCTTGGGCGACACTTTGCCTCCCGCGTGAGCCTGCCGGTTGCAGCCCGAACGCTTCTGCCGGCCCCGCTCAAGCCGGACGTCGGACTGGCGCGGGTGCTCGATCTCAACGGCCTCACCCCGGTCTTCCTCATAGCCCGCCTCAGGAAGCTGAAGCCCTTCAGTGACTTCCCGAGGGGGGGCAGTCGCTCTCTCCTGCGCAGCAGGCCTCCCGAGACCGAAGTGCTCGCCTGGCTCGACGCCAAGCTTCTGGGGGCCAACGAGCCAGAGCAACGGGATTTTGTTGCCTCTGCCTTGGACGCCGTCGAGCTCAGCCGCTCCAGGCGGCAGGGCGCTTTCCAACCCACCTGGGCCACCTACTGGTCTCACTTCGAGCCGCTCGCGGCAGAAGGCCCTGAGCGCTGGGGCGCGGGACTCGGCCTGCCCAATCGGCGGCGTTGCGCACGTTGGCTGATCGCCTTGAGATACACGGTTCGCGAGACGGGCGGGCTCGTGCGGCCCACCACCCTGGACGCCGGGTTCAACGAATATCACTTCCCGTCTCCTCCAGAGGCTGCTCTGCGCGAGGGCGGGCATCCCGTAGATCTCCGATTGATTCCGCCGGCCGCCACGTTGATCCCGGAATTCGTGCACCAGCAGATACCTCATCCGTTCCGGCACTGGGAGAATGCCGGTTTCCTTCTCGGCCGGACGGAAAAGCCAGGGCTTGACGGGCTTGTTCAGAGTCGAGGCAATCACTTCGCTCTGCTCCAGACCGTCTATGGACCAGGCGTCGCCATGTGGATGACCCGCTGCACCTGATGGGCACCTTTTGTCCCGAAGCTGCAATTACGGTACACTATGATATGAAACCATATGGAGGCCCTCTCATGACAAACAAAGAGCTGGCAGTGATGGAGGTGGAGGAAGCGGGCCAGCTCTGGGAAGAGGACCAGCTCACTGCTTGGCTCCAGCGTGATGATTGGGCCGTCGAGGAGCTGGTTGCCGCCCTGGAGGGACATGGGATCCTTGGCGTTGCCCAAGAAGAGCCCTACATCGGCCTCTTGAATGCGTTGCCGGAGGGGAGCGAGCGCTATACCCTGGAATCCGAGCTCGCCCGGCGCACTTCTACCCTCCTCAGCAGGCAGCCGGATACACAGGCGACCGGGGACCCCCCGGAGCGTCTCCTTTACAACCTGCTGCTGTTCTGTGCGGGTCTTGCTCATCCTGACGAGCTCGCGGAGCCGCTTCTGGCGATGTGGAGCCGCAAGGCGCTGCACGGCGAGTGGGAGGGGCTGGACCTTCGCTATACGCTGAGCGCGGCGCTGACCAGCAACCAGATCGACGCCCGGCTGGCGGATGAATGGCGCGCCATGCTCCGTGGAGAGCCGACCCAGCTCCTCGAGGGGAACGATCTCGACGGCTTCGAGGGCCTTCTGTGGATGCCGGAGTCACCCGCGAAGCGGGGCGAGCCCTTCATGGACGCCATTGGAGAAGCTCTCCAAGGGATGGCCGTTCACCTGGAGGATAATCCCGAACGCCGCCCTCAGTTCCGTGCGCTGATCCAATGGGTCAAAGAGACCTATCCGGACCGGACAACCTGGGATTTCGATCTCCTGAACTTGGCGGACGAGCACCTCTTTCCGGGATGGGCGGTGGAGTGCCTGCCGCGTCTCTTTTTTGTGTGCGAAGGAGAGAGCGCTGCACAGACGATCCTTCTTTGGCAACCTCTTGCCGAATATTTTGAGGGGACTTCGAAGAGGAAATATCGCGCCAAGGATCGTGTGGTACAACTTGTCTCGAAAGAGATCCCGAAGTGGCTCTACTCGATGGCAGAAAAGGTCGAGGAACGCCGGAATACGTTTCCCTTCCACAGTGAACGAGGGCTTCGCGGAGCAGTCTCAGATCTCCTGGCTGAGCTCGACGAAGGTCGCACGCATGCTCAAGAGCGAGAGAAATTCAGCTCGATAAGGCGGCGCGTGGTCAAAGAAAATATTGGCAGGAGCCCCGAGAGCCGGCTCCAGACTATCTCAAGCTCTCATCAGTCTTCTGGCGGTCTCGACAAGAGGGCCCGTGTCAGAGCTCTTCCCTAAGTATATCGATTGGGTGGGAATTTTTTCGATCTCTTCGCCGAGGTCCAAAGCCTCCAAGACCGTATAGAGGATTACTGGGGTCGATTTTGTATATTCTTTCTGCCGGAGAAGTTTCTCGCAGCGAAGGCCGGCCCGATAATAGCCACCCTTGCTAACCTCCTCTGGTGCGGGAATGCCCGAGCCGGGGTCGGTCCAGCGCAACATCACATCGAGTATGATCAAGTCAGGTGGGCTGCTCTTCATCCTTTCGAGCCAATCATAGAATTTCTGCTCGCTTCGGATGGATTCAATCTCCACGCCGGGGAATTGCTCGCGAAGGATCTGCCCCAGCCAATCGGCTTGCAAATAGTCGTCCTCGACGATCAGAACACGCATTCGTTATCTCCCTTGTCACTTCACATAGACTGACGGAAAAAGCAGCTTGACCTCTGTCCAGCGGTCAGCCGTCGTAGGAATGATCAAAATCTCGCCTTGATGAGCCTTCATGATGTGATCCACGATCCATAGGCCGATGCCAGAGCCTTCTCCTGTAACTTCTTTGGCTCCCTGGCTTCTCCAGCCTCGCTCGAGGCACCTGCGGATCTCCTCTTTTCCCAGGCCTAGACCGTTATTCAGCACAGTGATATGAAATCTGCCGGAGGCTGTGATGCCGGCGGAAATTTTGACAATCGTTTTTGCGAAACTGTACTTGGCTGCATTGTCAAGGAGGTTGTTGATCGCCTGTAACAAGAGATTGGTCTCCGCCAGGACGTCGTAGGTCCGCAGGATTTCAAATCCCTCGCGATCGACTTGGAAGTGAAGCTGGCGCTCAGGATCGAGAGTGCACTGCTGATCGTCGGCAGCCTCGATGACGGTTCTGACGAAATCAGCGGAAAGTCGGGTCAGTGTGGGGCGGAGTGCCTTTCCTGCCGCCAGATCGGCGAACAGGCTCAAGGACTGGCTGACGGTTTTAGCCTTCGCAGCCAGTCCGCGAACCGCACGGAGTTGGGTTCGCAGGCTCTCTGAGGCTGGCGTGTCTGGCAGCGCAAGCCGGAGACATGCCTGGGAACGCGCATGAACCTGCAGAATCGGAGATTTGAGCTGATGCGTGAAGTCCTCGAAAGTTTGCGCCTGATTCCGCCGGAAGCTCTCGAGATCGGCGAAGGTCTTGAGGAGGTAGTGGTAGAGGCCCAGTTGCTGGGATAGGATCTCCGCGATCTTGGTTGCATAGCGCGGGAACTCACGATTCCCGGTGCCCCGGATGTCCACGACGCCAAAAACCTTGCCGGCGACGTTGATGGGGGCGACGATGACGCGGCGAGTGGACTGGAAAGTTTTCGAGTAGTGGTATTTCGGGTCGGACGTGTCAGGGTTGAGATAAAGCTGCCCTGTTTGAACGACATAGGCGCCGGCGGAAGAAGGAGGTTTTCCTGTCACGGGGAACTTCCGGCCGCGCCGAGAAGCAATTTCTGCCGGGGTTCCCTCCTGCCAGGCACGTCCGCACATGGCTTCGAAGTAGAGCTCCTTGGTCCGTTCATCGAGGAGGCGGACATCGGAGATTTCTGCTCCCGGAATGACCCGGTTGGTTATTTCGAGGGCCTTGTGAAAAATCAGGGTCTCGTCCGGAGCCTTGATCCCCGCTTGTTGCTCAAGGAAGAGATTGAGCTCCCGCATACTGTCGGCGAGGCGTTCCCACGTTCGGATTTCTTCCTCGGTTTCCCTTTGCTGGAGCCAACTGCTCCAGGCTTGGCCAATCTGATCGGCAACCAACTCAAGGAGCTGAACCTCGTGCTCGCCATAGAAGAAAGGGCTTTTCTTCGCAGTACAGCAGCGGATCACGCCGACGACCTTGCCGCCGCTCAGAACCGGCGATCCCATGAATGAGAGGGGTTGGAGACCTTTGTCTGCAGGGATCTGGAGAAAACGGCGAACTGAGCTCTCGATACGGAGAGAGTCTTTCCAGGTCAGGCCCGGATAACGGGAACGCAACAAGTGGCGCTCACGCTCGAAGTGGGCCAGGTCGAAGATGCTGAGGGGTTTGCAATTCTCCAGAATCCAGCCGGTGAGCCCTTCGTCAGCACGGGCGGCGTAGGTCGACTTGGCGAACTTCTTGCGCTCTGGCCATGTCGTCGCTGCGAGGCGAAAAACACCTGGATCGAGCAGCGAGTCTTCGAGAAAGAGAGAGACCTCCATCGCATTGAAAGCATCGGCAAGGCAATGGCACAACGCACGCGCTGCGGTCCGAAACGTGCGAAGCCGAGAGCGATTGCTGTCGGCTCTGCTATCTGCGCCTTGTATGATCTTGCTGATCGCCCCGACCAACTGGTAGCTCACCCGGTTGACGATCGTCTGGTAGAGGCTGGGAAGAAGAGAAGAGAGCTCGAAGATTCTTTCCAGTTCCTGCTTCTGGAAGGGCTGGAGGATCGTCCGGTAGACGGCGAGGGCTCCCCGTTTGTCTGCAATCTTGAGTGGGATGGAACAAAAGCAGCGAATGCCGGCCTTCTCGACGAAGTCGTCATGTCGATCAACCCTGGAGTCGGTGCTGACATCATCGACGACGACGGTCAATTGGGTTAAAACAGCCTGGCCGGTGGCAGAGTTCTCCAGAGAGAGATTGTGGCGGTAGCTCCTGACGCTTCCGGGCCACCAGTCGGCGAGGACGAAGAGCTGGTTGGCTGCCGGTGTCTCCTGCCACAGGATGCAACCTGTAGAACCCACGGCCTCAGCGACCGCGCGGAGGAGCTCCGACAACCCGGAGCGGTGTTCCTGGGAGAGCGCAACCTTGACCAGGTTCACCACACCCTGCGAACTAGATCCGGCGTCGACTATAGCGTTGGCCACGCGAGGTATTATAGCGAATTCGGCGCGTGTTGGATGGCGGCCGGCTGGCGGGTCATATTGTTGATGCCGCGGGCCACGAGCCAGGTGCCGTCCGGTTGTTTGCTGAGGATCGACAGTCCCATCCCGCTGGCTTTGACTGCCGGCCCGCCGTCGAGTGGGGTCATGGTGGACGAATCGCGGCCCCAGCAGAAGCCCCAGTCGCCGAACGCCTGGATCTCTTCGAAGACCCAGTCCTGCTCGAAGCGGTAGAGCCCGAGCACCTGCCGGTACAGCGCCTCCATCGCCGCCTTGCCGCGGATCGGAGGCTGGCCGGGAGCGAGGAAGATGACATCGTCGGTGACGAAGGTGAGGAGGGTTTCGACGTCCTTGGCGAGCGTCGCCTGCTTCCAGGCGGCGAAGAGGTCGCGGATGGCCTGCTCGTCGGTGGGCATGGAGAGCATCTTAGCAGTGGACGGCGACCGGAGCTGATCGATCTGATCGCCATGGTGAGGTCCTTCCTGGGACCGCACAGCGTGCCTTCATAAGCTCCCAGCGACACATTCAACGAGCCTCTCCTCTTCGATCCTTGTCTGCACCTCCAGCGTCAGCCGGAGAGCTTCCGCGATGCGCTGAACGTCGTGTGCCTCCTCGCGACGCAGATCTCGGCCACGGCGGGCTCGGAACCACTGTGCGAGCACCGGATAGGCGCCGATGCGGATGTTCCGGACGGCCGGATCGAAGGAGCCGGGGGGGCGTTGCAGCCGTGGGTCGCGCAAGAGATGGAGCTCGATCAGCTCGCGGCCGAGGCCGGCCAGGGCTCCGAAATGCCGCGGATCGCGCGGGAAGGAGATCCTGGGAAAATCTTGCCGCAGGAGCTCCCGGTACCGGCGGCGCCAGGTATCGCTGTACAGCAGGGAGTAGATGTAGCCGAGGATCGCCTCGGGCGCCGGTTGGTGACCGTAGAGGTCGCCCAGCCGATCGGCGAGCGCCGGGGACAGGTTCGGACGGCGCTCGGCTCCAACCCCAAGGTAGAGTGGGAAAAGAGAGCTGACGTCGCATGCGCTGACCACCTTGTGACCCGTGATCCAACGCGTGACCAGCGCGCCGGGCTCTTCTTTCGATTGCCGCGAAACGATCAGGCCCACGTTGCCGCCGCAGCGCATCGGCTCCATGACGGCCTTGCGCGGCCGCTCTACAAGGTAGCCGGCATAGAAGAGGTAGCGGAGATCGAACGGCCGCACCAGGCAGCGGGTGATCTTTTCCCTCCAGCCAGCGTCTCGCCGGAGCGCCTCGGCCTGTCTCCCGGAAAGTCCGTCCGGATGATCAAAAAGCTCCGCGATCCTCCTCTCCAAGGTCGCCCGGTCGAGCGCCGTCACCAGGGCGTCGCGGCCCGTGATGATGCCCGGGCCGTGGACGGGAAAGATCTCGGTGAGAGGGATTCCTTGTTGATAGTCCCGCTCGATCGCCCGGTCTCCGGCCACGAAGAGATAGACCGGCTCCCGCGGCTCGATTTCGGTCCAGCGCGTGGTGCGGACGTCGCCGCGCTGGAGTGCCCAGAGCTTGTCCCGGCGGCTGCCGTGGAGGTCGGCGCGCAGCATGCGCGGGAGGAGCCCCGGTTTCTTGACCAGCAGGAGGACGGCCGCTCCCTGGGCCACGCCGAGAAAAACGTTGTCATCGCCCTCTCCGCGGCGGCGGTTGCCGTGCAGGTCGAGAGCATAGATCTCCTGGAACGTGCCGAGGAGAGACCGGCGCAGGCCGCGGAACGTCGGAGCGTCGAGGAAGTTGTGATTGAGGACGAGCCCGGCGATCCCTTCGCCGTTGCGGTCGATCGAGTACTGGGCAAGGCGGAGAAACTTGACGTAATCGTCATGGAGCCACTTCGGATTGCGTTCCCCCAGCGGACCGCCGTCGACGCGGAAGTAGCCTTCATCCTGCCTCCCGTCCGGCAACCGGTAGCCGTGAAGGAGCTGTGTGATCCAGTCTCCCCGGTTGCTGGACCGCCCGCGCCAGGGTGGATTGCCGATCACCACGTTGAACGGCTCAGCGAGCAGCTCCGGCGGCGGCGCCAGGGCATCGGCGTGAACGGTCGAGAGCCTCCCGGCCGCGCTGCCGCAACCGATCACCTTCAAGAACCGGCACAGCGTGGCGCGCCCTCGCGCCTCGACGTCACCCAGCAGCTCGATCCCCGTAGACCGGGCCATCCCATGGGCTCCGAGAGGCGCGCGTGAATCGATCACCTCACGCCACGCGGCGCGGAGAAAATTCATCGTTCCGGCCGCCGGATCGAGCAGCCGCACGCCGGGGTCGGCGAGACCACCGGGCAGGCCGAGCTTGGATTGCAGAAGCACGTGCACGGAGCGGA
Source organism: Thermoanaerobaculia bacterium (assembly GCA_036264355.1). Lineage (GTDB taxonomy): Bacteria > Acidobacteriota > Thermoanaerobaculia > Multivoradales > UBA5704 > UBA5704. The sequence goes on from DATARD010000286.1 coordinate 33,904, forward strand.
CGATGTAGCGGACCAAAGGAGCTGGAGTGGAATAGATGCCTCGCGTGCGCCGCAACTCGGAGTCCAGGGCTCAGACCTCGTGCATGATCATGCCGAAAGGCATGGAGGCGTCCGCTTCGAGGCGCACGAGCTCGATCCGGCGCTCTTCCGGGAGATTCTTCTCATCCAGGTTCGTCCATGTCGCGAACCAGCGTGAGCGCAGATAGAAGACTTCGAGCCCCGCCTCGTCGGGCGTATAGCTCGGGCCGGGGTAGTCATCCTCACCGACCCCTTCGATCGGCGAGAACTGCATCGCGACCACAAGGTCGTAGAGGTCGCGCCGGGTCTGCTCCGAATAGCGGTCGAGATCGAGCGTCTTGGGCGTGTGCGTTGCAACCATTCGTCCCTCCAAAAGGTCTCGGTCGGCGAGAATCGTAGAAACGGCGCCCGATTCTTGGACCAAGAAACTTCACTTGCCCTTAAACTACGGGCGGCCCGTGCACGCGGTGGCCGGAGCACGCGATTCCGCTCTTCCCGGTGTCACGAAAACGAGCCGGCGCGCACTTTGGTCCTTGTAGAGCTGTTCCACATTCATGGAGGTTCCTGGATGGAAGACCAACCCGCAGAAGCTCCGCCCCTGGCCCGTGCCTTGTCGTACTTTTGCCATCGGAGCCGCTGGACGCCGCAGAGGCTGGCCGCGGCGCACGGCTTCGCCGAACACCGGCAGATCTATGGCTACATGAGCGGCGACCGGACGCTGACCCGCGAGTATCTGGAGTTCCTTCTGGCGCCCCTGGAGGTCCGGTCGGAAGACGTCGACGCCTTCCTGTTCTCCGACGGCCTGATCGTGCTCGATCCGCCGCCGCAGGCCGCTTCACCGGTGGCCCTCACCCGCGAGGAACAGAGAGCGATCGGCCGCACCGCGAGCACCGCCGGCTGGACTTTGGCGGAAACGCTCCGCGGCAAGCTCATCCGCCGCAAGAAAAAGAACAAGGTGGAAGCGGCCCGGCGGCAGGCCCGGGAGCTGTGGTCCGTGCTGAAGCTGGCCGACTCCCAGGAACGCCGCGACCTGATCGAGGTCTATCCGGTTTACCAGACTTGGGCTCTCGCGGAGCTTCTCTGCCACGAGAGCATCCGTGCGGCGGCCCACAAGATCGAGGTCGCGTTGGAGCTCGCGGAGCTGGCTGTCTTCGTCGCGGAGCGTGTGCGGGAGGAAGAGCGATGGCGCTCACTCCTCCTTGCCGGCTGCCATGCTCACATTGCGAACGTCCAAAGGGTCGCTGCTGACTTCGACGCGGCCGATGAGTCGTTCGCCCGCGCCCTGGCTCTCTGGGAGGTAGGTAAAGGTGTCGATCCATACCCGCTGGATGAATGGCGGTTGTTCGACCTCGAAGCCTCTCTGCGGCGCGCCGAGCGACGGTTCCCTGAGGCCTTGAAGCTGCTGGAACAGGCCCTGGCTGCGTGTGGAGTGAATCCGGCGGACCGTGGACGGATCCTCTTGAAGAAAGAGCATGTCTTTGACCAGATGGGGGATCTCCAAGGTGCCCTGTCAGCTCTGAACGAAGCGACCCCCTTGGTGGAAGCCTCAGGAGACCCGCACTTGATCTTTTCACTGCGTTTCAAACAAGCCAACATCCTCTGCAATCAAGGACGCCACGTAGAGGCGGAACCTCTCCTCGGCAAGGTCCGCGAGCTCGCTGTGCAGCAGGGGAGCGCTCTCCACCTCGTCCGCGTACTCTGGCTCTCCTCCAAAGTGGATGCGGGGTTCGGGCGGCTGGAGGAAGCCGTCGCCAGTCTGGAGCAGGTGCGGAAAGACTTCACTGCACACCGGCTTCCATACGAAGCTGCCTTGTCGTCCCTCGATTTAGCGTTGCTTTGGTTGAAGACGGAGCGACGGGCAGAGGTGCGTGAGCTGGCGCTCGCCATGAAATGGATCTTCACGGCCAAGAAGATCCACCGGGAAGCTCTCGCCGCCCTTACTCTCTTCTGCGAAGCCGCGCAACAGGATGCGGTAACGGTGGATCTCACTCAACAGGTGATCGCCGAGATCGAGAGGGTGAGACGCTCGGCCCCTCGATCGGACGGTGGAACGGGAGGCCGAGGTTGAGGGACGTTACGAGTGGCAGCGGCCGTCGGGGTCGATGTTACAGCCCGAGTCCGGCAAAATAAGCGGCGCGGGTAGTGCTGCGAGGCTCGTGCCGCAACGGCCGTCCGGGTCGATGTTACAACCTTCGTTCGGCAGAACGAGCGGCGCGGGCGCACTGGTGACACAGAGGCCAGACGGGTCGATGTGGCAGCCTGTCTCACCCCAGAGATTTGTGAAGAAGCTCAGGACCTGATGGAAGAGATCCGGCGGCGCCGGAGCGGTGCGGCCGGCGGCGGAGGCCCAGGGCACGGCGAGGACCGTGACCAGCAGGAGGCAGAGGACGATCTTGCGGCGGAGCGGGGTGTTCGGCATGGAGGCTCCCTGGAGGAGCGCTCCGCCACGGCCTCCATGGCCGGGTGGGCGGCTCCCCGGAAACAGTGCACCAACGGACCTTACGGCATGTCCAGGCCGGGGAGAAGCGAGAAATGGCGAAAAAAGGTGATCCGCGCGTTCTGCGTCATGTGGTGACCTATCTGCGCACGGAGGCCGACATGTCACAGACGGTCTTCGGAAATGCGGCCGGCGTCGACCAGGGCGATGTTTCCCGCTATGAGCTGGGCAAGGACGCGCCACCGGAGAAGACCCTGCGGCGGATGGCCAAGGTCGCGGACGTGACCTGGGAAGTGGTGGTGCACCTGCACCGGTTCCTCACCACGGTCGTCGCCGCCTTGGACCGCCGGCGCGCGGAAGCGGGCGAGACCGGCCCTTGGGAACCGGACATCCTGGAGACAGAGCTGCTGGCGGCGGCCCCCTACCTGCTCGAAGACGCGCTGGAGGAGCCGCGGCGGAAGACGCCGGCTGAGGAGGAGCGCGAGGCCGAGGAAGTCTGGACCGCCCTGCAGCGCTTCCCGATTCCCCGGCGGCGCCGGCTCCTCGAGCTGGCCCCCCGGGGCCACCGGACCACCGCCTTGGTGGAGAGGGTGCGCCGAGCCGGCGCGGACGCTGCGGCCCGAAACGCGGAGGATGCGCGGGAGCTGGCGGAGCTGGCCCGATTCACCGCGGAGCAGTTTGAAACGGAGCGGGTTTGATTGACCTTATCCTCTCGCCAACAACACATACCCTGAAAACCGCTTGAATCCCTCGCGGGCCTTCTTCGAGGAAAGCTTGCCGAGCAGGTTCCAGAGCCAGGCCCCTTTCATCGTCCGCTTGAGCCGCGCCGCTTCTTCCCAGGTCGAACGGTACTGCGCCTCGCGCCAGCCCAAGGGCCGAAAGAAGTCCGTTCCTTCCGCGGGGCCGAACAGGAAGGGCGCCTTGGCTTCTTCCAGCTTGTCTCCCCAGGTTTTGGACATCCTCTTGAGGAGCTGCGGGCTGGCCAGATCGATCAGCCATTCACGGAAGCTGGTCTGCGCGTGGAGATCGGTGGCGAGCGCGGCGACCTGGTCCGGCGTCAGGTAGACCAGCAAGCCTTCCGAAAGGACCAGGGCATGCGAGGCATCGGCGCCGAGGCGCGCGAAGAGTGCCTGGCGCGCCCGCAGGTCCGTCAGGTCGGCCGTCACCGCTTCGTAGCGGCAGACCGGCGTCTCGGTCCGCAACGTTTCGGTCTTGTAGTTGAGAATCCCGGGGAGATCGACGTCGACCCAATGCAGAGCCGGCGGGAGCGGCATCCGCCACGGCCGCGCATCGAGACCCGCGGCGAGGTTCAGCACGAGATCCACGCCCTGGTTCCGGACGGCGTCGAGGATCATCTCGTCGAACACCGCGGTGCGCACGATCATCGGCCAGGCGTACGCCCGGCCGTGCTTCATCTCGTCGAGGATCTGGTGGCCGCGCTCGCTGGCCAGGCGGTCGGCGAAAGGATCGCGGAAGATCGCGTCGGGGCGGGCGGTCTCCATGGCACGGTAGACCGCCACCCAGCGCGCGGTGTCGGAGACGTTGTCGATAGCCATGGAGGGCAATCTTACTGCATTGCGTTGCCTTGCGCCGCGGCGCAGGACCGCTATACTTCCGCCGGTCTTCAACCCCACAAGGAGCGTTTGATGCCCAGCGGCCCGGCAGCGATCGATGAAGGTGGCTCTCCGGAGAGCCGGCAGACGGTGCCGGGGTACTCCTGGTATGTGCTCTCCGTTCTCACCGCCATCTACGTCCTGAACTTCCTCGACCGGTCGCTCATCTACATCCTGTTCACGCCGATCAAGGCGGAGACGGCGTTCAGCGATCTGCAGCTTGCGCTTCTCGGGACGACGTCTTTCGTCATCTTCTATACGCTGCTCGGAGTTCCCTTCGGGCGCCTCGCCGACCGTGTGTCGCGGACGAAGCTGATCGCCGGGGGTCTTGCGGTGTGGAGCCTTTTTTCGGGTCTGACCGGCTTCGCGCATGGCTTCTGGCCCCTCTTCCTGTGCCGGGTGATGGTCGGCGTCGGCGAGGCGACGCTCGGACCCGCGGCGCTCTCGCTGTTGAGCGACTACTTTCCACCCCGGATGCGCGCAACGGTGCAAGGGATCTACTCGTCGGGCATCGCGGTCGGCGGCGGCCTCGCGTTCTTTCTTGGCGGCTGGATCGGGCAGAGCCTGGGCTGGCGGTGGGCGTTCTACCTGCTGGGTTTCCCGGGGCTCGTTTTCGCCGCCATCGTGTTCTTCGTGCGCGAGCCGCCGCGCGGCCGGACGGAGGTCGCGGCGGTCCACTACGGCCGTGAGGACTGGAAGATCCTGTTCCGCTCCGTGCCGCTGCGTTATCTGTATCTGGGGTACGCGCTGTTCGGGCTCGCCTCCAACAATCTCGGCATCTGGGTGCCGTCCTTCTTCATCCGCGTCCACGGCATGAGCCTCGCGCTCGTCGGCGCCGCGGCGGGCATCCTGTCGATCGTCGTCGGCGTGCCGGTCACCGTCTACGGCGGCTATCTGGCGGACCGCTTCCGCCGGATGGGCAAGGGAGGGCGGATGAAGCTCTGCGCCTGGGCGGCGCTCGCCTCGATCCCGCTCTGGCTCGGTCTGCTGTTCAGCCATCAGGTCGGCGTGCTCATCTTCCTGAACGTCTTCCTGTTCGGGCTCGCCCTGATGTGGGTGGCGCCCGCGGCGGCGGATCTGCATGAGATCGCCGGCCCGCACCTGCGTGGGCTCGGCATCGGCATCTTCTTTTCGGCCGTCAACCTCGTCGCCTATGGGATCGGCTCGCCGCTCATCGGCAAGCTCAACGACATCCTCGGCGTCGCCGCCCATCCCGAGCAGATGCGGCTCTCGCTGCTGGTCTGCCCGGCCGCCTGTCTGCTCGCCGCGCTGCTGCTCTGGTTGGGGAGTCGCGCCCGGATGGCGGACACCGGCGCATAAAAACGAAACGGAGATTTGCATGGACAAAGACCTGCGGCAGCTTCGAAGCCTGATCCGGGAGGCGCTCGGCCGGTCGCCCCTGCCGGCGCGGTCCCTGGAGGATGAGCTGGGGATCGGCCATGGCAACCTGGCGCATCTGCTCTCCGGCCAGTTGGAGCTCAAGGTCCGCCACCTGCTGAGCATCTCCCGGCTCCTCGACGTTCCTCCGCATCGTCTCATCGAGCTCGGCTGTCCTGAAGCTCTCGCCGCGTCCACCCGGGACGTCACCGACCTCGTCGCTGCCACCGCCCCTGCCTCTGGGATCGCCCATCTCACCCTGGACGCACTGGAAGAACGCATCCGAGCCATCGTGCGCGACGAGCTTGCCGCCCAAGCCCCTGCTCCCAAGACCGCGCGCCGTTAACGGCGGACGGCAACCCGTCATCGACGGACGGCGCCGCGTTATTGCCGGCGCGTCCCCCGTCATTTTCGGACAAAAACGAGTTATTGCCGGACACGGGTGAGTCATCGGCGGACCGCCCCGAGTGGGTGGAGACATCCACCCCGTCATTGGCGGACGGCGATGAGTTATTTCCGGACAGGAACGCGTTATCGGCGGACCGCCCGCCGCGGCGCTGTCACGCGCGGAGAGCTCCCGGGCACCGTAACTTGTAGAAAGGAGAACCAATCATGAAGAAGGAGAAGCCAGTCAAGAAGATCGTGCTGTCGAAGGAGACCCTGCGGCGCCTGGAGGATGGTCAGGCGGTGGAGGTCAACGGTGGAGTGACAGCGCTGTGCAGCGGTTCCTGCTTCAACTCCTGTCCCAAGACTTGCGACTGCTGAGGACCACCTGGAGCGGCCGGCGGTGGCCGGCCGCTCCCACGTCCGGACCCTTTGCAGCCTGACACGCCGCTAACTCTGGTCGCCCTCGCTCGCCGCAGCGACGAACAAGAGGACCACGGCGAAAAGAAGACCACCGAAGACCTCCAAATATTCACGAGGCAGAAAGTAATCCGAGTATCCTTTCGTAGATTCCTCCCTGGAAAGGAATAGGGCGAGGGTGACACTAATGGTCGCCATTGCTAGAACAATGAGAAGGATCAGGCTATCCACGAGAGGCGGATTCGCGTTATCGAAGTGCTGCAATACGAACCTCTCAACGGAGGCGGGCATGGTGGCGACGAACACGGTAGTCGGTTGGATCCAGCCAATGGTGCTTGATGCGACGTTCGCGCCGAGAGTACGATCTAGAGTCCCCAAGCAGTTTATCCAGCCAGAATTCACTCCGGAGGACAACCTCGGCGCACCTACGCTCGCCAACACGACGAGAGCCAGTGCGCTCCCCAGCGCGAAGCCCGCCAGCGCCATCTCCTTTCGCCCTTTCCCGGCATTCCAGGCGGCGCGGACCTGGTCCACCAAAAGGCGGCCTACCAAGCTGAGGACGAATGTGGCTGCGAGGAGGAAGAGAAGAAGTGCGCTCGTGAATTTTATAATGACGCCAACGACATGGAAAAATGGGCCTAGATAAGGTCCGAGGAGCCCCCACAACCAGTGAGACACGAGAGGACCGAGCCACCTGAGCAGCGCGACGAACCCTGCCCCTAACGCGATCACAAGCGCAATCGAAGCGATGTCACCCAAATGGCCTTTCAAGCTTGCAAGGTTCTCTGAAATCCAGTCGCGCGCCAACCAGATCAATACGAGTGCTATGGCTGGCAAGAGGATGAACCACTGGCTGAAGCACCATTGAACCGCAAGAAACACCCAGTTGAGAAGTAGCAAGATCAAGCCCACGAGTTTGATGAGGAGAAGAGCGAGCCACGAGATGAGGTGCAGGGCAGAGAATCCGAGCACGAGCCCGCCGGCGCAGAAGCCAAGCAGACCCGCATCTCGGTGACGAACGGCCGAAACCACAACAGCAAAGAGGAAGGCGAGGAGCAAGAGAAAGTTCCATGTCATCAGCCGAACGAACACGAGCTCCGGCGTCGGTTGCTGGAGGAAGCTCAAGGACTCTTGCGTTGCCTGGATCGGCCATAGCGCGGCGGCCTGGACTGCCCCCTCCGGAGCTGAGGCAACAACCGCGCGTGTCAGGAAAGTCGGCATGTTCATCAGTATCAGGATAAGCCCAACGGAGGCCACAAGCGCCAGCTCCTTGGCCGCGCGAGGATTCCGGGGAATAATGTCGATCATCGCAGATATTTCCGATCAGAGACAGTGCTCGACGAATTGGACTTCAGGCACTGTGCCGGCCCGAAAGGTGGTCACGATCTTGCCGTTCGTCTCGAAGATCATCCGGTATCCCTTGTCGCCGGGATCCTTGGGAGTGAAGATGAGATAATGACCCTTCTCATCATATTGATGATGCTCCACCTGAATCCGTCCTCGGTATAGAGAGTGAACCTGCTTTTCGGTAGAGCCGAGCTTTGCTCCCGCTCGGCTCTGTATCTCGGGGTTGGTGATGTCAACCCGCGCGATCTTCCCATGCACTACCATGAAGGAAATTCCCTCAGGTCCGCCCTCCGGTTCGACGTAGAAGCAGTCCTCGGAGGCTGCGAGCTTGTCGGTTCGCCTCAGAGCACGGCCAATTGATTCCGAGGCTCGATCTACGGTCATCCCAATGATGACAGGACCGATCCCATGAATCGAAACTCGAGACAGCGTCGTCAGTGGGTTCCCAGCTTTAGAGGCCGCAGGCATGAAGCCGCGAAGAATTTGAAGGCCGAGCAGCAGGAAGACCAGGCCTGCAAGCGTAATTCCTGCGAATCGAGCGAGTGAGCTGTCCTCCTCGCGTCGATCAGGTTCAGCGTTCACCGCTGGCTCTCTGTCGGTTTCGGCGTTAGAAATTGACATAGGCAAATCAATGGATGATCGTTAAAGACTTGTTTAATCGTACCATGACTTGGACGCCATGGCCACGTCAGACGGGTGGACCGCATCATGGGGCAGAGCGCCGTGAGCCACCCCCTGTAACATCCGAGCCCGCTCTTTCGTCCCTCTGGATGAGACCTTTCTCCCTCCGGTCTCAGGAGGTTCCGGATGCGTTTCATCCCCGCGCCCGTTGTTTCCCTGGTCCGCGAGTTCCGGCACAGTCCGGGGTTCCTGCTCGTCGCCGTGATCACGCTGGGCATCGGGATCGGCGCCAACGCCGCGATCTTCAGTGTCGTCGACGCGGTGCTGATCCGTCCGCTGCCCTACCCGGAGGCCGAGCGGCTGGTCGCGGTCTGGGGGACCGCGCCGGGGCTCAAGATGGACCGGCTCGCGATGTCGGACGGCACCTATGTCCTGTTCCGCAAGGAGAACCGGGTGCTCGCGGAGATGGGCATCTACGTGGAAGGCGCGGTGACGCTGACCGGAACCTCGACTCCTGAGCGGGTGGGAGTCGCGCGCACGACGGCGTCGGTCTTTTCGGTGCTGCGCGTGCCGCCGAGCCGCGGGCGGACGCTCCAGGAGGCCGACGAGAAGCCTGGCGCGGCCCAGGTCGCGGTGCTCTCGAACGGCCTCTGGCGGCGCCGTTTCGGCGGCGATCCCGCGGCGGTGGGAAAGACGCTCCGCGTCGACGGCGTCGAGCGGCAGATCGTCGGGGTCATGCCCGCGGGGTTCCGATTCCCCGCGCCGGACGATGAGCTGTGGATCCCGATCACCATCGATCCGGCCCGGCTGCGGCCGTCAGATTTCAACTATACGGCGATCGGCCGGCTCCGACCGGGCATCACGCCGGAGACGGCCGCGCGCGACCTTTCGGCGCTCGTCTGGCGCATCCCGGAGGTTTATGGCGAGAAAGACATGAGCCGCGGCATGATCGAGAGCGCGCACCTCGGCGTCGCCGTGCCGCCGCTGCGCGACGAGGTGGTGGGAGCGGTCGCGCGCGTGCTCTGGGTGCTCCTGGGGAGCGTCGGCTGCATTCTGCTCATCGCCTGCGCCAACGTGGGCAACCTCTTCCTGGTCCGCGCCGAGCGCCGGCAGCGGGAGCTCGCGGTGCGCACGGCGCTCGGCGCGACGCAGGGCGATGTGACGCGGCTCTTCCTGGGCGAGAGCCTGGGGCTGTCTCTCCTCGGCGGGCTGCTCGGGCTCGCGCTGGCCTGGGCGAGCGTCCGGCTGCTGGTGAGCGTCCGCCCGCCGGGCATCCCGCGGCTCGAAGAGGTCGGAGTCTCCGGCCGGGTGCTCCTCTTCGCCATCGTGCTCTCAGTCTGCGCCGGTCTCCTCTGCGGCGCCTTTGCCGCGCTGCGGACCCGCGTCTCGGCCCTGGTGCCGGCGTTGAAGGAAGGGGGGAGCGGCGGCACGGCAGGCCGTGCCCGGCACCGTGCTCGGAGCACCCTGATCGTCGCCGAGGTGGCGCTCGCCCTGGTGCTGCTGGTGGGCTCGGGCCTCATGGTGAAGAGCTTCCAGCGCCTGCGCGGCGTGGACCCAGGCTTCGATCCGCACGGCGTGCTCACTCTGCGGCTCGACCTGCCGGCGGCCGAGTACCGCGACGCGCCCGCCACGCTCGGCTTCATCCAGCGGCTCCTGGAGCGCGTCCGGGCGTTGCCGGGAGTCGCGGCGGCCGGCACCACCTTTCCGTTGCCGCTCACCGGCAGCACGCCGAGCAGCGGCACCTGGATCGAGGACTTCCCTCCCGGCGGCGATCAGGTGTGGCCGCAGCTCGGCACCCGTTTCGTGAGCCCCGGATATTTCTCAGCCCTGCACATTCCGGTGATCGAAGGGCGGGTCTTCGACCACCTGGATCCGTCGCGACGGTCGACCGAGATCGTAGTGAACAAGGCGCTCGCCGAGCGGTATTGGCCCGGCAAGAGCGCCCTCGGCAAACGGTTGAGCCTCGACCGGCCCGGCGAAGGGATCTGGTACACCATCGTCGGCGTCGTCGGCGACGTCCACGACGCCGGGCTGGAGAGCCCGCCCACGCCCTC
>DATARD010000386.1:0-6622 GCA_036264355.1 Thermoanaerobaculia bacterium
CGCGCAGGTCGATCAACCCCGGACCCGGAGGCCAGGCCCCCTCGATCACCTGCACCGGACGGCCGGACCGCGACGCGAAACGCGTCCGCAGAGGCTCGTGACGCCGCACGATCTCCGCGAGCGACGCCGCGAGCGCCGGGATCGACAGCTCTCCCTGCCAATGCACCGCCGCCGGCAGGTTGTACACCGCACCCCCGGGCGACAACTGCTCCAGGAACCACAGCCGCTCCTGCGCGAACGACAGCGGCAGCGGCTCTCCTTCCTTCCACGAGCCCCGCTCGATCGGCTGCCAGACCGCCGACGGCGACACCTCGTAGCCGAGCTGAGCGGCCATCGCCCGGGTTGCCTCGCCTAGCGCCGACTCGGAAACGGCCTCCCGCCAGCGCTCGGCCACCGACGCATCCACCCCCGAGTGCTCGTGGAATTTCACGTCGCCCAGCATCCGCGACTCCGCATGCGGGCCGTCGGTCATCCGCGCCGAGCTCTGCTGATACGGCTCCGCCATAGCCGGGTCGTAGTCGAGGCCCAGGAACGCGCAGATCCCCCGCAGCACCGACTCCGGCTCGCGTAGCAGGTCCTCGAAGCGCACCCAGTGCTGGCGCTGCGCCGGAACCTCCTGCAGGAACTCCGCGATGTTCTCGTGGCTTGCCAGCCAGATCAGCTCCGCCAGCTCGCGACGTGAGAAGCCGTGCTCGCGGCGGAAGAAGATCTGATCGAGCTTCGCCTCCACGAAGGAGCCGATCATGCCCCCGGGATGGCGGATCAGGTGGACGTAGAGCGGCTCCTCGAACGTCGCCTCCGCCCGCTTGAGGATCGCGGGATCCAGCGCATAGGACGGCGTCTTGTCCACCAGCATGCGCTCGCCCAACCACTCCTGAAGACGGCCGTAGAGCTCGGCCGTGGTCAGATCCTCGCGTTCGAAGTCTTCGAGGATCTCCCGCGCCTGCTCCGGACCGCAGCCGCGGACCTCCATCACCGCCCGGATGGCACCTTCCAGCCAGAAGCTGTCGCGTCCGCGGAAGGCGGCGCTGCGCTCGCGCAGCGTGTTGAACGACAGCAGCTCCAGCTCCGGTGGCGCGAACAGCTCCGGATGCCCGCCCAACATCACCCGCAGCAGCGTCGAGCCCGACCGCGGCGGCGACAGCACGAACACCGCCCGCCGGTTCTTCCGGGACGGAGCCGGCATCGGCGGGAGCGGCTGGACCAGCTCGCGGAACCGGGCGAGCTTCGTCTCGTCGATCCGCTCCGAGCTCTCCGCCCCGTCGAGCGGCCGGCCTGCCGCATCGGCGCCCAACCGGCGGACGACGGCCGCCGGGTGCTCCGCGGCCAGGTAGGCCGCCAGCGACTCCACCGTCGGATGGTCGAAGATGACGACCACCTGGACGATCTCCGACAGCTCCTGCTGCAAGCGGTTGATCAGCACCGCGCCGCTGATCGAGTTGCCGCCCAGCTCGAAGAAGTCGTCGCTGATTCCGACCTGCTCGATTTTCAGCACCTCCTGCCAGAGGCAGGCCACGAAGGCTTCGAGCGGCGTCCGCGGAGCGATCGAGCCGGCGTCGTCCACCCTCTGCGTCTCAGGAGCAGGCAAAGCGCGCCGATCCACCTTGCCGTTCGTCGTCAACGGCAAAGCATCCAGTGTCGCCAGCGCCGAAGGCAGCATGTAGTCCGGCAGGCTCTGCGCCAGGAAGCTGCGCAGGTCCGACAGCGACGGCGCCTCGCCCGCGGCCGGCACCACCCAGGCCACCAACCGCCGGTCCGGGTCGTCGACGGCCAGCACCACGGCCTCGCGCACCGCCGCGTGGCGCACCAGCGCCGACTCGATCTCTCCCAGCTCGATGCGGAAGCCGCGGATCTTCACCTGTTGATCGATCCGCCCCAGGTACTCCAGATCGCCGTCCGGCAGACGCCGCGCCAGGTCACCGCTCTTATAAAGACGCGAGCCCGGCTCGCCGAACGAGTTGGGCACGAACCGCTCCGCCGTCAGCTCCGGCCGGCCCAGGTAACCCAGAGCCAGACCGGCCCCGCTCACGTGCATCTCGCCGGGCACGCCCACTGGCACCGGCTGCAACGAGGAGTCGAGCAGGTAGACCCCGAGGTCCGGGATCGGCCAGCCCACAGCGCTCACCGCCCGGGCAGCGTCTGCCAAGCCCACCTCGCGGTAAGTGACGTGCACCGTCGTCTCGGTGATGCCGTACATGTTGATCAGCCGCGGATGCTCGTCTCCATGCCGCTCGAACCAGGGCGCCAAACCCGCCGGCTCCAACGCCTCGCCGCCGAAAATCACGTACCGTAAGGCCAGGTCGGGTTGGGCTCCGCCCAGCGCCATCTCCTCGGCCCAGATCAACTGCCGGAACGCCGAAGGCGTCTGGTTGAGGATGGTGACTCTCTCCGTCCGCAGCAGCTCATAGAAAGCCTCCGGCGAACGGCTCACCCAGTAAGGCACGACCACCAGCCGGCCGCCGTAGAGCAGCGCGCCCCAGATCTCCCACACCGAGAAGTCGAAAGCGTGGGAGTGGAACAGCGTCCAGACGTCTTCGGGACCGAAGCCGAACCAGCGGTCCGTGGCTGTAAACAGGCGCAGGGCATTGCCGTGCCGAACGACCACGCCCTTGGGCTGACCCGTCGAGCCCGAGGTATAGATCACGTAAGCCGGATGCTCCGCTGAAACGGCGATGCGAGGGGCCGAATTGAGCTCACACGCGATCCGCTTCGCGTCGTGATCCACGACGACCACCCGCACGTCCACTCCGGGCTCCGGCAGGAGAGCGACCAGAGACTCCTGGGTGAGCACCACCGGCGGCCGGCTGTCTGCCAGCAGGAAGGCCAGCCGCTCCTGCGGATACGCCGGATCGAGCGGCACGTAGGAAGCGCCCGCCTTGAGCACACCCACGATGGCCACCACCATCGCCACCGATCGCTCCAGACACAGACCCACCCGGTCGCCCGGCAGCACACCCAAACGGATCAGGTAGCGCGCAAGCTGATTGGACCTGCGGTCGAGCTCGCCGTAGCTCAACCGCTCCCCCTCGCAGACCACGGCCGCGGCCTTGGGAGAACGGGCCGCCTGAAGGGCGAACCGCTCGTGCAACACGCCCGAGCCCAGGGATTCAGTTGGCGCTTCGTTCCACTCCCGGACGAGCTGATGGCGCTCCTCCGACGAGAGCAGCGGCAGCTCGGATAGACGCCGGGACGGCGCCGCGACCGCTCCCGAAAGCAGCGCTGCAAAGTGGCGGACGAGCCGCGCCGCTGTCGCCTTCTCGAACAGGTCGGTGTTGTGCTTCAACACCCCGGCGAAAACCGGTCCGGCTTCGAACGCGTTGAGCACGAGATCGAACTTCGCCGTCTGCCCACCCGCGCCGGCCGGCCGCAACTCCAGGCCGGGCAGCTCCACCGGCTCGGCATCCATCGGTGCGTTCTGGAGCTGGAAAAGCACCTGGAACAGCGGCGAGCGGGAGAGGTCCCGCTCCGGCTGCAGCTCTGCCACCAACTTCTCGAACGGCAGGTCCTGATGGGCATAGGCACCCAGGGCCGATTCGCGGGCCCGCACCAGCAGGTCCAGGAAGGTGGGCCTATCCGAGAAGTCCGCACGCAACGCCAGAGTATTGACGAAGAACCCAATCAGACCCTCCAGCTCGCTACGCGTGCGGTTGGCAATGGTCGAGCCCACGATCACATCGCTCTGCCCGGTGTAGCGCTGGAGCAGGGCCTCGAAGCCGGCCAGGAGGACCATGAACGGCGTCGCCCCGCGCTGCCGCGACAGGGTGCGTACCCCCTCGCTCACCTCAGCCGGCAAGAGGAAGCCGGTGTTGGCTCCGCGGTAGCTTTGGAGAGCCGTGCGTGGCCGGTCGGTGGCGAGCTCGAGCACCGGCGCTCCGGCGAGGACGCCCCGCCAGTAGGCGAGCTGCGCTTCGAGCGCCTCGCCCTGAAGCCAGCCGCGTTGCCAGAGCGCGAAGTCCGCATACTGCACCGGCAGCTCCGGCAGCGGCGAGGGCTCGCCCTGCGAGAAGGCGCGGTAGAGGGCCACGATCTCCCGCACCAGCACGCCGGTCGACCAGCCGTCCGAGGCGATGTGGTGCAGGGTCAGCAACAGCGCGTGCTCTTCCTCCCTCAGGCGCAACAGCATTGTCCGCAGCAGCGGCGCCCGGCGCAGCTCGAACGGTCGCCGGGCCTCCGCTGCCGTCAACGCGCGGATCTCGGCCTCCCCTTGGCCGGACTCCAAGCTCCCGAGGTCTACGACGGGGATGAGCAGATCCACTGCGGGCGCGATCACCTGCACGGGCCGGCCGGACCGCACGGCAAAGGCCGTGCGCAGCGACTCGTGGCGCCGCACGATCTCCTGAAGCGTCGCCGCCAGGGCCGCGACGTCGAGCCTTCCTGTCAGCCGCACGGCGGCCGGCATGTTATAAGCCGCCGAATCCGGCTGGAGCTGGTCGAGGAACCAGAGACGCTCCTGGGCAAACGACAGGGGGAGATTTCCTTCGCGCGGCATGGGCCGCAGCGGCGGCGCCTCGAAGCCCCGCTCCCGAGCCTGAAGGGCCTCGACCTCGGCCGCCAAGGCATCCACAGTCGGCTTCTCGAATACGCTGCGCAGGGGAAGCTCCACCCCGAAGGCCTCTCGCACCCTTGAGACCACTTGCGTGGCCAGCAGCGAGTGGCCGCCGAGCGCGAAGAAATCATCCTGCGCTCCCACCTTGCCCAGGCGCAGCACCTCAGCCCAGATCCCCGCCAGGATCTGTTCCACCGGTGTGGACGGAGCCGCCGAGCCCGCGCTCGCCCCCGGTGCCAGGCTGGTCAAGGTCTGGCGATCCACCTTCCTGCTGGGCGTCAGCGGGAGCGCCGGCGTCTCGACGAACACCGAGGGCGTCATGTAGTGCGGCAGCGTGCGGCCGAGGAAAGCGCGAAGCTCTCCCGCATCCGGAATCGGAGCCTCTCCTTTCCCCACCACGAAGGAGACGAGCCGCCGGTCTATCCCCTCGCCGACGACCACCACGGCCGCCTGCGCCACTGCCGGATGTCGAGCCAGCACCGCCTCGATCTCACCGGGCTCGACGCGGAAGCCGCGCACCTTCACTTGCTGGTCGATGCGCCCGAGGAAGTCCAGATCGCCCGTGGGCAGCCAACGTACCCGGTCTCCGGTGCGGTAGAGCCGCGCTCCCGGCTCGCCGCTGAAGGGGTCCGGCACGAACCGCTCGGCCGTAAGTTCCGGCCGGCCCAGATAGCCGCGAGCCAGCAGACCACCGAGGGCCAATTCACCGAGCACACCGGCCGGCACCGGGCGGCCGGTCCGGTCCAGGACGTGGGCCCATCGGCCCGCCAGTGGCCGTCCGACAGGCACCGTGGACAACGACTCGCCGGCCGCAACCTCGTACAGAGTTGCCGTGATCACGGCCTCGGTCGGGCCATAGCCGTTGATCAGCCGCGCCTGACCCAGGGGAGTCGACGGCCACAGGCGCACAACCTCCGGCGCCAGCGCCTCACCGCCTGTCATCACCAGCCGCACCGGTAGGTCCCAAGCCTCCATTCCTGCCGTCTCTCGAGCCCAGAGCTGGAGGAAAGCCGGCGGCAGGTCCGCCACCGTCACGCCCAGCGCGCTCAGCCGGCGCGGCAGCTCCTCGACGCTCAGCTCGCCCTCCCAGAGCATCACCGTGGCCCCAATCGCCAACGGCGACAGGAGCTGATCGAGCGAGGCATCGAAGCTCCAGGACGCCGTCTGGAGCAACCGATCGCCCGTCCCCAGCCTGTAGCCACCAACGATGGTCCGCAGATGGGAGGCCGCGGCCCCATGACTGACACCGACCCCCTTCGGGGTACCGGTCGAGCCCGAGGTGTAGATCACGTAGGCCAGGTTCTCTGGCTTCGCCACTCCCTCCAGGCGCTCCGCGCTCTCCCGGGCGATCACCTCCGCCTGCGAGTCCACGGCCAGGACGATGACCTCCGTATCGACCGCCAGCTCGCTCTTCTCGGATTCCCTGGTGATGAGCACCCGCGCGCCGGCGTCAGCCAGCATCCAAGACCGGCGCTCCTGCGGATAGGCGGAATCGATGGGCACGTACACCCCACCCGCCTTGAGGATGGCCAGCAGTCCCACCAACCCTTCCGTCGAGCGCAGCAGGGATAGGCCCACGGCGACCTCAGGTCCCACGCCCAGACGACGGAGATGGCGCGCCAGGCGGTTGGAACGAGCTTCGAGCTCGCCATAGGAGAGGACCACACCATCCGCGACGACGGCCGGAGCGCCCGGATCGACGTCGGCTTGAGCCTCGAACAGCTCGTGCAGGCAACCGGACACGGAGACCCACTCTCCCGGCCGGCTCCAGGCCGCGATCTGGGCGGCCTCCGCCGCGTCCAGCAGCGGCAGCTCCGAGAGGGGCCGCCCGGGCTCGGCCACGATCCCCGCCAGCAGGATCTCGAACCGGCGTGCCAGCCGATCGATCGTGGACGCATCGAAGAGGTCGAGGTTGAGCTCGATGCCACCGGCCAGGCCCGCGCCGGTATCGGACAGTGAGAAGGTCAGATCGAACTTCGCCGTCGTTGCCCCCGAGGAGAAGCCCCGCAGCGTCAGGCCGGGTAGCTCGGTCGTATCAGTGGCAACGTTCTGTAGCGAGAACATCACCTGGAACAA
>DATARD010000410.1:0-45823 GCA_036264355.1 Thermoanaerobaculia bacterium
TGCGCAGGGGGGTAGACTTCGATCGGGCCATGGAAGTGCCTCCTCTCTTGTTCTCGACAAACAAGAGGAAAGCACGTCTCCATGGCCTTTTGCAAGCCTGCCTCCACGCGAAAAGGACGCCTTAAGCGATCACGGATGGACGTATCTGTTTACCGCGCTGAAGCCCTCAATGGGCACTGAGCAGTTTGTATGAAGGTGTCTCGGCGCTGCGGAGAATCGTAGTCAAGGCAGAGAGCAAGTTGACGTCGCGTTGCTGACAGGTGCGCAGAAGGCTCATCAAGACGGCTTGCGTAGTAACACCGCGCGGGGTGCGGTTCCCTCCGCACGACTTACGGTTCACAACGGCGGGCCGAATCGCATGTTCGGCCGGCCAGTTGGTGGCCTCGATGTCATCGCGATCCAGGAAGACGAACAGGGCGTTCTGATTGCGCCGCAGGTGCTTGGCCAGCCGCGCGTTGCCTTTGTGAGTGAAGCGGCCGGCGAGCAGTCGATCCATCCGCGCTGCCAAGCGTCCCTTGGCCGCCCGCACCCCATGTGGACTGATCTCGGCGACCTCCCGGTCCCGGCGGTCGCGCACGGCCAAGGCGGTGCAGAGGATGGCCTGCACTTGGCGAGGAAACCTCACGGCTCCGCCCTGCGCCGTCTCCAGCATCTCGCCGCATCGTCGCAGCAAATGGGCCAGGCAGGTCTGATGCGTCGCTGCCGTGAAGCGCCGGTATGGCGCCCAACCGTCCGCAACCAGGGTTCCCGCGTAGTCCTTGCCGAGCACCGAAGCCGCTTCGGCGAAGCCACGGCCACTCTGGATGGAGTACACCGTCTCGCGCAGGTTGGTGAACGCCCACAGCCAAGCACTGTGTCCGCCGATGCGCCAGCCGCTCTCATCCGGGTAGATCACCGGCGAACCGCGAAGGATCTCGACACACTCCTCGTAGATCGGCTGTGCTTTCGACGCTGCCCGGTGCAAAGCTCGGCACAAGGTCGAACGTGCGACGCGAAGCCCCGTCAGCTGTTCGAACAGAGCGGCTATCTTGCCATAGCTCAAACCACCGACCTTGTTGAGATAAGTGGCCAACGCAACGACCCCAGGGCCAATCTGAACGCCGGCTGCCCCGACAGCCTGCGAAGTCTGACGGGAGTGTCGTCCCACCACCCGACGTCCACAGGTCGTGCACTCGCCATAGTGAAGGATGAACTCGACTGTCCACGGGCGAATCTCTGGAAAGTCGATCTGGATTTGGCTCTCCGTGCCGGTCAATCGCACACGGCCTCCGTTGCAAGACTCGCAAATCAAGGGGCAGCCGACTTCGACCGTCTCATCAACCTGCGCAGGGCGAGGGCGCGAAGCTCGCTCACCATACTTTTTGCCGGGCTTGCGCCCGGGCCGCTTGGGATTGCTCTTCGGCGCCCCTTTCGAGAACGGAGCCGCTTGGCGCTTGCCGCGCCGCCGCAGTTCCTCGATGAGCTTCTCCAGCTTCTCGATCTGCCGAGCCTGTTCGGCCAGCTGCCGCCGGAGCTCAAAGTTTTCTCGAAGGAGTTCCTCGTAAGTCTGCATCTCTAAAGAGAATTACACCACACTTACCACACTTCTGGCGAGAGAACAAGTTGCCGTCAAGCACGCCCGGGAAGGGCCCGCGGGGGCGGGAGGGGGCCTCAAGCCGACGCGGAGAACGGTAAACAGATACACTAAGACAAAGATAGATTCTTGGTTCAAGCAGATGAAATCCCAAGTTCCGGAAGCCCACCACCCTGAAGTTGACGCGCGATTTGCCAAAGAGCGGCTCCAACTCCAGGGTCTTACGGCTGCTGTTACCACCCTCACTGCTGACCTGAGTTACGGCCTAGTACAGGCACGGGACCGTGCTGAGGCAGCCACCTCCCTCCTGAGAATTTTTCACCCCGCCAACCTTGGCCCTGCGATCTCTTCCTATTGCCAGCCACTTGGCATGGGACATACCCAAAAATCCAGGCGTATCTTTGTGCCAGAGCGAGGATGAGACTGGGCGAAGTCCAGATTGTCAGGGACGCGCTTCGGTAAATACTTCTGGGGGCCATGGAGATTGTCCGGTTGAGTCCCCTGCCCTGCTGGAGGCACTTGGCCGAGGAGGTCT
This sequence comes from Thermoanaerobaculia bacterium, assembly GCA_036264355.1. Classification (GTDB taxonomy): domain Bacteria; phylum Acidobacteriota; class Thermoanaerobaculia; order Multivoradales; family UBA5704; genus UBA5704. The sequence goes on from DATARD010000410.1 coordinate 2,109, forward strand.
ATCGAACCGGATCCGGGAGATGGTGCAGGAGCTCAACGAGGGAGGGCGCGGCGCGGGCCGAGTCCTCGATCGCGCCGCAGCGGCAGTTAGAGGCGAACTATCCGACGCTGAGGGGAGATCCAATGAAAGAAAAAGAAGACAGCAACTGGGACATACCCTGGGATAACTATGCAAACGAATTCGACGACTCGCCTGCAGGATGTGTTATCTCATTTCCGGCTTTTTGGCTTTTTCTTCTCGGCCTTGCATTTGTTATTATGGGTTCAATCTATATGGAGTACAGCGGATTAGCGCTCGGACTGACCTTTATAGCGGTCAGCATTGGCCTATTCGTTCTAAAGCACAGATTTGATATCTCTTATCTTAAATGGACTCTCCAAGCTCGGAACGAAGAAGCTGAGGAAATCCATAATGAGATTTTGGCGGAATGGAATGGGAGGAGATATTTTCTTTACCTTCGCCCCTTTGAGACAACGGGTCGCTTAAATGTTCGAGGTGTAGGTAGGGGACCAATCGTGGAATTCGAAGGGTTACCAAAAACCATAGAGTTCGAATCCCTGCTGACCAAAGCTCTTGAGTTTTGGGGGACCCTCATCGGTACCGGCAAGCCAGGTGAGCACCTCGGAGCGGGCCGAATACCTTTGGCGGACTCCAGTTGGCAGGAGGAGGTTCGAAGGTTGGTCAGGTACGCGGACATTGTGTTCATTGTCCCAGGTAGAACTCGGAGTTCTATATGGGAGTTCCGCTACCTTTTTAAAACAGGTTATATGAGGCGCGCCATCGTTATCATGCCACCCCAAGTGTTCGGCTTCGACTTCAAATGCCTATGGTCAGAAGCGCGGTCCGCTTTGGTACGGGCGGGAGTGAAGTTGCCTGAGTATGCCCCGTCAGGAGCGTTCATTCAGATCGCCCAAAACGGAAGACCCAAACGAGTTTTGAAGATGCCAGAGCTGCTTACCGAATCCAGCCTCCGCGACACGCTTAAGGAGCTAATCCCTTGAGCGGCTGGGCCCAGAGGCTGGATGGAGGATAGGTTGTCACATACCGGAGAAGCTCAGACTGCTCCATGCGAGATCCTTCGAGAGGTCTCCAACTGAATCCGCGCCTCGTCCCAATCCGGATGCTCGGCCGCGAGGTGGCTCGCGATCATTCACCGGGCGGAGGCAAACATGTCGCTCGCGATCTTCAGGCGCTCCGCGCCGGTCTTGGCCCGGAGGATGCGGGCCATTTCGGGATCGACCATCTCGATCTTGAAGGCGCTCGTCACCAGGAGATCTTACCAGTCTGAGCACCCTCGTTGGGCAGCGACTTATTCGATGACAGGCTTCAGCCACGGGTTCGCCGCGATCTCGTGGTAACTGATTCCGAGTACGAGAAGACCCGAGGCGAGGGCCACCAGAGCGACGACGAGGACTGGCCACTCGAACGCGCGTCGATCCAAGGCTCCCGACATTTGTCGGTCACGGCGGTTCTCCTTTCCGGGAAAGGATATACCATGGTCGCAGCCCCCTATTCTAATGGCTTGACTGAGGCCACCGGAACGCCAGGACCGCCACGGCCACCAGGCAGAGCAATCCCACGGCGAATCCCAGCCGCAGGCCCGGCGGCCGGAAGGTCAGCTCGACCCGGCTCACTCCGTCGGGCACGACGAAGGCCGGATAGGCGCTGTTGACGGTCAGCCGGCGCAGGTCGCCTCTCTGGGCATGGCCTGTCCAGCCGGCGGGGAAGGGGAGCGAGGTGGCGAGGAGCTTTTCTCCGGCCGCGGGGAGCTCGGCCTCGATATGGCCGGGACGCCAGCTCAGCAGCTTGACCGCGGAGGGATCCCAGGGACGGTGCTGCGGCGGATGCCAGGCGCCGACTTCTTCGGCGAGCAGGGCGACGCGGCGCGCGTTGTGGATGGCGGCGACCGCGTCCAGCACGCCGCTTTGCGGGATCACGTCGGCGGCGACGGGGAGGAACAGGCGCGGCAGGGCTCCTGGATTGAGGTAGAGGCGCATCGGGGTGAAGCGGCCGTCGTCGATCCGCGTAAAACCGGGATGCGGTGGCTGGTCGTCGCGCGACACCAGGAGGCGCACGTTGAGGAAGTCGAACAGGGGGTGGTCGACGTTGCGGAAGGCGCTCTTGTAGCGCCGTCCCTCGGGCCGGAAGCCGAAGACCTTTTCGAGCGGTGCGAGCTGGCTGCCGAGGGCGACCGGGTTGTGGGTGCGCACTTCGTCTACGCCGTAGACCGGAAACAGGGAGGGATAGAAGAGGAAGCCCTCGGCCGCGGCCCGCCACGGTCCGCCGGCGGCGAGCGCGGGCGCGGTGGCCGCTGCCACGAATGGCGTGCGGGGATAGAACAGCTCGCGATGGCCGGTGGGCAGGAAGTCCCAACCCCAGGGGAGGAGATCGGCGAGGAGGACCACCGCGAGAACGCCGACGCCGATTCCGCCGATCAGGCGTCCGGAGCGCCGGGCTCGATGCAGCAGGAGGCCACTGAGGAGCCAGGCCCAGAGGATCATCAGGTGCGCGTCGGAACGCAGGGTGAGGCTGATGAAGCCGGCCACGACCGGTCCGATCCAGGTCAGGCTCCAGTCCCGGCTGCGGAGGAGCGCGCCGAGGCCGAGCGCACCGGTCAGGCCCAGCGCCAGGGCCACTTCCGGCAGGAAGCGGTTGAACGCCACGGCGCCGAGGCCGGGGATGGCGTGGACCGCCTGCTCCAGCGGGTGGAATTCGGCGCCCAGGAGGAAGCTCACCGCCGCGAAACCCAGGAGCGGCAGCGACCGCCGCCAGCAGCGCGGTGTGAACAGGGCCGCCAGGAGGCCAGCGAAGGCGAGCAGGCCGGCGTATCCGGCGCCGCTGGCGCTCCACTGGAGAGGTCCGGTGTAGGGATCGTGGAATGGCCGGCCGAAGACCCAGGGATTGGCCGGCGCGAAGAGCAGGGTGGCCAGGTTCGGCGGGGTTGGAGCGTCCGCAGGGACCGGTCCGCCGGCCGGTGCGTCCGGCGCCGGTGCGGTGGTGCTCAATCCCAGGGCCGCTTTTTCGCGCATCCGCACGCTCCGTTGCGTATCGGGCAGGATGCGGAAGAACGGGATCAGGTGCGGTGCGGCGAGCCCGGCTCCCAGGGCGAGGGCGAGCGCCACGGCCGGCAACGCCCTGCGCCAGGGTGTGCGCCGCCGTTTCCAGGCGAAGAAGCAGAGCGCGGCGAGGGCCGTGCCGGCGAGGGCGGACTCCGGATGGCCGGAGAGCAGGAGGAACGCGAAGAGCACCGCGCCGGTGGCGATCTTTCTGAGCGACGGACGACGGGCGAGGAGCAGGCCGGCGAGCATCACCCAGGGCACCCAGGCGACCGCGCTGCTCAGCGGGAAGAGCGCCCAGGGGAGGATCGCGCCGCTCAGCCCGGCTCCGGCTCCGGCGAGCGCTGCGGCGGTCCGGCCGGCGCCGAGGTGGCGGGCGAGGAGCCAGATCCCAAGGCAGGCGATGAGGATCTTGAGCGCCAGGGCGACCAGGAGCGAGTGCTCGATCGGCGACCAGCGCGCCAGGTTGGCGATCGGCGAGAGCACGCCGGCCTGCGGATTGATCCACGGCGAGCTGCCGCCGTCGAGCCGGTCCGACCAGAGGGGGAGATGACCGCCGCGGAGAGCGCGGCGGACCTCCATCTCCCAGGGCAGGAGCTGGAGCACGACATCGTTGAACAGGCCGTGGCGGTCGGGGTCCGCGACCGTGGGCACGCCCGGCACGTTGTTGTGGATCGTCTCGTCAAGGGGGACCATCAGCCGGTCGTGGACGAGCCAGGGGCCGACGGCGAGGAGAGCCAGCGCGTTGGCGACGAGCGCGGCCTTCCAGCGGATGCGACCGATGCGGCCACCGAGGCCGCGGGCGAGGAGGAAGAGCAGGGCCTGGGTGACCGCCAGCGACGCCGCCAGCGCCGGGAGGGCCGACCACTGGATGGAGATTGTCACCGTCCGAGCCTACTCGTCGGCCGGAACGATGAGCATGGAGGTCTTCGTGCCGGCGAGGATGCGCAGGGTGATGTCGGCCGACTTGGCACCGAAGAGCGGGCCGCGCCGGGGAGCGTGGCGGCCCATGACGATGAGGTCGTACTGACCCTCGGCGGCTTCGGCCAGGATGCCTTCGGCGGGCGTGCGGGCGCGGCGGATGGTGCTCCGGCTCTTGACCTCCAGGGCGCGCAGGGTGGCGACGCCGCGGTCGAGATGCGACTGCACCCACGGCTCCGGCGGTCCGCCGAGCCCACCGATCCGGACATTGACATGGAGCAGGGTCACCTCGGCGCCCAGGCGGCGGGCGAGCCAGCCGCCGACGCGGACGTCGGCCTTGCCCGGTTCGCCGACGGCGGTACAGATGAGGATGCGCTGCAGAGTGGGTTTGTCGCCGCGCAGCACCAGGAGGGCGGTGCTCAGGCGGTCGAGCAGGCCGCCGACGACAGGGCCGGTGGCGCCGGAGAGGACGACGAAATCGTACAGGCTCTGCGCCTGCTCGGAGCCGATCTCGGCGGCCGGATCGCCGCGGCGGACGAGGACCTCGGCGCCGTCCAGCGCTCCGGAGCCGCCGGCGGCGGCGCGCTCCAGGACGGCGGTGCGCAGCTCTTCCGTTCCCTTTTCGTCGCCGTCTTCGTCCACCGCCAGCAGGATGGGGACGGCGTCCACGGCCTCGACCAGGTGCGGCAGGACGGGCGGATAGGCTGCCGGCGCCGGCAGGGCGCAGATCAGCAGGCGGGGGCGCGGCGGCGCCAGGATGTGCCAGCCGCGCAGGCTCACCCAGACCTCCGGACCCGGCAGCGGCTCCTCGGCCGGCTGCACGACGTCGACCAGCAGCCCTTCCTCTCCATACGGCGCCGGCGCCGCCTGACGGGTGCCGGGGATCGGCGGCAGGCGAACGCGCAGACGGCGCAGAGCGCCCAGGAAGCTCTGCTCGACGATCTCCCCCTTGCCGAGGGGGTGGCGGCCCGCCTCTGCCCCTTCAGCCGGCTGCGCCGTGCCGAGCTCGACCTGCTCGGGGCGGAAAAGAACACGCACCCGCGAGCCTTCCTCGTGCTCCACCTCGGGCGGAATGGGCAAGGCGAGATCGCCGAGGCGCGCTTCATTGCCGCGGGCACGGCCGACGAGGACGGTGCCGGCGCCGAGGAAGGTGGCGCCGAAGAGAGTGCGCGGCTTGGCGTAGAGAGTTTCTGGGTGGCCGACTTCGAGCAGCGCGCCGCGGTCCATCAGGCCCACCCGGTCGGCCAGCTCGAAGCCCTCTTCCTGATCGTGGGTGACCAGGATGGCGGTCACCTTGAGCTTCTGCTGGATCTCCCGCAGGTTGCGCCGGAGCTGGCCGCGGATCTTCACGTCGAGCGCGCCGAAGGGCTCGTCGAGCAGCAGCACGCTCGGCTTGTGGGCGAGCGAACGGGCGAGGGCGACGCGCTGCTGCTGGCCGCCGGAGAGCTGGTGGGCGTAGCGCCCACCGAGGCCGCCGAGACCCACCAGGTCGAGCAGCTCCTCGCGCCGCCGCGTTCTCTCCGCCGCCGGCACCCTGCGGATCTTGAGCGGGAACTCGATGTTCTCCGCCACGCTCATGTGGCGGAAGATCGAGTAGTTCTGGAAGACGAAACCGATCTCCCGCTCCTGCGGCGCGAGATCGGTGACGTCGCGCCCGCGCAGTTGAATCGTCCCGCTGTCCGGCACCGACAGGCCGGCGATCAGGCGGAGCACCGTGCTCTTGCCGCTGCCGGAGGCGCCCAGGAGCACGAACAGCTCGCCGTCTTCGATCTCCAGCGAGACGCGGCTGACCACGGTCTGGCTGCCGAAGCGCTTGCTCAGGCGGTCGAGGACGATCGACATCAGTGGCCCTGCGTGCGTCCGCCCGCCGGTCCGGACCAGCGGAGGAGGAAGAAGAAGATGGCGAAGGAGAGCGCCGCGAGCACCGCGGCCACGGCGTTGGCCTTCTCCACGTTGCCGGCCTCGAACTGGGCGAAGATGAAAAGCGGCGCCGTCTGGGTGCGCAGGCGCAGGTTGCCCGACACCATCACCGTGGCGCCGAACTCGCCGAGCGAGTGCGCGAAGGTGAGCAGCGTGCCGCTGAACAGGCCGCCGCGGAGCGCCGGCAGGATGACGTAGCGGAAGGTCTGCCACTTTCCCGCTCCGAGGGTGTACGCGGCCTCTTCATAGGTCACCTCCAGCTCGTCGAGCAGCGGCTTGACCGCGCCCAGCATGTAGGGAAAGGTGACGAAGAGATGGGCGAGGAGCACGCCCGCCGGCGCGAACATCGGCGAAAACCCCAACGGCGCCAGAGCTTTGCCGAGCAGGCCGATGGGACCCCAGAGGAGCAGCAGCGAGGTGCCCACCACGACGGTGGGGATGGCGACCGGCAGGTTGACCGCGATGGTCAGCGGCTTCTTGCCCGGGAAGCGGTACTTGGCGAGCACGTAGGCGGCGAAGGTGCCGAGCACGGCGTTCACCGCCGCGGTCAGGAAGGCGATGAGCAGGCTGAAGCGGAGGGCGAACTGGGCGTCCTCGGCGGTCAGGGCGGACAGGAAGTCCTTGAAGCCGCCGCGGAAGGCGAAGACGAACACCGCCGCCAGAGGCATCAGGAGGAGCGGCACCAGCACGGCGAGCAGCAGGCTCACCGGCAGCACCGCCGATCCCTCCCCGGGCGCCTTGCGTGGTTTCGTCTTTTGGGTCATTTCCCGGTCATTTCCCAGTCATTTGCCGATAGCGGGCAGGATCTCACCCTTCCAGATCCCGTCCACGATGTCCTTCTTCACCTTCTTCCAGCCGCCGAAGTCGGCGACCAGGAATGGGTCGGCGATCTTCCCGAAGGCCGGATTGGCGCCGTTCAGCTCGTCGCGCACGCTGCGGAAGCCGTTCGCGACGAACAGCTTCTGCGCCTCGTCGCTCCACAGGAAGGCGGCGAGGGCGCGCACGATGGGGCGTTCTTCGGCGGTCGCGTTTTTGTCGAGGATCACCAGGGTGTGCTCCGACAGCACGGTGCTGGGAGGATAGACGATCTCCCATTTCGGCGCGCTCTTTTTCTTCTTTTCCTTGTCCCCGTTTCCATGCACGGCGTCCTGCTCGTAAGTGACCAGGGCGTCGCCGAAGCCGTTCTCGAACTGGGTGCGCGCCGCCCGCGCCGACGCGGCCTGGGCCACGACGTGCTTCCAGACGCCGCGCAGAACGGCGGTGCCGGCTTCCCGTTCGTGCCCCGGCGCCGCGTGGCGGGCCGTGCCGCCGTACTCGGCGAGCAGCGCCCAGTTGGCGCCGCCCGAGGTCAGGGGATCGGGATGCACGACCTGGACCCCGGGGCGTCCGAGGTCGGCGAAATCGTGGATGCCCTTCGGATTGCCCGGGCGGACGAGGAGGATGAACGGCGTGCGGTTGACCACGCCGCCGAAGGGAAGCGATTTCCAGCTCCCCGCCGGGATCACTCCGGCGGCGGCCAGCCGTTGGGCGTCGAGCTCCAGGGAGAGCAGGGCCAGGTGCGCCGGGACGCCCATGATGAGCTGGTTGGTGATCGTGCCCGAGCCGGCGAACGAGGTGACGAACTCCACCCGCTCGCCGGTCTCGGCCCGCCAGTGGCGGGCGAACGCCGGGAGCACGGAGCGGTCCAGAGCATCGCCGAGGATACTGAAGCCATAGACGATGATCGTGCGCGGCCGCGCCTGGCGCCCGCGGCCGGGCAGCCAGGGCCACACCGCGTAGAGCAGCAGAGCGCCCCAGACGAGGAGGGCGAGCAGGCTGCGCGGCCAGCCGGACCGCGTCGCGGACGAGGAGCCGAGGCGTCCCATGGGCGGGTAAGAATACCCTCAGGAAGGCGCTGCCGGGACGTTTTCTTGAAACGACCCGCCCCATTGGCTACACTCCTGCATGGACTGAGCGGCGCAGTGGGTTTCCGGACCGGAGCTGCGGAGCGGGGAAATCTCGCCGTGGCTCCTGGGCCCGCTTCTCCGGTTCGTTCGCGTCCGTAGGGGGAAGAGCGTCTTGCAGCCAAGAAAAATACTCGTCGTCGACGATTCGAAGTTGATGCACAAGATGTACGAGGTGATGCTTCGGCAGTATGCCCTCGTCTACGCGCTGGACGGCCGCCAGGCACTCGATCGTCTGCGGGATCACCAGGACATCGATCTCGTGCTGCTCGACATCAACATGCCGAACATGAACGGGCTGGAGTTCCTGCAGGAGGTCCGCGCGGACGGCGCGCACAAGGACCTCGCGGTGATCATCATCAGCACCGAAGGGCGGGAGGAAGACACGCAGCGCGGTCTCGAGGCCGGCGCCTCCGCCTATATCAAGAAGCCATTCCACAGCGAGGACATCCTCGAGAAGATCTCGCAACTTGACAAGGGTCCCGCTTGACCGAGCGTAGCGCCATCGAGGCCACCCCGCGCCAGAGCGCAGCCAGCAGCCCCGGCCTCGAGCTGGTGGCGGAGCTGCGCTCGACTCTGGAAAAAGTCGGCGAGCTCGCCCGGGTGGTCGAGATCAATCTGCGCGAGACGGCGGCGAGCGGTGGTGCCGGCGCGTCCGACGAACGGGTCGAGGAGCTGGAGCGACGCCTCTCCACCGCCGAGTCGGACGTCAAGGAGCTGGCCTCGCGGCTGGTCGACTCGGAGCACCAGGGCGGCCGCCTGATGAATCTCTACGTGGCGACCTATCAGCTCCACGCCACGCTCGATCCGGCGGAGGTGCAGGCCACCATCGCCGAGATCGCCATCAACCTGCTCGGCGCCGAGCAGTTCATCCTGCTGCTGCGCAAAGACGACGCGGAAGACTACGAGATCGCGCTCCTCGAAGGGATGTACGACGGCGTGCAGGCGCCCTACGACGGCGAGTCCTACACCGGCGGCGACCCGATGGTGGACGTGACGCTCAAGGACGGCGTGCTCCGTCTCGGTCCGACCCCGGAGTCGCAGGCGCTCGCCGCGGTGCCGCTGCGGGTGCAGAACGAAATCGTCGGCGCGCTGGTGCTGCTCAAGCTGCTCGATCACAAGCCGATCCTGCGGGCGGAGGACCGCGACCTGCTGGACCTCCTCTCGGCGCACGCCGCGTCGGCACTCTTCGCGGCCCGGCTCTTCGCGACCAAGGACCGCAAGCTGCGGACCCTGGAGAGCCTGGTCAAGCTGGCGCGCGGCGAATGACGGTCTGAAACGATCTGAAACGATCGCCTCCGAGCCAATCGATGGGAATCTCCGGCAGCCTCAAAGACGTCTCCGTCGCCGATGTGATGCAGTTCATTCACCTCGGCCGGCGGACCGGCACGCTGCTGCTCAACCGCGGCGCGCAGAAGGCGATGATCGGTTTCCACTGCGGCCGGCTGGTCAGCGCGCAGGCGCCGAAGACCCCGAAGCTCGGCGACCTGCTGATCTCCTCCGGCATGATCGACCGCGGCATCCTGGAGCGGGCGATCCTCAGCCAGCGCGAGGCGGCCGAGCACCGCTCGCTCGGGCAGATCCTGGTCACCACCGGCTCGATCGACGCCGAGGGGTTGCGTCAGGTGATCGCGACGCAGATCGAGCAGGCGGTCTCCGAGGTGATGGTGTGGGACAACGGCACCTTCGAGTTCGCGATCGACGACCTGCGGCCGATCGACGACATCGCGCTCTACCCGAGCGACGTGCTGCCCGACGCGGACATCAACACCCAGATGGTGCTGCTCGAGGCGGCGCGCATCTTCGACGAGCGCAACCGCGACCGCGTCGATCCGCCGCTCCATCCCGAGGCGGAAGGCTGGCGCGGCGGCAGCGGCAGTGGCACCGGTGTTGGAGGGACTGGAGCCTATGAAGCCGGCGACGCCACCAATCCGACCCTTCACCTGAGCCCCGCGGCGCGAGCCGGCACCGCCGCCCTCGGTGTCGGAGCCGGTGGTGCCGACGAGGAGGCGCCGCGGGAAGGGCCGCAGCACGCCGCCGAGCTGCTCCGCCTGCACGTCGTCTCCAGCGATCGGGAGTTCGTCGAGCGGTTGGCCGACGCGCTGCAGCACGAGGTCGCTTCGGTCGAGCTCAAGGGGCTGGGCCAGGCGGGCTCCGCCGAGTCGGGGGAGCCGCACCCGATCGTCCTCGTCGATCTGCGCAATGATCGCGACGGTGAGGTGACGCTGGAGCAGGCCGCGTCGATCCGCCGCGCCCGTCCGCGCGCCTCGGTCATCGCGCTGGTCGATCCCGGCGCCGCGTCGCTGGTCAAGGTCTATGAAGCCGGCGTGCTCGCCGCCATTCCGGCCGAGATCGAGGCCGTGGTGGCCTGCGTCGAGAACGTCATCGAGAACCGGCGCGACCTGGTGCGCGGCGCGCCGCGGCCGGGAGCCCGCTCGGGCGTCGAACGGCTGCGGCGGGTCTACGGCGACCTGCGCTCCGGCCTGATCTCGGCGACCGTGGCGCTCAACCTGATGCACATCATCTCGGAGTCGGTGGAGCGCGCCGTCCTCTTCCTGGTCAAGCGCGACCACCTGGTGGCCCTGGGCGCTTTCGGCACCGATTCCAAGGGGCGCAACCTCGCCGAGTCGACGCGCACCCTCAAGCTCCCCATCGAAGGCGACGGCGCGCTGATCCGCAGCCTGGAGTCCGGCGAGGTGCTGTCGCTCGACTTCGACGAGGCCGAGCTGCCGGAGACCCTGCGCAACACCCTCGGCCGCCCGCGCACCGGCCAGATGGTCGTCTTCCCCGTCCTCGGCTCGCAACGGGTGATCTCGATCATCTACACCGACAACGGCGACCGCGACCAGCCGATCGAGGACATCGACATCCTCGAGCTCGCCACCGCCCAGGTCGGCATGGCCTTCGAGAACGAGCTGCTGCGGCGCCAGATCTCGCAAGGCCGCGATTAGTTCAGACACCCCCTGCCCTTGGAGTATGATGTCAGGCTCCGCTCTGCGCCGGACGCCGCGATCGACCGTATGGCGTGCCGGAGCGGGGTGGAGCTTCGGATGCATAGAATTCCCAGCACGCCGTCCATCCTCGTCCGCCGCGCCCGTACGCACAACCTGAAAGGGATCGATTGCCGCATCCCGCATCGGGCGGTGACCGTCGTCACCGGTCCGTCCGGCGCCGGTAAATCATCTCTCGCCTTCGACACCGTGTTCGCCGAGGGGCAGCGCCGCTTCGTCGAGTCCATGTCCACCTATGCCCGGCAGTTCCTCGACCAGATGGAACGGCCGCCGGTCGATTCGATCGACAACATCCTGCCCGCGGTGGCTTTGGAAGCCAAGAACGCGGTGCGCAACGCCCGCTCGACGGTTGGCACGATCACCGAGACGCTCGACGTGCTGCGTCTCCTCTACACCCACCTCGGCGTGGTCGAATGCCCGAACGGCCACGGACCGGTGCGCACGTCGAGCCCGGAGGAGACGACCACCGAGCTGACGGAAGGCGTGGTCGGCGATCCGTTCCTCGTGCTCGTCCGCCTGCCGCGGCCGAAGAAGGGGGCGAACGATGCGAACGATGCAGACACCGCGCTCGGCGAGCTGATCCGCCAGGGCTTCCAGCGCCGGCTCGTGCCGGACACCGGCGAGGTGGTGCGCATGGAGCCGGGTGACAAGTGGCCGGCGCGCCTCGATCCCCTGCCCCTGGTCCTCGGCCGTTTTCCCGCCAGGGAGGAGTCCCGGCCGCGCGTCCTCGACAGCGTCGAGCAGGCGTGGCGGATGAGCGGCGGCCGGGTCGAAGCGCGCGGACCGGGTGGCGTCCGTTTCTTCAGCCGCGAGCTCTCCTGCCCGGTGTGCGGCGAGGTGGCGCGGCGGCCGACGCCGGCGCTCTTCTCGTTCAACTCGCCGCTCGGCGCCTGTCCGGCCTGCCAGGGGTTCGGACGGGTGATCGGCATCGACCGCGAACGGGTGATCCCCGATCCGCGGCGCAGCCTCGCCGAGCGCCCGATCGCGCCGTGGAACACGCCGGCCTACGAGGAGCTCTACGACGAGCTGCTCGCCGCCTGCCGCAAGCGCAAGGTCCCCCTGAATACGCCGTGGGCGGAGCTGCCGGCGGAGACGCGCGAGTGGATCTGGAGCGGCAAGGGATCGTTCACCAATCTCGAAGACTTCTTCCACTGGCTGGAGCAGCGCACCTACAAGGTCCACGTGCGCGTGCTCCTCGCCCGCTACCGCTCCTACACGCCGTGCCCGGAGTGCGGCGGCACCCGCCTGCAACCGGAGGCCCTCGCCGTGCGTCTCGAAGGGGTGACCCTGCCCGAGCTGACCGCGCTCTCCGTGGAGCAGCTCCGCTCTTGGCTGCGGACGCGGCGGTGGACGCCGCGCCAGCGCGAGATGGCCGGCCATCTGCTCGACGAGCTGGCCGAGCGCGTCGAGGTGCTCCATCGCGTCGGGCTCGACTACCTGACCCTCGATCGCCAGGCGCGCACCCTGTCGGGCGGCGAGACGCAACGCATTCATCTCGCCGCGGCGCTCGGCTCCGGCCTCACCACCACGCTCTATGTGCTCGACGAGCCGACCATCGGCCTCCATCCGCAGGACAGCGACCGTCTGCTCGGCCTGCTGCGCGATCTCGCCCGGCGCGGCAACACGGTGCTGGTGGTGGAGCACGACCGCACGCTGATCCGCGGCGCCGACCACATCATCGACCTCGGCCCGGCGGCGGGCGAGCACGGCGGCGAGGTGGTGGCCGAGGGGCCGATCGAGACGATTCTCGCCAGCGAGACCTCGCTGACCGGCCGCTATCTGAAGGAACGGCCGCCGACCTCGGCCCGGCATCACATGGCCCGCTTCCGCCGCGAGCAGGGGCGCGACACCCTCGATCATGAGATCGAGGCGCTGCCGCGGGTGTCGATCCGCGGCGCGCGCGCCCACAACCTCAAGAACGTGGACGTCAATTTCCCGCTCGGCGCGCTGGTGGCGGTGACCGGCGTCTCCGGCTCCGGCAAATCGACGCTGATCGAGAACGTCGTCTACGGCACCTATCAACGGGCGCGCGGCGTGGTGGACGTCGAGCCCGGCGAGGTCGGCGGTCTGGAGGGGCTCGCCGGATTGGCGGACGTCACCCTCGTGGACCAGCGACCGCTGGGCCGGTCGAGCCGCTCGAACCCGATCACCTACATCAAGGCCTACGACGAAGTGCGCAAGATCTACGCCGGCACCGCCGACGCGCGGGCGCGGCGGATCACTCCGGCCCACTTCTCGTTCAACGTCGAGCGCGGGCGCTGCCCGGCCTGCGAAGGGACCGGCACCACCGAAGTGGACATGCAGTTCATGGCGCCGGTGACCGTGCCGTGTGAAGTCTGCCAGGGGCACCGCTTCCGGCCCGAGGTGCTGGCGGTGCGCTTCAAGGGGCGCAACATCTCCGAAGCCCTGGAGCTCACCGTCGATGCGGCGCAGGAGCACTTCGCGGAGAACAAACGTCTCTGCCGGCGGCTGCGTATTCTTTCCGAGGTGGGATTGGGATACCTGCGCCTCGGCCAGTCGACCTCGACGCTCTCCGGCGGCGAGGCGCAGCGGCTGAAGCTGGCGAGCTTTCTCGACCGGCCGGCGGCGGAGAAGCCGCGCCTCTTCCTGTTCGACGAGCCCACCACCGGCCTGCACCTGGCGGACATCGACCTCCTCTACCATACCCTGCGCCGGCTGGTGCAGCGCGGCGACGGCGTGGTGGTGGTGGAGCACAGCCCGGACCTGATCGCGCGCTGCGACTGGATCGTCGATATGGGACCCGGCGGCGGTATCCACGGCGGCGAAGTGCTCTACTCCGGTCCTCTCGAGCCGTTCCTCGACCACGTCGAAAGCCCGACCGCCGACGAGCTGCGCCGCCACCTGCGCTGGCCGGAGCGGGAAGCGCTGGCCGCCGCGGCGCAGTAGTCTCTTTGTGGCAGGGAAATGACCCGGGCCGCCGCCGTGTTGTGGGACAGGTGGACAGGAGCTAGGATGATCGATCGATGAAACGAGAGAGTCCAGTGATTCCGGAGACCAGGACCGACAGCCCGCGCCCCCGCCTCTGGTGGGTGGGAACGATCGCCGGCGCCGTCCTGGGAGTCATCCTGCTGGTCGCCGTCTGGGCCAAGGCGCTCGATCCGGCCGCTTTCGCCGAACAGATCCGCACCGAAAAGCTCGACTTCCTGCTCTCCGCCAATACCCTGGCCCTTCTCGCGCTGGCTCTCGAAGCCGCCTTCGGCCTCGCCCTGCTGCTCGGCGTGCGTCGCTTGTGGGTGCTCGTGCCGGCTGTGTTCCTGGTCACTTTCTTCCTGTTCCTCACCGGCCGCGCCTGGTGGCTGAGCGCGCACGGTCTGCGCGACGCCGCGGCGAGCTGCGGCTGCTTCGGCAATCTGGTGCAGCGCACGCCGGCCGAGGCGTTCTGGCAGGATCTGCTGCTCCTCGTGCCGCCGCTCCTCCTCGCCTTCGTCGGCCGCCCCCGGCAGGCGGTGGTCGTGCCGCCTGTGCGCACCGCGGTGGTCGCCCTCGGCGCCGTCGCGGTGGCGCTCTTCGCCTGGAAGGCGCCGCAGCTCCCGCTGGACGATCTCGCCACGCGCCTGCGTCCCGGCGTGCGAGTCGACGGCCTGTGCGCCGGCAGCGGCAAAGAGTCGGTCTGTCTGAGCACTGTCGCCGGCGGCCTGCAACAGGGCGACAACCTGGTGGTGATCGCCGATCTCACCGACTTCTCCGGCCGGGCGGACGCGGCGCTCGCCAGCGCTTCCGTGCAGTCGCTCAACACCGCGGCGAGCAATCCGCAGGGACCGAAAGTCTGGCTCCTCACCGCCGCCACCCCGGAGCAGCTCACCGCGTTCAACTGGACCATGGGGCCGGTCTTCGAGGTCGTCGAAGCGCCGCCCGAGCTGCTCCGTCCGCTCTACCGCCGCCTGCCGCGGTCCTTCCGCGTGAAGGACGGCCGGGTCACCGAGACCTACGCGGGCCTGCCGCCGCAAACCCAATTGGCCGCAGCCAGGACTCCGGCCTGAACCATTCCATCTCGTGAGGTCCCTATGACGCGCACGTCAAGCTCTCTCCGCCGCCCCCTGGCGCTCCTGCTTCTCGCCGCCGCCGTGACTATTCCGGCCGCCCGGCCGGCCCTGGGGCAAGCCGTCCCCTCAGACGCCGTGCTGCGCGGGTTCCAGCGCATCGGCGAATACGTGTTGCTGGTCAACGGCAAGGAAGACAAGAGCGCGGAGATCTACCAGAACAAGCTCCCGGCCTATCTGATCCTCGCCTCCTCGCTCCCCTCGCCCGTGCTGCTGAGCCCGCGCGCCGGCACGGTGGAGACGGTGAACCTGATGAAGGTCGCCAAGCAGGCGGACGGCTCCGTGGACCTGCTGGCCGACGCGGCGCTGGCCGCCCAGGGCAAGTTCGAGATCAAGGGAGAGGCGATCGCCTTCACCTCCGAGGGGAAGCAGGTGACGCTGAACCCCAATCCGCCGCTCCTCGGCCTCAAGAAAAATGCCGACCTGAAGGCGCACAACCCCGAGTACGCCCGCACGGCCAAAGGCTACAACCCGAACCCGGCCTTGATCGCCGCGCTCAAGAAAGAGGCCCAGCCGGTGACCGTGCGCGTCTTCTTCGGCTCCTGGTGCCCGCACTGCCGCCAGCATGTCCCCCTGCTGCTCAAGGTCGAAGACCTGCTCGGCCCCTCGAAGATCCATTTCGAGTACTACGGCCTGCCGCACGACTTCAAGGACCCGGAAGCGCAGAAGCAGAAGATCCGCGGCGTGCCGACCGCCATCGTCTACGTCAACGGCCGCGAGACCGGCCGCCTGGAAACCCAGGACTGGGCGGCCCCCGAAGTGTCGCTCAGCAAGGTGCTCGGCGTCGCGCCGGCGCCTGGCGCGGCGAAGTAGGTCTCACCGGTCTGGGCCCAGCGCTGCCAGAGGGCTGATCCCCCCGTTGTGCCACGACGCATCCGGCGACTGCAGGTCGCCGGGTGCCACGCACCGCGAAACGCCGAGCCCGGCGAGCCGGTCCGCCAGACGCCAGGCGTCATCCCCCGCCAGAGCAACGCCTTGCAGCCGGTCCTTCCACACAGCCAGAATCTCCGGCACAAGAGAAAGATCCGCCAGCGGATGGACCCGCACGGTGCGCAATCCGGGCGAGGGACGGAACGCCGGATCGGGATCGACCAGCACCGTGCCGTCCAGGATCGGCAGCCGCGACATCCGCAGCCCGCGCATCTCCGCTTCGAGCCGGATCTGCTGCACACCCGCGAGAGACACCGCATCGGCCGGTCCCGGCGGCCAAAGCCGAGCCCGCTCGCGCAGAGCCTCCTCCAGAAGACCGGCCAGAATCTCCGGATCTCCCGCCGTATAGACGGCACCGACCGACAGACACCCCCGCTGATCGAACAGAGCGACGTCGCGCGACAGCCCCTCTGCCACCGACTCCGGATCTACCGCACCGCCGATCACCGCCAGGCTCGTCCGCGGTCCATAGCCCACCACCTTGCCCGGAGCCCGGCGCTCCAGATCGGCGATAGCGGGAGCATCGCCATACGCGATCACCCGGCCGACGCCGGCGAGGACCGGTTCTTCGAGACGCGGATCGCCCCCCGGCCAGGCCACCGCCGCGACCGCCCCGGCCAGACGCGGCTCGCGCTGTGCCAACGCGGCGAGAAAGCTCGCCGCAAAGAGAGGCTCCGCGGAAGGAGACTTGAGCAAAACCGGCCGCCGCAAAGCGAGAGCGGGAAGCAGAGGCTGCACCGCCAATCCCGGAAGATTGGACGCCAGCACCACCAGCACCGGCTCGCGAGGAGCGTCGGCACGCTGCGCCTCGGCCGCATCCAGAAGCTCACCCGCCGCCGCGCGCCGCACGCCGCCGAGAACCGCTTCAAGCCCCGCGGAGAGCCCCTCGGGAGACA
Organism: Thermoanaerobaculia bacterium; assembly: GCA_036264355.1. Classification (GTDB taxonomy): domain Bacteria; phylum Acidobacteriota; class Thermoanaerobaculia; order Multivoradales; family UBA5704; genus UBA5704. The sequence goes on from DATARD010000410.1 coordinate 18,847, forward strand.
GCCGGCACAAACGCGCCAGCTCGGGATCGAGCCCCTGCCGTTCCGGAGACGACGCATCGCGGAACACCTCCACCGCGCCATCCCAGGCGTCGAGAAGATCAGCCGAGGAGATCAACCGGAGCGCCTCTCCTCCCGCGCGCAACGCGGCGACCAGCCCTGCGAGGATCTCCGGCGTCCACGGACAGGCGAGCCAATGCAGACCCGGACGGGTCGGAGGAGGCTCGATGGACGGCGGCAGAAACACATCGCGCGGCATGGCAGGATTATGACTGGGATGCGCCGCCGGGTTCTCCGTCAGGGCTGACGGAACACAAGTTGGCGTCGACGAGCTGCTCATCAAACCCGACGAGCGTCCCGTCAACCTTGACGAGCGTCCCGTCAACCTTGACGGGCGGCTCGTCGCGCTGACGAGCGGCTCGTCAAGGTTGACGGGACGCTCGTCAGAGTCAACGGATGACCGGTTGGCGTGGACGGGTCCTCGGTCAAGCTGAACGGAAGACCGGTTGACGCTGACGGACTCTCCATCTGGGTTGACGGATATCCGATTCGCGTCGCCGGGATATCCGTCAGGGGACCGGAGACCCATCTTGGAGCCGACGGATGATCCGTCAAGGCTGGCGAGTGACCCGTCAGCGCTGACGAATGATCCGTCAGAGTTGACGGATCACGAGTTGACGCCGGCGGGCGGCTCGTCGAAGTCCGCGGATCACTGGTTGGCGTTGCCGAGCTGTCCGTCGAGGCGGATCGGAAGGCCGATGGCCCGGATGAAGGTGAAGAGGTAAGATAGCGACTTCTGGTGACCGTCGCGCGTACCTTCACGAGTACAAACTCGCAATCCCACGTGCCTCCCCGGGAGGTGCTTGAAAGCTTGCGACAACCCGACTCCGGTCCGGCGCACCGAATGCACGCCACCGTCAGCCACTTCGAGATCCCCGCCCGAGACCTTGAGAGGGCCGCGCGCTTCTACCGCGAGGTCTTCGGCTGGTCCATCGAACCGCTGGCCTGGGAAGGACATCCTTATTACAAGGTCGGCGGCTCAGCGATTCCCCAAGAAGGCGGACGCGAGGGGATCGACGGCGGCCTCACCGCGGCCGGGCAAGGCATCGAGCAGCCCCTCTTGATGATCCGCATCTCCGGGATCAACCTGGACGCCTGCCTGCGGAAGATCGAAGAGGCGGGAGGGCGGATCGAGCTTCCGGCGACCGCCGTCGGCAACATGGGCGCCTGGGCTCGTTTCCGTGATCCCGAAGGAAACCTCCTGGGACTCTGGCAGAGCTGCTGAAGGCGCCGTCCTTTACGTCCTTGCTGTCCTTTGGGTCCTTTCCTGCCCCGGCTCACTGGCCACTGATGCCGCTTCGCGGCTTCCTACCGCACTCCTATAGAATTCTCCAAACCGGCAGAAGAGGAGAACCGCATGGCCGAGCCGCCGCAGCCAGGGAGCATGGTCCGCCGCGAGAGCGCTGAAGGCGCCCTGGCGCCAATCGAGAGCAAGCGGTCGCTCTTCGCGTGGCTGAAGTTGGGCGCGCCCAGCGAGTTGGCGCCGGCCCTGCGGGTCGTGCTGACGTTCCTGGAAAAGGTCTGCGCCAAGCAGATTGAGCAGATCCCGGCGCTCGGTCCTTTGCTCTCCACTCTCCAGGAGCTCTCCAAGGAAGAGGATGCCAAGGCCCTGGAAGGCCGGCTGACCGAGATCCTGGAGACCGGCCAGCAGAGCCGCGAGACGCTCGAAGCCCTCGCGGCCCTGGCCACCGCGATCTACATGGAGCAGCGGGCGCTTCGGGAACATCTGACCGCCAAGGGGCTTGCCGTGGAGCCTCAGCAGATCACCGCCGTCGCGCTCTCCACCGCGCTGGACGCCTACCGAGGCCGCGTTGCCCGCGACTTCCAATACGCCGACCACCGCGGCATCGAAGGAGGCACGCGGGCCGAGCACGCGGCGTCGCTCCCTCTCGACGAGGTCTACGTGTTGCCGCGCCTCCTCCCCGAGCGGTCCGGGCTGGAGAGCCGGGAGCGGGAGGGGCGGCTGCTCAAGGACCTCCTCGACAATGAGGATCTTCCCCCCGCCGAGCGCTCCAAGCTGGAGGAGGAATTCTCTCTCTTCACCGGCGAGCGATGGCGTGCGCTTAAAGAGAAAGACCAGGGCTTGGCGCTCGGCGAGGCGCTCAAGCCGGCCCGGCAGGCTGTGATTATCGGCAGCCCTGGAGTGGGCAAGAGCGCGATGACCCGCTTTCTGGCGCGCACCTGCGCTCTGGGGCCGGCGGCAATTCACGAGAAGCTCGGATGGGAAGAGGATCTCCTGCCGATCGTTCTCCCTCTGGCCGCCTATGCGGACGCCCGCAGCCGCCGGCCCGGAGTGACCCTGCGCGAGTACTTCGATGCACGGCTGGTGGAGCGTGGGGGGGAGGTTCTGCGCGAGGCGGTCGACGCCGAGGTCAGTAGCGGACGCACGCTGATCCTCTTCGACGGTGTCGACGAGATCCCCGACAGCCGGGAACGGTTTTTCATCGTCAAGGCGGTCGACCAGTTCCTGACCGATCACACGGCGAGCCGGGTCGTCGTCACCTCCCGGCCCTACGGCTACGTCCGTCTAGCCGGTGACATCCCGCACTTCCAGCTTCCCAATTTCTCCTCCGGTCAGGTGGAGGAGTTCGTCCACCGCTGGCAGGGCGCCTTCGAGCGTTGGCGGCACCCGGCCTCTCCCGACTCCGCCAAGGCCGAGAAGCAGGCCCGGGAGATGGTGGAAGAGATCCGGCGGAATCCAAAGGTCGCGGAGCTGGCCACGAACCCCCTGATGCTCGTCATCTTCGCGCTCATCCGCCACGAGCAGGCCCGGCTGCCGGAAGAACGGGTCCAGCTCTACAACCGGGCGGTGAACACGCTGATGGATTCCTGGAACCGCGGCCGCTGCCTGGAGGGCATCGACGTCGGCGGTGCGCGGTTGCCCCTCGACCGCCTCGTGCGTGTCTGGAGCGCGGTGGCCGAATGGACGCGCCGCACCAAGCCGACCGGCGTGGTGCACCGGGCCGAGCTGAAGAGCAAGCTGATCGAGATTCTGCGCGAGGAGGAGCTCGACGAGGAGAATCCCACGGCCACGGCGGAGAGCTATCTGAATGCCGCCGCCGACCGGGCCGGGCTGCTGGAGGAGCGGGGCAAGGACATCTTCGCCTTCTGGCATCCCACCTTTGAAGAGTTCCTCGCGGCGGTCGAGCTGACCACGCCCAGCGCCCGCGCCACCGCGCGGCTCCTCCCGCTGCGGGACGATCCGCGCTGGCGGGAAGTGATCCTGCTGGCCGTCGGCTATCTGGGAATCGTACAGCGGGACCGCGAATCAGCCAGCGAGTTGGTGCGCGCTCTTTGGAAGGACACGCCGGGCCCTCTGGAGCCGCTGCTCCATTCCCGCCTGCTGCTCGCGGCGACTTGCGTCGCCGACGACGTCGGCGTGAAACGCAGCGTCACCGAGGAGGTGATCGTGGCCTTGGCGGAGGTCGTCCGTGACTTTCCTTATAGCGGTCGGTTCATTGAGAGCTTCGCGCAGACCGTTCGCGGTGTCCCCCGCTTGCGCCTGAGTCCTGTTGGTTTGGGGAAGCTTGTGCCCCTGATCTCCAGCCAAAGTTGGAAGGTGCGCATGGAGTCGGCCCGCCTGGCCGGCAATGTTGCCGGAGAATCCGCGGAGGCTCTGGGTCTTTGCGAAAAGATTTTGCGTGATTCCTACACCTGGGTTCGTTGCCACGCTGCCTACGGCCTTCTGCGCGCGGGGAAAGATTCTGTTGATGCCTGGATAGCTCTCGCGGAATTCAGAAGCTTTCTCGCCAAGCTTGAAAAGGCCGTCGAAGAGTGGCTGGGGACCGTTCCCGCTCCGAGAATCCTGGGCGCACTGGAGCCGTGGCTGACCTCCTCCGATGACAACCTGAGGTTGAAGGCCACGCAGGCCCTGGGCACCCTTAAAAGAGAACCTGCCAGGGTGCTTGCCGCTCTTGAACCCTTGCTCTCCTCGGCCGATGCCAACCTGCGGTTGCAGGCCGCGCAAATCCTGAGATACTCTAAAGGAGAGCCTGCGGGGGTGTTGGCAGCCCTCGAACCGTTGCTCACCTCATCAGATCACAACCTGCGGTTGCGGGCCGCGCGAACTCTCAGTGGCTCCGGAGGAGATCCTGCGCGGGTGCTGACCGCTGTCGAACCGTTGCTCACCTCTTCAGATGACAACCTGCGGTTGCAGGCCGCGCAAACCTTCAGTGCTTACGGAGGAGATCCTGCGCGGGTGCTGGCCGTTGTCGAACCGTTGCTCACCTCTTCAGATGACAACCTGAGGTTGGAGGCCGGGCAAACCCTGATGTCCTCCGGAGGAGATCCTGCGCGGGTGCTGGCCGCACTCGAATCGTGGCTCACCTCTTCAGATGACAACTTGCGGTTGCAGGCCGCGCAAACCTTCAGTGCTTACGGAGGAGATCCTGCGCGGGTGCTGGCCGCTGTCGAACCGTTGCTCACCTCTTCAGATGACAACCTGCGATTGCAGGCCGCGCAAACCCTCGGACTCAGGTTTTATGGAGAACCTGCTCTGATCCGAGCTGCGTGGAAGGTCAGGACCGGAGCCGAGGACGGGAGCGATCTCGAGGTCTTGACCAAGACCGTTGAGCTCGATCGGGCTGGGCCTGCTCTCGCCGCCTGCGAAAAACTCTTCGCCAAGCCTCCGGTCTCCTGGTCTGACTCCGAGGGCCGCGCCCTTGCCGACCTGACGCGAGTCCAGCCCGACGACAGCGACGCGCAGAGGGAAATTCGCAGCATCCTCTTCAACTGGCTCTGGACGCGCCTTCAGCAGGCGGCCGGCGCCTGAGACAGGATCGGTGTCTTGGCAAGGAGGGGAGCTGGGTGAGGGGGCCGGGCCCGTCTTCTCCTTCGAATCCTCTGCCCACACGGGAGGGGGCAAGCCCCTCCCCCTACGTCGTTGGGTTAGTGCGTATTGGCTACGCAGCGACCTCGATCTCCCGGATCTCTGCGCCTTCGACCTGTTCCATCACGACCTCGAGGTATTCGCGAACGGCATCGGCAATATTCGTCAATGCTTCCTCTTCGGTGGCTCCCTGAGAAACGCAGCCTGGCAGCCCCGGCACCCAGACGCTGAAACTTTCTTCGGATTGCTGAAGAGCGACTTTGTATCTCATAGCTCGCTACCCTACCGCAAATGAGGATTCCGACTCGGCCGGAACCCGCCTCACTGCCCCGCGCTCTCGCCAGCCGGCGGGCCGAAGCCGCACCGACCGCGCATGCCTTGCTGGAACCGCTCCCGCTCCTCAGGGGTCATGCGCTCCCAGCGCTCGGCCATGCGGCGGCGGAATTCGGAGCGGCCGTGACCGCGCCAGCCGAATCGGCCGAAGAAGATCCGGCACAGCGCCAGCAGCCCGAGCGCTTGCCAGAAGGTGAGCTCGTGCCAGCCGAAGAGCGAGGGCAGCAGCCAGTTCCACAGGTGCTGCACGATCTCTCCGCCGATGAAGCAAAAGATCAGGATCCCCAGCAGCGCCGCCGGAGCGATGAGCATCATTCTCTTGAATCTCGGTCTCATGGTTCAGTCCCTCACGCCTTGGTGAATTCGTTGTAGATACCGTGCAGCCTCTCGCGCAGATGAAGCACCGCGTAGCGCTTGCGGGAGAGCAGCGTGTTCACGCTCACGCCGGTCTCGGCGGCCATCTCCTTGAAGCTGCGCCCTTCGAGCTCGTGCGCGATGAACACCTCGCGCTGCTCCTCCGGCAGCTCGTCGACCGCGAGCTCCAGCTCGGCGAGCAGCAGGTTGCGGGCATACAGCGCTTCCGGTCAGGCATCGGGCGAAGGCAGCAGGTCTTCGATCCGCAGCAGCTCGTCGTCTTCGTCCGCGACGGCGGCCTCGCTGAAGCTCTCCGGCTTCTTCTTGCGGAAGAGGTCGGTGATGCGGTTGCGCGCGACGCGAAACAGCCAGCCGGTGACGTGCTCGATCGGCATCAGCAGGCGGTTCGCTTCCACCAGCTCGTAGAAGACGTCCTGCAGAATGTCCTCGACGTCGCGCGGATCGGGCACGTGCCGGCGGATGAAGTTGCGCAGCCGGAGCTGCTCCCGCTTGACGACCGTGGAGATCCGCTGGTCCTGTTCGAGAGGCATCTGGTCCAGGCTCGCCGCGTTCTTCATCTACAGGAGTAGACGAATGAGGGGGTGCGGATATTGTAGGGGGACTCCGGCGCCGCGGATTGATCTACGATACAGGCTGTTCCAGTCAGGAGGAGCTATGGCCAGCACCAGAACCGAAAAAGACAGCCTGGGCGCGGTCGAAGTACCCGCCGAGGCGTATTACGGCGCCCAGACGGAACGGGCGCGGCAGAACTTTCCGGTGTCGGGGATTCCGCTGCCGGACCGCTTCATCGCGGCGGTCGCGATGATCAAGGGTGAGGCGGCAGGGATCAACGCGGAGATGGGGATCGTGCCGGCGGAGGTCGCGCAGGCGATCCGCCAGGCGGCGGGGGAGATCGTCGACGGCAAGCTCGCCGGGCAGTTCCCGCTCGACATCTTTCAGACCGGCTCGGCCACCTCGACCAACATGAACGCCAACGAGGTGCTCGCGAACCGCGCGATCGAGGTCCTCGGCGGCCAGATTGGCTCGAAGAAGGTGCATCCCAACGACCACGTCAACGCCGGCCAGTCGAGCAACGACGTCATCCCCACCGCCATCCACGTCTCGGCCTATCTGGCGATCCAGGAGATCCTCGAGCCCGGCTTGCGCAAGCTCGCGGCGTCGCTCGACCGCAAAGCCAAGGAGATGGACAAGGTCGTCAAGCTCGGCCGCACGCATCTTCAGGACGCGGTCCCGGTGCGCCTCGGCCAGGAGTTCAGCGGCTTCGCGCAGCAGGCGCACAACGCGCTCGACCGGCTGGCGGCGGTCAAGCCGCGGCTCGCCGAGCTGCCACTCGGCGGCACGGCGGTGGGCACCGGGCTGAACGCGCCTCCCGAGTTCGCGCCGAAGGTCATCGCCCGCCTGGCGGAGAGGACCGGCGCTCCGTTCGTGCCGGCGCCGAACCGCTTCGAGGCGATGGCGGGCAAGGACGCCGCGGTGGAGACCTCGGGGGCTCTCAAGACGATCGCCGTCTCGTTGACCAAGATCGCCAACGACATCCGCTGGCTGGCCTCCGGGCCGCGCTGCGGCATCGGCGAGATCTCCATTCCCAGCCTGCAACCTGGCAGCTCGATCATGCCGGGCAAGGTCAACCCGGTGATCCCGGAGTCGGTGCTGATGGTGGCCGCGCAGGTGGTGGGCAACGACACCACCATCACCCTGGCCGGCATGTCGGGGGTCTTCGAGCTCAACGTCATGATGCCGCTGATCGCCTACAACCTGTTGCAGTCGATCGAGATCCTCGGCAACGTGGCGGGCCTGCTCGCCGAGCGCTGCGTGGACGGCATCCAGGCCAACGCCGAGCGCTGCGAGGAGCTGGTGGAGAAGTCGCTCGCCATGGTGACCTCGCTGGTGCCCAAGATCGGCTACGACGCGGCGGCCGAGATCGCCAAGGAGTCGGTGAAGACCGGCAAGACGGTGCGCGAGCTCTGCCGCGAGCGCAAGGTGCTGCCGGAGGCCGAGCTCAAGGAGGCGCTCGATCCCTGGGGGATGACCGAGGGCGGCATCCATGCCGGCGGCGGTGGTGGGGGATAAAGCGGGCTAAAGCTTTCCCGGCTTTCCCGATCGACGGCTGAACGAGCAGACGGCCAGCATCGTGCCTCCGGCGGCGAGGACTGCCGCCGTGAGAAGGATGTCGGAGAGACCGGAGGGCTGGCCGGCCGAGGGGAACAGGAAGAGCAGGGCGACCGCGGCGAGATGGAGGCCGAGGGCGGTCTGCAAAATCTGCCGGAGCTTCTTCCTGGGGATCGGCTGGAAGGTTTGCGACGACCGCTCGCGGGCGACCGCCGCGGTGGCGGACTCCTCCGGAAGCGCCGGAACCGGTATCGGCGGTGTCTGCGGCATCGGCCGCGGCTCGGGCGCCGCGGTCCGCAGTGGGCGGGGTTGTGGATGGGGCCGCACGCCCTGGGGGCGACGGTGGACCGGGAGAGCGATTTTCCGGATCGGCTCGGCCATGATGACCTCCCTCACGAAGAAAGTGACGGACGGCCGGAAAACATTTCAACGCAGAGTTTTGGGGGATCTGAAGACGAGGCGGGCCGGGGCGGCCCGCCTCACTGGAAAGGGTCGGTCAGGCGGCGGGGGAGGAGTCGTCGCCCATCGGTGTGATCGAGAGGTCGTACCCCCCTTCCGCCTCGATGAGCGCCACCAGCCCTGGATCTTCGGTGAAATCCCTGGTGATCACCACGTTGCCGTCGATCATGAACGCCACCGTGCACGGCCAGGAGTTGGGGCAGAGCTCCGTGTCGCCCGGGCTCAGCAGACCGCCGACCAGAGTGGCCGTGCTGGAGGTGGTGCTTCCGGACCCGGAAAAGCTGAGATTGCTGCCGCCGCCTCCCCCGGAAGCGCCGACCCGGTAATCAGTGTTTCGCCCTGTCGAATTGGAGACTTGCATGGCATTTCCTCCTTCTCGGTTGCTCGCAGAGCATTGCGGGTTGATCGGTCTCGATCTTTCATCCTCTCATCCTGGAATGACTGCAAAGCGGAAAGCATTTCATCGATGAGAGGATATAAGTCGGACCTCGAAAGACGGAAGGCCGACGAGCTCGAGCGCGCCGTCCTCGCCGTGGCCGCGCAGATCGAGCTTGTACAGCCCCTCCGGGAGCTTGGCGGCAGGCAGGGAGAGGACGACCATCGGACCGTCTTTGCCGGCACGCGGCGCGAGGCCCTCCTGGCTCCAGATCTCGGCTTCGGAAGTGGCATCGAGCACGGCGGCGCGATAGGTCTTGAAGGGCTCTCCCAATCCATCGTCCAGCGGAAGCTGAATCTCGACGCGCTGCGTTCCCGCCGGAATCGTCAGGACGGAATGGTGCTGCTCGGCCGAGCGGGTGGTCGAGAGAGCGAGCTCGAAGACGACCGCGGCGAGGGGCGGCCGGTGAGGAGCTGGTTGGGCCTGCGGCCTGGCGGCGATCGAGGTCTTGGGGGCGAGGGGAGCCCGCGCCGGGGAAGGGCCGGCCGTCGGAGCCGGCATGGCTTTCCGCGGCGGCGGTGTGGCCGCGGCGTTCTGCACCGCGGCGGTGGCCTTGTTGCGGGTCGCGCGGGCCGTCATGCCGCCGGGATGGGCGGTCTGCAGCGCCAGCCAGACGCCGCCGGCGGTGACCAGCACCCCGGCGGCCATCGCCGCAAAGCGGTAGACGGGGCGCTCGACCCTCGGCACCGGCCGGCGGAAAGGCAGCGGCGCCTTGAGCGGCGCCTGCATGCCGGGGGCGCTCCCGGTGAGGGAGGTCAGCCCCTCGGCCAGCGCGAGCCGGGCTCGGCCGCCGGGCGACGCGGCCAGGCGGTGGAGCACGTTCTGCCGGTCGCCGGCCGCGAGGCCGCCGCGCGCCAGGGCGGCGAGGAGATCGCCCTCCACGGCCTCGGCAAGCTCGAAGAGCGCGTCGTCTTGCAACAGGCTGATCTCGAGAGCGTCGGCATCGGCATCGGCCAACTCTCCCAACAGGTAAGATCGCAACAGCACGGGATCACCAGACACATCAGAGCTCATGGTAAAAGTCCTCCTCCACCAGTTTCCGCTTCCATAAGAGGTGACCGAATCGGGAGATTCATTTCATCGGTCAGCTCCGCAGCTTCTCCGCGATGCACTCTTCGAGCTTGCGGCGGAGGCGGTGGACACGGATCCGCAGGGCGTTCATCGGCACCCCGAGCTCGCGCGACAGATCCTTGCGGCTGCAGATGTGGTTGTCGTCCCGGTGGTACTCCAGCACCAGGCGGCGCTGGTCGGCGTCGAGCGTCTGGAGGCAGTCGTTGAGGACGTCGAGCCGGCGGTCGGCGGCCGGATCGCCGGAGGAGAGGGGAGGCCAGTCGCCGGCTTCGAGGGCGGTGTGCTCGCGCGCCTCGCGGCGCAGCACCTCTTTGTAGACCAGGTGGGCGACGCCGCAGAAGTATCCATAGGGGTCGGCCGAGCGCAGCTCGATCCCCTCGGCCATGCGCCGGGCGACCCGGTTGATCGTCTCGTCCGCGAGGTCGTCCGGAAACGCGCAGCCGCGCCACTCGAAGAGGCGCACCAGCTTGCGGCGGATGGTCTCGTACTGGGCGCCCGCCTGCTCGCGGTTCGGACCGAGAGCGGCGAGGAGCGCTTCCAGGGCGTCGCCGGTCAGACCTTCCCTGCGCTCGCGCGGCGGCGCTCCGGTCTCGCTCTCCTGCCTCACCGCCACTCCCCTTGCAGGGAGAATCCGGCCCAGTAGTAGGGCGCGGCGCCGCCCTCGGCCATCTCGCTCTGCGCCCGCCGGAGCGACTCCGCGGCGGGGAGCTTGTCGATCAGCAGATGGCGATAGACCTTTTCCATGAGCTTCCAGGTCGCGCGGTCCTCGACGCTCCACAGGCTGGCGAGGACGCGCGCCGAGCCGGCGTACATGAAGCCACGGGTCAGGCCGATGAGCCCCTCGCCGCGGATCTCTTTGCCCAGCGCCGTCCGGCAGGCGGAGAGCACCACCAGGTCGGCGTTGAGCTTCAGGTTGTAGATCTCCTGCAGGCGCAGCGAGCCGTCCTCCGGCTGGCCGTCGGGGGCGACCTGCGACAGGACGAGCCTCGACAATCCGGGATGCTCGGTGTCGAGGATTCCGTGGGTGGCGAAGTGCACGTACCGATAGTCGGCGAGCCGGCCGCTGGTGGCGGTTTCGAGGGACGCGTCGTACTCGAGAGCCACCAGCTTCTGCTCGCGGTCGGTGACCAGCCGGCTGATCGCCTCCGCCTCCTCCTTGGAGAAGGGGAGGGGCTCGAGGGTCAGGAGATCGGCCTGGGCTCCTTCATCCCTCCCTGCCGGGCCACGCGCCGGCTGGCCCCGGCGGACGTGCGCCGCCACCTGGTCTCCCGCCTCTTTCGGGTGATGGGCGCGCGGGTCGCTGCGGAAGATCGGGTCGGCCAGCACGGCCAGGGTCTTCGCAGCCTCCGGCCGGCTCTGCAGCTCCTGCCGCAGGACGGCCAGCGTCGATGCCGAAGGGAGGCTGACCAGGCGGTGGCGGACGACCAGCCGTTCCCGCGGCGCGGAGGGCAACGGCAGAGCCGAAAACGGAATGTACTGCAAGACGCCGTCGCCCACCACCAGCAGGGTGTTGCCGCCCAGCAGCGTCTCGGCGGGAGCGAGGATCATCCGGCTGAGCGCGCGGCCTGCCGCTTCGACGTCCGTAGCCGTCGCGTCCTTCCGCCGTACCGCGTCGTAGAACGCGACGGCGGCTTTTTCGATCTGGGCCCGCCCCGGCAGGATGAAGCTGCGCACGGCCGCCGGGGTGACCGCCCAGAGGTAGCTCTGGCTCTCGCCGAGCGAGTATTCGAGCAGGAGGACGTCGTCGGCCAGCACGTCTCGCTGGATCGCCGCGGCGCTCAGGGGCTGCGGCTGGGTGAGAGCGGCGTACACCGGGCTGCCCCGGCGGAGCTCGGCTTCCACTCCGGTGAGCTGCGACAGGGCTTCGTCGAGACGGTCCGAGGCGTGCCGGATCGCCTCCGCGCCGGCTTCCTGGTGGATCAGCTCGAGCCGCTGCTCGTCGAGAGCGTTGATGGCGGCACGCAGGTCCGCTTCCCGCCGCAGCACGTCCGGATCGACTCCCTGGCGCAGGTTGGAGCGGATCTCGCCGAGCAGGTCGAGGAGGCTTCTCGCGCGCGCTCCTTCGCTGACCTGGAGCGCCTGGACGTCCCATCCCTTCCCCGGCTGCCACGCATTCAGCTCCATCAGGATGTCGATGTACTGCTCGTAATACCGCTGCCGGCTGCCGAGAAAGAGGGCGCGCTGGTCCGGATTGAGCACCTGGTTGCGCAGCGACTCGATCGTTTCGACCGCGAAGCGGGCATGGCCGAGAGCCGCGTCGAGAAGACCGCCTTCCCGCTCGATGCGGGCGAGCTCGAGGGCCGATCTCGTCGCCCAGGTGAGGTCGTTGCGCGCGGTGGAGAGGGAGAGCGAGAGCTTCAGATCGCGCGCCGCGGCAGCCCGGTCTCCGCGCTCCCGCAGCACCGCCGCCTGGGTGAACAGCCGGAGAGGATCAAGCTCTGTGCGGTCCGCCGCCAGCCTGCCAACCTCGTCCCACGCGGCGAGCGCTTCGTCCTTGCGGTCCATCCTGAGATAGAGATACCCGATGTTGTGCTGCGTCATGGCCTGGGCCCGGACGTCCTGCGGCGGCTGGCTGGAGAGGGTGAGGGCCTCCTTGTAGGAGGTCAGCGCTTCGCCGAGGCGGCCCAGGCTCTCCAGGGCAAGCCCCAGGTTGCAGAGGGTGTTCGGGTTGTGGCTGAGCTCGCGCGCCTTCTCAAAGTTGCCCAGCGCTTCCTCCGGGTCCCCGAGCGACTGATCGACGAGGCCGAGGTTATTGTAGGCGGCGCCTTTGTCCTCCGGCTTGATCTGGGCCAGGCCGAGCGCCTTCTTATAGAGATCGATCGCCGTCTGGAGCTCGGAGAGGCTCTGGTGCGCCGAGCCGAGATTGACCAGGATACTCCCTTGGCAATCGTCGCAGTGCAGCCCGTCCGCCAGCTTCAGCGCTTCCGACAGCGAGGCGATGGCGTCGCGCGGCTGGCCCTGGTGATTCAACAAAGTGCCCAGATTGTCCAAGGCGTTGACCTGCGACCAGCGGGCTCCGGCCTGCTGCGCCAGGCTCGCCGCCTGGCGGTACTCTCCGAGCGCCTCGTCCACGTGACCGGCCCGTTCGCAGAGACGGCCGGCCTCGTTGAGGGCCTTGGCCTGTCCCACCCGGTCGCCGAGCGCTCCATAGAGAGCGGCCGCCTGATGCAGAAGCCGCGACGCCTCGTCGCTGTCTCCCGGACCGCTGAGCTTGGAGCGGACGAGCCCGAGCTGGAGGAGGGTGTCGGCTTCGCGGCCTCTCTCCCCCAGGGCGTGCCAGATGCCGCGGGCGGTTTCCCGCAGCTCGGCCTGGCGCCTGGCCGGCATCGGCTCCTGCGCCGCCATGCCATTGGTCGCCTCCTGGTTGGCGCGCACCGCCTCGACGCGGCGCAGGTCGTCCGGCCCGGCAGGATGCGGCGGCTCCAGCCGGATGCGGTAGCGGCCCAGGGGCGCGTTTTTCATCGTGGCGTGCACCACGATCCGGTAGAGGCCGCCGGTCTCGGCGACCGCCGCGAGGTCTTCGGTCCCGAAATCGCACGCCGGGCTGGGGCCGTCGACCAGCGAGACCTGCCGGCCGTCCGGCGCCAGGAGCTTGAGCTCGACGTCGACGGCGATCTGGTCGACGGTGACGCGCAGGAAGTCGCGGGCGGCGAGGGCGATCTGATAGGAATGGGTCTCTCCGTCCAGGATCGAATGCTCGGTAGCCGGCCCCCCGGGGACGAGGAGCGCCGGGTCGGCGCCGGCCGGCCGGCCCGGCTGCACGGCAAGGGCGGCCAGGAGGAGGACGGTCAGGCGTCTGGGGAGGGGTGCGAAGATCATCCTGGTTCTCGTTCCGGCCGCTGCCGGGCCTCTGTCCCTGTGCGGTGGAGCCTGCGACTGTGCGAGGCGCCAAGCATTCTACCGTTTCCCCCGCGAGGCGTTCCAGCAATCGGCCGATCCGGGCCGAACAGGCTAAGCTGAGGCCGTGGAGCCGGAGAGAGTGGAACCGGAGTCTTCGGGCGAGCAGCGCAGGATCCTGCATTGCGACATGGACTGCTTCTATGCGGCGGTCCACATGCGGGACGATCCGTCGTTGCGCGGCAAGCCGGTGGTGATCGGCGGCCGTCCCGAGGGGAGAGGGGTGGTGGCCGCGGCGAGCTATGAGGCGCGCCGCTTTGGCATCCACTCGGCCATGCCGTCCTCGCGGGCGCGCCGCCTGTGCCCCGGCGTCCTCTTCATCCCGCCCGATTTCCGGCGCTACAGCCTGGAATCGGAGAAGATCTTCTCCATCTACCGCGAGATCACCCCGCTGGTCCAGGCGGTGTCGATCGACGAAGCCTATCTCGACGTCACCGGCTGCCTCGGCGAGGCGGGGAGCGCCACCGCGGTCGCCAAGGAGATCCGCCGCCGGGTGCGCGAGGAGCGCGGCCTCACGGTGAGCGTCGGCGTCGGTCCCAACCGGCTGATCGCCAAGATCGCCTCGGACTTCCACAAGCCGGACGGGCTGACCGTCGTGCCGCCGCACAAGGTGCAGTCGTTTCTCGATCCGCTGCCCGTCCGCCGGCTGCACGGCGTGGGGCCGGCGACCGAGAAGGCGCTCGCCGAGATGGGGGTGCGGACGGTGGCCGAGCTGCGCGCCGTCTCCGTCGAGGAGCTGACCGACCGCTTCGGCAAGCACGGCCGGGTGCTCTTCGAGTTCTCGCGCGGCATCGACGAGCGCGCGGTCGAAACACACCAGGAGCGCAAGAGCCTGGGGACGGAGAACACCTACGTCACCGATCTCGCCGGCCTGGCGGAGATGGACGCCGAGGTGGAGCGGATGGCCGCCGAGGTGGCCGATGCGCTGTCGCGCCGCGGCTTCGCCGCCTGCACCGTCACCCTCAAGGCGCGCTACGCCGACTTCACCACGATCACCCGCTCGCGCACCCTGAGCCTGCCGGTCCACGAGGCCGCGCCCATCGCCGCCTGCGCCCGCGACCTCCTGCGCAAGACCGACGCCCCCCGCCGGCCCGTCCGCCTGCTGGGCGTCACCGCCTCCAACCTGGTGCAGGGGCGGATGGTGCAGCTCCTGCTCTTCGAGTGAGAGGTCTGGCACAAGCCTTGCTTGGGACAGAGCTGGTATGTCCTGGAAGCACGGAGACTCGCCATGTTGACCCCGCTGAGATGGACCGTCCTGATCGTACTCCTCGTCGCGCTGGTGGCCGCTGCGGTCGGCTTCGGTGGTCTGGCGTCGGGCGCCGCGGGGCTTGCCAAGCTCCTGTTCACCCTGTTCCTGATCGTCTTCGTGGTCTCGCTGGTCGCGGGGCTGGTCCGTCGGGCGTAAGCCGAGAGCGTCGCCGTACAATGTCAACACACCGCGGTCCGGTCCCGCGTCGTTGCGGGCCTCGGCAGGCTGCGGCCATCGAGGGACCCATCGAGGGACAATAATGCTGGAATCTCTCCGGCCGGAGCCTCCCCCAGAGGAGAGCCCGCGGCCTGATCCCAAGTTTCCCGCCGGGGAGGGAGCCTCCGGGACCCGCTCGCCGGCGCTCAACGGCCTGTTCATCCTGGCCGCCTTCTACACGCTGTATCTGGCGCGCACTTTTTTTCTTCCCATCGTGCTCGCCGCGCTGCTGAGCTTTCTGCTCACCCCGGTGGTGCGCGGGCTCAAGAAGCTCCACATCCCCGGCGGCGTCGCCGCGGCAATCGTGGTCCTCGGTCTCCTCGGCGCGCTCGGGCTGGGGATCTATGAGCTCTCCGGGCCGGCCTACGAGTGGGCCCAGCAGGCGCCGCGGACCTTCCGCAAGCTGGAGAGCAAGCTGGAGCAGCTCAAGAAGCCGGTGCAGACCATGAGCAATGCCACGGCGCAGGTCGAGAAGATCACCACGGTGGGAAACAACCAGGCGCCGCCGACCGTCGTGCAGCAGGAGACCCTGGGGGAGAAGCTGTTCAGCCAGACCACGGACCTCGTGACCGGCGGCGCGGTGATGCTCATCTTCCTGCTCTTCCTGCTGGCGTCCGGCGACCTCTTCCTGCGCAAGCTGATCCGCGTCCTGCCGAGGATCGCCGACAAACGGACGGCAGTCGAGATCGCGCGCCGCATCGAGGACGACATCTCCACCTACCTGGCGACGGTCACCATGATCAACGGCGGCCTCGGGCTGGGGACCTGGGGCGCGATGGCTCTCTTACGGGTGCCCAACCCGCTGCTCTGGGGGGTGATGGCCTGGGCCGTCAACTACATCCCCTATCTCGGCGCGATGACCATGTACGCCGTGCTCACCATGGTCGGCTTCCTCACTTTCCCGAGCACCGGCCACGCCCTGATGGTGCCCGGCGCCTTCGCCGTGCTCAACATCCTGGAGGCTTACCTGGTCACGCCGCTGGTCCTCGGGAAGCGGTTGACCCTCAATCCGGTGGTCGTCTTCCTCGGCTTGACGTTCTGGGGCTGGATCTGGGGAGTCGCCGGAGCGATCCTCGCGGTGCCGATCATGGTGGTGTTCAAGATCTTCTGCGACCACAGCGAGCCGCTCGCCCCGGTCGGCGAATTCCTGGGCGACTGACCGCACACAGGGTTGTCCAGCTATTGTCCAGGATTTGATAGGGGGAGAGAGCGCATCAGCTCGAGCTCCTCGCGGAGCCGCGACAGGCTGTCGAGGTGCAAGGCGCCGATGTCCTCGATCACCGTCGCATAGGATGCGGCGGCCCGTCCGCCGATGAGCAGCTCCGTTCCGGGTGGCAGGAGCCGGCGCAGCTTGCGGAGATCGTCGCCGAGCAGCGGATCGTCGGGCGGGTAGACGATGCTGACGGCCACCGCCCGCGCTCCCTTCTGGACCGCGGCCGCGGCGATCTCTTCCGGCGGCAGGTCGGGTCCCAGGTAGGTGGCCTGCCAGCCTTCCGTGGCCGCGGTCGCGGCCACGATCAGGGCGCCCAGCTCGTGCACCTGGCGCGCCGGAGTGGTGACGACGAGGTGCGGCGCGGTGGCGGGGAGGTGGCCGGCCTCCCGCATGCCGCCGAGGAACGAGCGCACCACCGCGGACGCCATGTGCTCGTGGCTGGGCCGCAACTCGCCGCGATGCCAGAGTTCGCCGACGCGGTTCATCAGCGGCGCCAGCAGCTTCTGCAGAAGATGGACCCGGCTCAGGGCGACCGAGGCCCGGTCGAGCTGCAACTGGAGGTCGCGACCGTCGAGGCGCTGGGTGGCGGAGAGGCAGAGAGCGAGAAAAGGCTCGGCGCCGTCGGCCGTCACGGCCGGCAGCGCTCCCGCCGCTTTCGCCGTTCCCGCCGTGCCGCCGGACTCGTCCTCCATCAACGCCTGGAGCGCCGCGTTGGACAGGCCCCCCACCTGGCCGATGCCGCGGCCGGTGCCCACCACCCGCCGCAGCAGCAGCAGCCGCTCGATGTCGGCGTCCGAATAAAAGCGGCGCCGGGTCTCCGTCCGTCCAGGCTCGACTGCCCCGTAGCGGCGTTCCCAGGCGCGGATCAGATCCGGCTTCAATCCGGTGCGCCGGGCGGCGACGCCGATGGGATGGTGCCGCAGAGTCTCGGGTGGCTCGTCCATGGTGACAGGCTAGCAGGCTGTCCAGAATTTATCAAGAAGTTTGGGCGGGAAGTTCTCTGAAATTATAGACAATTTATTGACAACCAGTCTGTGTCTGTCTAGAATTCACTGCGTAGGAAGTAGTTCCCTCTAACGGGTACGGTCTCACCGGCCCCCCTTTTTACTCCTCGCCTGAGCCCTCGTCCGCCTCCCCTTCGTGCCAGCGCTCGATGTCCCGCCGCTCCTTCTTGGTCGGCCGGCCGCTCCCCGCTTCGCGCAGAACCGGCGGCCGGCGCATCAGGCGGGCCAGCGGATCGGGGGCGGGCCGCGGCGGGCTCTGGTCGTCATAGAGCGTGGCGGCCTCGGCCTTGGGCACCGGCTTGTCCTTCAGCTCCTTGACGATCAGCACGCGCTCCCAGTCCCCCTGCTCCAACTCGACGCGGTCGCCCGGCGCGAGATGCCGGTGCGGTTTGGCCGGCTGGCCGTTCACCTTGACGCGGCCGAGGTCGCAGGCGTGGGTCGACTGGGTGCGGGTCTTGAACATCCGGGCCACGTGCAGCCATTTGTCGAGTCGGACGGACATGCCGCGAGTCTACCGTGGACCGAGCGCCAGGCGGACGACGAACGAAGAGCGCCGGAACGCTTCGATCATCTCGCGTGGCGCCGGAGGGTGGCGCAGGAGGACGGCGTATTCGCCGAGACGCTGCGGCCATGGCCAGGGCGCCGGAGGGGTCACCAGACCGCCGACCGCGGCGAAGAAGAACAGAAAGCCGGCGAGGGTTGCCGCCGCCGCGAGCCCGATCCGCCATCTGGCGCTCAGCCAGCCGGCGAAGCCCAGGGCGAGAGCCGGCAGGGCGTCGATCAGGAACCGCTGGCCGTAGCCGCCCGGATTCGCCGCCTCGGACCACCAGCCGTGCAGCACCGCGACCGCCAGGAACCAGACCGCGGCGATCCCGCGCCAGGCCCGGGTGCTCTCGCGGTCCGCGAGGCGGACGAGGAGCAGGCCCGCCGCCGCGCAGAGCATCGCCGGATGAAAGAGGAAGAATCCGTGCACCGGGCCGAACAGAACGTTCCACGGCGAGGCCGCCGTAATCACCCACCGTCCGCCATAGGGAGGCGGCAGCCAGCTCCCGAAACAGGCATGCCACCAGAACGGGAGAGGCACCAGGAAGAGGGAGAAGCCGGCAAGGCAGGCCGCCGTCCTTTGCGTCCTTTGCGTCCTTTCCACCCACACCGCCCACACCGCAGGAACCAGCAGCGCGACCGCCGAGTAGCGCACCAGCACCGCCGCGCCCACCACCATTCCGGCGGCGAAGGCCAGGCGGAGGCTCCCCGCCTCCCGGCACCTGACCAGGATGAGCAGCAGCAGAGAAGCCAGGGCGAAAGTCGGCGCGTGGGTCATGCCGACCAGCGCATAGAAGAGCAGCGGACCGCCGAAGAAGGTGAACGCCACCGCGGCGGCGGTGGTCCGTTCCGGCAGGCCGAGCCGGCGGAGGGCCAGGGCAATCCAGGCCAGACCGAGGAGGGCCGCGGCGTTGCGCGCGAGGACGATCAGGCCGACGCTCAGGAAGACGCCGCGCGGCACCCGGCCGACCGGCGGCAGCTCGACGCCCGCCGCCAGCCGGCCGGCCGGGAGGAGATGGTCGAGAGCGCGCCCGGCCTGGAAGGGCGCCGCGTCCAGCACGACGATCCCGGGAGGATATTGGGAAACCAAATGGGGCGCGACCAGATGGCCGGCCGGCGTCTCCAGGAGGCCGTTCATCACCCCGCGGTGGTTGTTCTCCAGCCAGAGATCGCCGTCATCGGTGAGCGACTCGAGGAGCGCAAACCCCGCCCAGCCGTCGCCGCCCAGGGAGCGGTCGAAGACCAGCATGTGCAGGGCGGCGAGGAGCAGCACGGCGGCGGTGAAGCCACCGATCCACCGTCCCAATCCGCTAGAATCAGATGGAATGCGCGTCCCTCCCGAGGAGTTCGAGGCCCTGGTCGAGCAGGCCCTGGATGGGCTGCCCGAAGAATTCGCCGAGATGCTCGACAACGTCGTCGTCCTGGTCGAGGAGGAGCCTGATCCCGAAGACCTCGAAGCCATGGGGTTTCCGCCCGGCGAGGAGCTCTTCGGTCTCTACCAGGGAGTGCCGCTCGCGCAGCGCGATTCGTTCTACACCGCCCTGCCCGACCGCGTCATCATCTACCGCGGGCCGATTCTGCGCCACTGCGAGAGCCGCCGCGAGGTCCTCCGCGAGGTGCGCGACACGGTGGTCCACGAGCTCGGCCATCATTTCGGGATGGAAGAGGACGAGATGCCCTACTGATGAACCGCTCCCGCCGATCCCGCCGCCGTCTCGTCCTCCTCCTCGTGGTCTTCCTGGCCGTCGTTCTGACCACGACGTTCCTCTATATGGTGGGCATGGCCCGCCTGGAAGGAAAGCCGCGGACGTTCTGGGACAGCCTGGAATGGTCCGCCGAGAGCCTCACCACCACCGGCTATGGGCGGGACAGCCAGTGGAGCCATCCGCTGATGGTGCTCTTCGTGGTGGTGGTGCAGTTCGCCGGCGTCTTCCTCGTCTTCCTGCTCGTCCCCATCTACCTCATCCCGTTCCTGGAGGAACGCTTCGAGGCGCGTCTCCCGCTGGAGGTCGACCGGGACCTCGCCGGCCACGTGGTGATCTACCGCTTCGGTCCGGCGGTCGAGAGTCTGCTCGGCGAGCTCTCCGGAGCGCGGGTGCCCGCTCTGGTGCTGGAGCCGGACGAGACGCTGGCGCGGCGCCTGCTGGAGAGGAACGACCGCAACCCGCGGACGGTCTGGATCATCCACCGGGGCCTCGACGACGGCGCGCTCCAGGCGGCGCGGCTGGACACCGCGCGGGCGCTGATCGCCAACGGCGGCGACGACGAGAACGCGGCGCTCATCCTCTCCGCCCGCCAGCTCGGTTTCCGCGGGCCGATCCTGGCGGTGGTGGAAGAGCCCTACCACCGGCGGCCGATCGAGCTCGCCGGCGCGAGCGCCACCTTCACCCCGCGCCACATGCTCGGCGCCGCGCTGGCGGCCCGCGCCTCGCACCGCATCAGCCCGCGCGTCGCCGGAGTGCAGAACCTCGGGCGCAACCTGGAGGTGGCGGAGGTGCAGGTGCGTCCGCAGAGCCCGCTCGCCGGCAAGACACTTCAGGAGGCGGCGATCGGACCGCTGACCGGCGCCATCGTGGTCGGCCAGTGGCACGGCGGCGACCTCCGGGTGCTGGACGGACCCGGCACGCGCCTGGAGCCCGGCGCGCTGCTGGTGGTGGTCGGCAGCCGCGAGAGCATCGACCGCCTGAGCGAGCTGACCGAAGGAGCGGTGGCGACACGGCGGCACGGCCACTTCGTCATCGGCGGCGGCGGCGAGGTCGGACGCAAGGTGAAGGAGCTGCTCACCATCGTCGGCGAATCGGTGCGGCTCATCGACCGCAACGCCGGGCCGGAGGTGGACCAGGTCGGCGACGTGCTCGACCTGCACGTCCTGCAGGCGGCGGACGTGCGCAACGCGCAGGCGGTGATCCTGGCGCTCGACACCGACAGCGCGACGCTCTTCGCCTCGGTGATCCTCAAGGACCTGGCGCCCGACGTGCCGGTGATCGCGCGGGTGAACCATTCCGAGAACGTCGAGCGCATCCACCGTGCCGGCGCCTACTTCGCGCTCTCGATCAGCCAGGTCTCCGGCCAGATGCTGGCCAAGAAGCTCCTCGGCCAGGACGCGGTCTCCGTCGACCGGCAGCTCAAGATCCTCCGCGTGCCCGCCGGCCGCCTCGCCGGCCAACGCCCCGCCGGCCTGCGCATCCGCGAGCGCACCGGCTGCTCGGTGGTTGCGGTGGAAAGGAAGGAAGAGGTGCTGGTCGATCTCGGTCCGGACTTCCGCTTCGCGCCGGACGATACGCTCTCCGTCTGCGGCAGCACGGAAGCGGTGCGCCGTTTCTCGGAAGTGTTCGGGGGCGGATAGGACGGATAGGAAGAGGAGCTTCCCTTTGCCGCCAAGACGGAATAAGATTCTCTCTGACCACGACTCCGCAAGGGAGCACGCCATGAGCCCATCCGCCGCAACAGCGCTCGCGCACCCGCCCTTCGAGCTCGTCCTGGATGATGGAGAGCCCTTGGAATCCGACTGGCATACCGTGGAATTTCCCCTCCTGCGGCAACTGATCCGCCAAGCCATGGCGGAGCAGGACAGGACTGATTTTTTCGTCGGCGCCAACATCTTCGTCTACTACTCCCTGGACCAGGCCTGGGAGGTCTCGGAAGAGGAAAAAAAGGGGCTGCAGAAGCGCGCCTTCCGCGGGCCGGACGTTTTCTGGGTGGGCGGTGTCACCGCGGACCGCGACCGCCAGGCGTGGATCGCCTGGGAGGAGGACGGGCGGCTGCCCGACGTCATCGTCGAGCTCTTGTCTCCTTCGACGGCGCACAAGGATCGCAACGAGAAGCGAGATCTATACGCTCAGGTCTTCCGCACGGCGGAATACTTCCTGCACGATCCGGACACGCAGCGGCTGGAAGGTCTGCGGTTGGCCGGAGATGCCTACCGGCCGATCCGGCCCGCCGGCAACGGCCGGCTGTGGAGCGAGAAGCTCGGCGTCTACCTCGGCCTCTGGCAGGGCGAGGTGGAAGGAAGGACGAACACCTGGGTACGGCTCTTCCATCCTGACGGCAGCCTGGTGCTGACCGCTGAGGAAGCGCAAAGTGAGCGGGCCGAGGCGGCGGAGAAGCGCGCCGAGGAGGCGGAGGCCGAGAACGCCAGGCTGCGGGCGCTGCTCAAAGAAGCGCCGCCTCAGGCGTAGGTCAATCCGAAGACCCAGTCGGTGAGCGATCTCCGGAAGGACTCGTTGTCGCTGTACTGTTTGTACAGCTCGGAGTCGTCCTTCAGGAGCGCGGTCACGACGCGCGCCAAAGCCTTGTCGAGCTCGATGCGCGCGTTCTGCTGATCAGAGTTGCGCATAGCGTTCATGTAGGCGGTATCGGCCATCACACCCGCGGGAATGTCTCTTGTGATCGTCCGCTCGATCCTGTCGCGATCGATCCAGGGGATGTTGCCGAACTGGTCGTTGAACGCCTTGAGGATGTTGGACAGGCGGTCGAGCTCGGGCTCCGGCTTGCGGCCTCCACCGGCGACCGGCGCCGGAGCGATCTCGGCGTCTTCGTCCGCAAGCTGGATCTTCATCACCGCCTTCTTCTCGACCCGGTAGCTGTCCATGTCGATCGCTTCGAGGATGCCCCGCGAGAGGTCGTCCTCCCGCGGCGCCGGCAGCTTGGGCACGAGGAAGCTCAGGAAGATGGACAGCTTCTCCCATCCCGCATTGGTATAGGGCAGGATGGAGGCGAGGAAGCCGTAGGTGCGCAGGAACGTCTTGGCGTTCCCCTTGAAGTCGACCTGCCCGTCCTCATCCAACTGCTCGCGATAGACGGCGACGCAGGCGTCGAGGATCGGATCGAGCCGCTCGCGGCCGGCTTCATCCAGGTACAGCCCCACGAAGGTGTCGATCGATTCCTGCGCGTAGACCTGCTCGCGGTCGAGCGCGGCCTGGAGATCGTGCAGCTTGTTCGGGTCGGTCTCGTCGCTCAGGATCGTCGTCCGGTAGTAGTCGGCGAACGCCAGCCGGATGGTTTCGACGTCGTTCATGAAGTCGAGCACGAAGGTGTCGTGTTTCTTCGGGTGCGCCCGGTTCAGGCGTGACAGGGTCTGCACGGCTTTGATTCCGGCGAGCGGCTTGTCCACGTACATGGTGTGCAGCAGCGGCTCGTCGTAGCCGGTCTGAAATTTGTCGGCGCAGATGAGAAAACGGTATGGATCGGCCTTGATCTCGTCGGGGATCTTGCTCGACGGGAAGCCGTTGTAGGTCGACTCGGTGACTTTCGTGTCGCCGTATTCATGCTCGCCGGAGAAGGCGACGATCGCCTTCCACGGGCTCTTCCGTTCGATCAGATAATCGCGGATCGCGATGTAATACTGGATGGCCCGCTCGATGCCGCTCGTGACCACCATCGCCCGCGCCTGACCGCCGATCTTGTTGAGCGCGAGCACCTGCTCATGGAAGTGGTCGACCATGATCTCGGCCTTGAGCCGGATGGCGTGGCTGTGGCTCTCGACGTACCGGCGCAGCTTCTTCTTCGCCCGCTTGGTGTCGAATTCGGGATCGCTCTCGATCTTCTTGATCAGCTTGTAGTAGCTGTCGACCGGCGTATAGTTTTGCAGCACGTCGAGGATGAAGCCTTCCTGGATGGCCTGTTTCATGGTGTAGCTGTGGAACGGCCGGTGCTTGGTCTTCCCCTCGTGCTCATACGGCTCGCCGAAGATTTCGAGGGTCTTGCCCTTGGGAGTCGCGGTGAAGGCGAAATAGCTCGCGTTGGGCAGGAGCTTGCGCGACTCCATGATCCGGTTGATCGTATCCTCGGTCGTCTCGTCGTCCTCTTCGGCGCCGTCCTTGGCGAGCGCCATGCTGACCGCCGCCGAAGCCCGGCCACCCTGGCTGGAATGCGCTTCGTCGATGATGATCGCAAAGCGGCGCCCACGCGGTTCCTTGCCGATCTCGTCGAAAATATAAGGAAATTTCTGCACGGTGGAGATGATGATCTTCTTGCCGCTCTGAATGTGCTTGCGCAAATCGCCCGAGTGCTCTGCGTGGCCGATGGTCGAGCCGACCTGCGCAAAGCCTTTGATCGTGTCGCGAATCTGCTTGTCGAGGATGCGGCGGTCGGTGATGACGAGGATGGAATCGAAAACCTCCGCACCGTCCTTCCGCAAGCCGATGAGCTGATGGGCGAGCCAGGCGATGGAGTTGGATTTGCCGCTCCCCGCCGAATGCTGGATCAGGTAGCGCCTGCCCGCGCCGTTCCAGCCGGCGTCGGCGAGGAGCTTGCGGACGACGTCGAGCTGATGGTAGCGCGGCCAGACCTGCTTCGTTCTTTTCTTACCGGTCTTCTCGTCTTTCGTCTCGACGATCTGGGCGTAGTTTTCCAGGATGTCAGTGAGGCCGCCGCGGGTGAGGATGCGCCGCCAGAGATAGTCGGTCTTGAGTCCAAAGGGATTCGGCGGATTGCCGGCGCCGTCTTTCCACCCCTGATCGAACGGGAGAAACCACGACTCTTTCCCTTGGAGATGGGTGCAGAACCGCACCTCGTGCTCGTCCATCGCGAAATGCACTGCGCATCGGCCCAGCTCGAAGAGCCGTTCGCGCGCATCGCGGTCCCGCCGGTACTGCTGCACGGCGTCGTCCACCGTCTGCTTGGTGAGGCTGTTCTTGAGCTCGAAGGTGGCGACAGGCAGGCCATTGATGAAGAGCGCCAGGTCGAGCGCGAGCTGGGTCTCGTCGCGGCTGTAGCGCAGTTGCCGGGTGACGCTGAAGCGGTTCATCTCGTACCGCTCGGCCGCCTGCCGGTTGCCCGGCGAAGGCGTGCCATAGAAGAGGTCGAGCTCGAGCGGTCCGTGCTTGACACCATGGCGCAGCACGTCGATCACACCGCGCTTGCTCACCTCGCCCTGAAGCCGGGCCAAGAGCTTCTGGCGGACCGGGCTCTCCTGGTCGATATCGAGCGCCTCGGCCACCTCGGGCTGGGTGGCGCGCAGGAAGGCGCTGAGCTGAATGAGATCGACCGCATACTCGCGGTTGTAGTCCCGCGCCTCGCCGAGACTCCAGCCGGGGCCATAGATCGCGGGCCGCTCGCGGATCTCAGCCCCGGCCGAACCGGCCGGAGGGGTCCCGGCCGTCAGGTCGGCGACGATGAGGGATTCGAGGCCCTTTTCGGTGGTGTCGGTGGTCATAGCGCGGCTTCCATCCTGTGTCCGTCAAGTCCTGCTAGACCACTCACTTTAAGGCTCCGAGCAATTCGCCACAAGCCGTGTGGTGAATCTGCGCCGGGCTCCAAACCGGCCAGCCGGTCGAGAGGCCATGATCCTGTGCCGTCAAATACTACAACCCCTGGGCAGATTGTCGTATCACTGCTACGACAATCTCCCGCGCAGCTCAATTGTCTCCTCACTGCGGAGACAATCTGCTCGAAGACTCTGACCAATTCGCCACATGCCTGTGGGATTCCGCCTCGGCTCGGAGAGAGTCCGCCTCGGCTCGGAGAGAGTCCGCTTCGTATCGGAGAGGGTCCGCCTCATCTCGGAGAGAGTCCGCCTCGGCTCGGAGAGAGTCCGCTTCGTATCGGAGAGGGTCCGCCTCATCTCGGAGAGAGTCCGCTTCGTCTCGGAGAGAGTCCGCTTCGTCTCGGAGAGAGTCCGCTTCGTCTCAGAGAGAGTCCGCCTCGTCTCGGAGAGAGTCCGCTTCGTCTCGGAGAGAGCCCGCTTCGTCTCGGAGAGAGTCCGCTTCGTCTCGGAGAGAGCCCGCTTCGTCTCGGAGAGAGTCCGCCTCGTGTCGGAGAGAGTCCGCTTCGTCTCGGAGAGAGCCCGCTTCGTCTCGGAGAGAGTCCGCCTCGTGTCGGAGAGAGTCCGCCTCGTGTCGGAGAGAGTCCGTCTCGTCTCGGAGAGGGTCCGCCTCGTGTCGGAGAGGGCCCGCCTCGTGTCGGAGAGGATCCGCCTCGCCAGGGAAGCGGTCCATTTGTCTCCGTAGGCCCACTTGGTCTGGGGAACGGTCGCCCAGGGGAAGCGGGCGCTCTCCGGAGCCATGGGGACGGTCGCTCGGCCGAGGCGGACGCTCTCCCAAGCCAGGGGGACGGTCGCCCAGCCGAGGCGGACGGCTCCCTAGACCGAGTGGGCGGTTCCATTACACGGGGGAACCGCCCATTTCGTCGCCGTGGCGGCGGACGGCAAAACCGTGGGAGCCTTCCAGATCTCGACGGCGCCCGACTATTTCGAGGAGACGCCCGCCCGGCGCATCGGCGGTAGTGCGACCAGCTAAGCAAGGGTGAGAAACCTCTGAGGCCGTAGCGGGCCCTCCGACTCAGGGCTCCAATTTGCCGCATGACGTGCGGCAAATCTACCTAAGCGATTGAACCTACTCATCTAAAGGCGCGTGCCAGCGCCCCGGCTCCCACTCCGATATGTGTCCGCAGAGCATGACACCTTTAGAGATCCGAGAATATCCA
Source organism: Thermoanaerobaculia bacterium (assembly GCA_036264355.1). Lineage (GTDB taxonomy): Bacteria > Acidobacteriota > Thermoanaerobaculia > Multivoradales > UBA5704 > UBA5704. The sequence goes on from DATARD010000410.1 coordinate 45,061, forward strand.
GAACATTCCGAGCAATTTGCCGCAGGTCATGTGGCAAATCTGCCCGGCAGGTCATGCCTCGACCTCCTCGGAAGCGGCGTCGAGGCCCGCGCCATCGCCTTCTTCGTCTTCACTCTGCTCCTCGACTTCGAGCGACTCCAGCTTCTCGGCCTCCTCCGGCAGCCGGACCGCCGCTTCGCGCACATCGAGCTTGCCGGTGACCACGTCGGCGATCAGCCGGGTGCGGTACTCATGAAGGAGTAATATTTCCTGCTGAGCTTTTTCGATTGGCTCAGCAATGACTGCGGTTTCGCGCTTAATATACTCTACGATTTGGACCTGCTCATCGACCGGCGGAAGAACAACAGGCCAGCCGCCAATAATCTGAGTATTAAGGTTGGGCTGCGCCCCAAGGTCGACCCATGCCTTGAGATGGTTTGTTTGTGTGCCCAGATAGAAGTACAGAAACTCTTTGTTCGCCCTGAGCCTCAGAAGAGCTGCCACACCATCATTGATGCAGCCTTGGATGAGTGAGATCTTCGGCACCCCAAGGGTCGCACCACTATTGGTCAGGAGCAGTGTGCCGGCCTCGATCGTTCTGCTGCACTCCACTCCTGCTGCTGTCAACCGTGTTGCTGTCGAGGCTAGAGTCCTTGAGAGGGAACTTTTCGTGTTCCCGAGTCAAGTTCACGCGACGAGTTTCTCTTTCTCACAGAATCTAAGGATTTCTCCTTCAACTTTCTCAAAGGCATGACGCAGCCGAGGGTTTCCGTTTGGAGTGTCG
>DATARD010000032.1:0-25626 GCA_036264355.1 Thermoanaerobaculia bacterium
CCGCTCGGCGCCTGGCGGCAGGTGACGCATGAGAACGACGGCCGCGCGCCGCAGTGGGGCCGCACCGAGAGCGTCCACTGGACGAGCGACGGCCACTCCGTCCAGGGCTGGCTCTTCCATCCGCGTCAGGAAATCGCCGGGAAGAAATATCCGCTCGTCGTCTGGGTGCACGGCGGACCGTCCGCTGCGTCCACGCCGCGCTGGCCGATCGAATGGACCTACGCCCGCACCATGCCGATGTCGGCCAACGGTTACTTCGTGCTCTATCCCAATCCGCGCGGCAGCTTTGGACAAGGGGAGGATTTCACGCGCGGCAACGTGCGTGATTTCGGCGGCGGCGATCTGCGCGACATCCTGGCAGGAGTCGACGCGGTCGCGAAAAGCCAGCCGGTCGATCCGCAGCGCGTGGGCCTCGCAGGTTGGAGCTACGGTGGCTTCATGACCATGTGGGCGATCACCCAGACCCACCGTTTCAAAGCGGCGATGGCCGGCGCCGGCATCGCCAACTGGCTGAGCTATTACGGCGAGAACCGCATCGACACCTGGATGATCCCCTTCTTCGGCGCCTCGGTCTACGACAATCCTGATCTGTACGAAAAGATCTCGCCGATCCACTTCGTCAAGCAAATCAAAACGCCGACCCTGATCATGGTCGGCGACGGCGACGCGGAAGTGCCCTCGCCGCAATCCTACGAGCTCTGGCACGCCCTGAAGACGCTGGGAGTGCCGACCCAGCTCATCGTCTTCCCCGGCGAAGGCCATGCCATCCACCAACCGAAAAACCGCCGTGAGCTGATGCGGCGGATGCTGGGGTGGTTTGATCGGTATTTGCAGGTGCCCGGTCAATAGCTGCTCCACGTCTCTTGCCGGACCTCGCGCCTGCGAGCGCGTCAATCGAATCTACGACTATCGCGGCATTGCATAGCATACGACCGTGACGGCGCTGCGCGCGACTGCGGTGGCATTGCATACGACCGTGACCGCCACGCGGCTGCACGTGACGGCACTTTGAACGATTAGCGCAACGTGCGGCGCGATGGCGTCTGTCGCGCAGCGGAGCGTGGCGGCGGTTGGGGTGACCGCTGGCCGTGAGGTCTCAGTCTCCGCACCCGGTGGCGATTCGCAGAGCCCGGCAGACTGCCGCCATCTTTCCGGGTCCGGCGGTGCCGACGAAGTGACGGAGCTTTTTCTGATCCACGGTCTGGACTTGATCCAGGTTGACCACCGACTCATGCTTGAGTCCTTCTTCGACTCCTACCTGGACTTCGCTGGGGGCGCCGTGGTGGGTGGAGGTGACTGGCGCCACGAGGACGGTGTGGAGAAGGTCGATCGCCTTTTGCCGGGAGAGCACAAGCACCGGGCGGCGCTTGTCGGGTGTTCCGAAGGTGTAGAGCCAGATCTCGCCCCGGCTCACTCGGGGGGCCATACGCCTTCTTCCTCCCAGCCTGCGAAGTCCTCTCCCAGCGGCTCCGACACTCCCGCATAGGCGCGCTCGTACTGTGCGTCGATCTCCTGTTGGCGACGTTGGCGCAAGAAGTCGCTCGCGAGTTGTCGGAGCACTGCCGATCGCCCTTTTTGGCGGACGTCAGCAGTCTCGTCCAATTCAGCGAGGAGATCCTCGTCGAACATAACCTGTACGGTCTTCATGTGGAGAGTCTATGTGGGTTGGGTCCACATATCAAGACGGTGGGCATCTTATCGGCCCCTGGATACCTTCTTCACGCCGCCAGCTCCGCGAGCGTCGCGGTGAGCAGGTGGTAGAACCTTTCGACGGAGGCGACGTGGACGCGCTCGTCGGGGGAGTGGGCGCCTTGGATGAGGGGTCCGAAGGAGATCATCTCCATGCCGGGGACCTTTTCGCCGATGATGCCGCATTCGAGGCCGGCGTGGACGGCGCGGAGGGCGGGGTCTTTGCCGGTGAGGCGCTCGTGCAGGGCGCGGAAGGTCTTGAGCAGGCTGGAGCCGAGGTCCGGTTTCCAGCCCGGGTAGCCGCGGCCTTCTTCGACGGCGGCTCCGGCCAGGTCGGCGGCGGCGCGGATGCGCTGCCTCGTGGCGCGGAGGGCGGAGTCGACGGAGCTGCGGGTGCTGAGCAGGAGGGTGAGCAGGGTGTCCCTGGGCTCGGCCGCGGCGAGGTTGGTGCTCGTCTCGACGAGGCCGGGGATGTCCTGGCTCATGGCGAGGACGCCGTGCGGCAGCGCTTGGACGAGGGCGAGGGCCTTGCGGCCGGACTCTTCGGTCCAGGCGGCAGTGGGTGCGGCGGGCCGGATGTCGAGACGCAGGCCGGGCTCGGCCGGGAGCTCCGCGGCGATGGCGGCGGCTTCCCGGTGCAGGCTGCGGGTGACCGCGTCGCGGTCCTCGGGGCGGACGAAGAGCAGCGCCGACGCTTCGCGGGGGATGGCGTTGTGCTTGCCGCCGCCGCGGAGCGCGCCGAGGTGGAGCGGGTGCTCGCGGCCGGTGGCGTAGAGCGCGCGGGCGAGGAGCTTGAGCGCGTTGCCGCGCGGCAGGTGGATCTCCAGGCCGGAATGCCCGCCCTGGAGACCGGTCAGCGAGACCTCCAGCGGTGTGCGGCCGGCGGGGGCGGGCGCGCTCGCCACGGGGAGGGTGAGCACGCTCATCCCCGCTCCGGCGCAGCCGACCGTCACCTCGTGCTCGGCCTCGGTGTCCAGGTTGAGCAGGAGCTTGCCGGTGAGGAGCGACGGGTCGAGGTCGCTCGCGCCGGTGAGCCCGGTCTCCTCGTCGATGGTGAACAGGAATTCGAGGGGACCGTGGACGACGTCGTCCGCTTCGAGCACGGCGAGCATGGCGGCGACGCCGATGCCGTTGTCGGCGCCGAGGGTGGTGCCGGTCGCCTTGACGAACTCCCCGTCGCGCCGCGGGATGAGGGGATCGCGCTCGAAGTCGTGGACGACGTCCGAGCTCTTCTCGTTGACCATGTCGAGGTGGGACTGGAGCACCACCGTGGGCGCGCCCTCCTTGCCCGGGCTGGCCGGCTTGGCGACGACGGCGTTGCCCGCTGCGTCGACCCGCGTCCGCAGCCCCTTCCTCTCCGCCACGCCGAGCACGTAGCGCCGCATCGCGTCCTCTTTCTTGGAGCCCCGCGGGATGGTGAGGATGTCGTCGAAGCGCTTCCAGAGGGACTGCGGCGCGAGGTCGGAAACGAAGGTCATGGGGGGCAGCATACAAAATCTGAGCGCCGGGACGCCAGGGGTTTGACCCTCTGGCATGGGACTTGTAATTGGAGCGGGGAGAGGAGAAATATCCCATGCCGACGAAACATCACTCCGCTCTCGACTTCATTCCGGAGAATCCGACGATCCCCAAGCTGTGGAAGGCCGCGCAGGCGTGCACCGCGTGCGACCTCTATCAGAAGGCCACTCAGGCTGTTCTGGGAGCGGGGCCGGCGGCGGCATCCATCTTCTTCATCGGCGAGCAGCCGGGAGACCAGGAGGATCTGGCGGGCCAGCCGTTCGTGGGACCGGCCGGGCAGGTGCTCGACGAGGCGCTGGCGGCGGCGCGGATTCCGCGCGCGGCGGTCTACGTCACCAATGCGGTGAAGCACTTCAAGTGGGAGCCGCGGGGCAAGCGGCGGATCCACGCCAAGCCCACACTGGGAGAGGTGAGGGCGTGCCGGCCGTGGCTCGAAGCGGAGCTCGCGATCGTCAAGCCGCGGATCATCGTCTGCCTCGGGGCGACCGCCGCGCAGGCGTTGATGGGACCGGCGTTCCGCATCACCCGCGACCACGGGAAGTTCTTTGAGTCGGAGTGGGCACCGTGGCTCACCGCGACGCTCCATCCTTCCGCGATTCTGCGCATGCCGGATCGGGAAAAGAAAGCAGCCGCGCGAGCGGAGCTGGTGGCGGACCTGCGCAAGGTGGCGGAGCGGGCCGAGCTGGCGTAGAGCGCGGCGCTCTGCCGCGCGCCGGGGCATTCTGAAGACGGTTCTTTGCTGGTTTTTATATAGCAAGGTTTTTCATGGACGGCGCGCTCGCGGGCGGGTTGCGGCAACGATGGCGTCCGCCTTTGTTATCGGTGCACGAAAAACAAAGTGTCTTCGAACGATAATCGCCCCAACGTTAGCCAACGTTAAAAGATCCCCGACCCCTGCAAATTGGGCTCTCGATCCGTTACGATACCGTCCCATTGAACGGAGGCTCCCTCCGTCTCATCTCCAGGCTCGCGAGGTTTCGACATTCATGAGTGACCTGGTCCAGAAATTCTGGGGCTTTTGCCACACGCTGCGGCACGATGGGATCGACTATGGCGATTACATCGAGCAGATCACCTATCTGCTTTTCCTCAAGATGGCGGACGAGCGCGGGATCGACCTCTCGGCGGTCCACCATGGCGCTCCGGAGGACGAAGCGGCGGACTGCTCGTGGCCGGCTTTGGCGCGCTGCTCGGGCGCGGAGCTGATCGACCACTACAAGGCCGCGCTCCTCGCCCTCGGCCGTCAGGAAGGGCTCCTCGGCGATATTTTCGCCGGCGCCGGGTCGCGCTTCAACAACCCGGTGAACCTCAAGCGGATGATCGGTCTGATCGACGAAACCGAGTGGACGGGGCTCGACGTCGACGTCAAGGCCGCGGTCTTCGAAGGTCTGCTCGAAAAGGCGGCGAGCGAAGGGAAGAAAGGCGCCGGGCAATACTTTACGCCGCGGCTGCTGATCCAGACGATCGTGCGCTGCATGCGTCCCGATCCCGGCGCGCAGCCGGACCTGACGGTGTGCGATCCCGCCTGCGGCACCGGCGGCTTTCTGGTCGGCGCCTATGAGTGGCTGATGTCGGTCAACCGGCACGATCCGCGAGCGCGCGCGGCGCTGTCGCAGCGGGTGCGGCAGGGCACGTATTTCGGCGAGGAGCTGGTGCCCCGGCCGCGCCGGCTGGCGCTGATGAATCTCTATCTGCACGGCCTGGAGCCGGAGATCAAGCTCGGTGATTCGATCTATGAATCGCACGACGGCCGCTGCTTCGACGTGGTGCTGACCAATCCGCCGTTTGGAAGCAAGGGCGCCAATCAGGTGCCGGGACGCCACGACATGGCGATCACGACATCGAACAAGCAGCTCAATTTTCTGCAACATATCCTGGCGATCCTCAAGCCGGGCGGGCGCGCCGCGGTCGTCGTGCCGGATAACTGTCTGTTTGCCGACCAGGCCGGCGAGGTGTTCAAGATCCTCACCCAGGAGTGCGACCTGCACACCGTGCTCCGGCTGCCCAATGGCACGTTCACACCCTACAGCGCGGGCACCAAGACGAACGTCGTCTTTTTCACCAAAGGCCGGCCGACCGAAACGGTGTGGGTCTACGACGCGCGGAGCAACGTGCCGCGCATCACCAAGAAGGACCGGCCGCTGACCCATGACCATTTCAAAGCCTTCGAGGCCTGTTTCAACCAGGAGCGCCGCTCCTCCAACGCCTCGCTGGAGGACCGCTGGCGATCCTTCCCGATCGCCGAGGTGAAGGCGCGCGATTTCAAGATCGACAGTCTCAAATGGCTCAAGGACGAGTCGCTCGACGGCGACGAGCTGCCGGAGCCGGAGGAGCTGGCGGCCGATGCCATCGCCGAGCTCGAAGGAGCGGTGGACGAGCTGGCATCGATCATCGATCTGCTGGCGGGCGACCTGGTGCCGCGGCGGCTGCGCGCGGTGGGGAAGGCGCAGTGACCGTCTTCTCCGAGCGCCCGCTGCCGGACCTGGCCCGGGATGGCAGCGTGCTGCCCGAAGGCTGGGCGGACGTCCTCCTGGAAGAGATCGTGGTGCATGCCATCGGCGGCGAGTGGGGGGAGGATGCGGAGGAGCCGGGGCTCGAAAAAGTGAACGTGATCCGCGGCAAGGAGTTCCGCGATTGGGCCAGGGAGCGCGGCGCCACGGCGCCCGAGCGCTGGGTGCGGCGCACCCGCATCGCCAAGCGCCGCCTGCAGGTGGGCGACATCATCGTGGAGATTTCCGGCGGTGGCCCGGACCAGCCGGTGGGCCGCACGCTGCTGATCGACGAGGAGACGTTGCAGCAGGCGAAGAACACCCTTCTGTGCTCGAACTTCTGCCGCCTGATGCGGATCCACCCGGCGGTCGATCCGGCGTTCGTGCAGCTCGCGCTGCTCGAGAAGTATCTGCGCGGCGAGATCTCGGATTATCAGACCCAGACGACCAATCTGCGCAACCTGGTGTTCAAGGACTTCCTCGCCGGCACGGTGGTCCGCCTGCCGCCGCTGGCCGAGCAGGGGCGGATCGTGGAACGCGTCGAGGAGCTCTTCGCGCAGCGGCGGAGCGTGCGCGAGCGGCTGAAGCGGGTGCAGGCGGTGATGAAGCGTTTCCGCGTCGCGGTGCTCACCGACGCCACCTCCGGAAGGCTGACCGAGGACTGGCGCGAGCGCTCCGGCTGTGCGCCGGCCGCGGCGGCGCTGGAGCGCGTCTTCGCGGCGCGGCGGGCGGATTGGGAGGCGGAGGTGGCGGTGGCCGCGGCGCAGGGGCGGCGGCCGGGGAAACGGCCGCCGAATCTCGATCCGGAGCCGGTTCTCATGCCGGATCCGCTGCCGGTGCCCGAGGTGCCGGAGGAGTGGTCGCTGGTGCCATTGCGGGACGTGATCCGCGTGCTCCAGTACGGCACGTCGGTGAAATCCGACAAGAGCGTCAAGAACGGCGCGCCGGTGGTGCCGGTCCTGCGGATGGGGAACATCCAGAACGGCGCCGTCGATCTGTCGGACCTGAAAGTGATCGCTCGCGATGCGGCGAACCTGGAGGTCTTCCGGCTGCGGCCGGGCGATATTCTGTTCAATCGAACGAACAGCCCCGAGCTGGTGGGCAAGGCCGCGGTGTTCGAGGATGAGCGCGAGATGGTGTTCGCTTCGTATCTGGTGCGTATCGGATGCGACGAGCGCCTGGTGGCGAGCCCCTACGTGTGCGCCTGGATCAACTCGCCGTGGGGCCGGCAGTGGGCGCGGGCGGTGCGCCGGGACTGCATCAACCAGTCGAACATCAACGCCTCGAAGCTCCAGATGCTGCCGGTGCCGCTGCCGCCGCTCGCCGAGCAGGAGGAGATCGTGCGCCGGATGGCCGCGCTCTTCCGCTTCGCCGAGGCGATCGAGAGACGTCTCGCGGCGGCCCTGGCGCAGGTGGACGCCTTGCCGCGGACGGTTCTGGAGCGGGCGATGCGCGGTGAGCTGGTGCCCACCGAGGCGGAGCTGGCGCGCGACGAGGATCGGGAGTACGAGCCGGCGGCGCGGCTGGTCGAGCGGGTGCTCGCCGGCCGCGAGGAGGAGCGCTGGCCGCGCCTGGAGCCGGCGGCGGGGGGCGACCGGATGCGCGACGAGGAGGTGCTGGCGGCGTTCCGCCAGGCCTGCTGGGGCGCGCAGCCGATGCCGGCCGAGGATCTCTTCGTGCAGGTCGAGCTGCGCCTGCACGGTCCGCGCGCCAAGCGGCCGGACCGTGCCCGTCTCGAAGCGCTGCTCGAAACCGCTGTCGAGCGCCGCATCGTCGCTGCCGCGGGAGGGACTTTCACCGGCGCCACGCCGAAGTTCGGGCGCTACGACGACGACGACCTGCTGGCGGTGATCGACACCCTGCTCGCCGGTGGATTGGCGAGCGACCGGCGGACGCTGAGCCGGGCGGTGGCCGCCCATCTCGGCTACAGCCAGTTGACCGGCGCGATGCGGGACCGCATGGAGGAGGTGTTCACCGAAGGGCTCCGCCGCGGCCGGCTGGCGATGCGGGGAGGCCGGCTCTTTGCCCGGCCCCCCGAGGCTCCCTAGCTGTCCCGCTGCTTCAGAAAACGATGCGCCGGTAGCGGGCCTCCAGGAACGAGAAGGCGCCGAAGGCGAGGAGGCCGAGGGCGACGACGCCGAGAAGCAACTGGCCGTGCGGCTGGGCGGCCAGCGCGTCGAGAGCGCCGCGCAGGCCCTGCACCCGGCTCGCGTCGTAGCGCACCGCGGCCTGGATCAGGAAGAGGCCGGTGATGACGAAAACCACGCCGCGGGCGGCGAGGCCGAGCTGGCCCGTGCGGCAGGCGAGGCGCCGCTCGTCGGCGTTCATCTGAGCGGTCATCAGCTTCTTTTCGAACGACTTCGTCCAGGCGCGGACGAATTGGACCACGCCGCCGATGATGACGCCGAGGCCGACGAGGGCGACCAGCCAGCGGCCGAACGGTTTGTCGAGGACGGATGCGGCGATCTGCCGTCCGCCGTTGTTGTCGTGCAGCGTGGCCGCCCCATCGGTAAAGGCGCGGACGGCGGCGAGAGCGAGGCCGCTGTAGATGAAGCCGCTGCCCAGCATGGCGGCGCGCTTGCCGAGCCCTTTGAGGCTCCGCCCTTTGTGCTCGGGGTCGAGAAGCGCCTCGGCGAAGCGCCAGAGGGCATAGCCGGCCAGCCCGACGGCCACGGCGGCGAGGAGCGGCCGGCTCTGCCTGGCGATCTCCCGCAGGGCGCCATGGGTGTCGGTGGTCGCGCCGTGGCCGAAGAAAGCGGCCTGGATGGCCAGCACGCCGATCACCGCATAGACGATCCCCCGGGCGACCAGGCCGAAGCGCGCCAGCCGCTCCACCCAGGGATTGCGCGCTGCTTGACGGACGGCGACCTCCGCTCGGCCAAAGGTGCTGCTGCGTGTCGTTGCCATGGAGCACACCGCCTCTCGAGTGCCGGCCTCAATGGCCGGTGGAAGACGGTAGAGCAAGGGGCGTGCCCGGTGCCGGCTTCCCGAAGCGCTCGAGGATCCAGTGCGTCACCAGGTCGAGAACGGCGGGGGACAGGGTCTCCTGGATGGAGGCGTATTCGGTCGGGCTGCCGGTCGTGGTGGTCTGGAAGAGATGATTGAGCCCCGGCATGCGGCGGACGGTGACGTCCGGGTTCTTGCCCTCGCGAAGCGCCTGCTCGATGGCCGGAAGGTTCTGGTCCGGCAGCACCTGGCGGTCGAGCTCGCCGTTGAGCGCCAGCACCGGCACCTTCACCTGGCGCAGCGCAATGCGCGGATCGTAGTCGACGAAGTAGCGGAACCAGGGGCTGGAGAGAGTCTTGGCCTGCTGGTCCACGTAGGCGTCGAGGCCGCCGGCGCTCTTGAGGTCTGCGGCGTCGATGGCATCGGAATGTTCCTCGAACAGCTTCTTGAGCTTGGTCCGCAGCACGGCGCCGTCTTTCTCGGCGCGCACCAGGTCCATGGCCGAACGGTTGAGGTCGGCGTCCCGGCGCGCCCGGTCCGCGGGCTGGCCGCTCGCCTTGTCGATCGCCTCCACCTGGGCCGGAAGGATCTCGTATCCCGAGACGCCGGTGCCGGCGAGCATCACGATGAACGCCACGTCTTTGGAGCGGCTGGCGGCGAGGGGAGCGATGAGGCCGCCCTCGCTGTGGCCGATGAGACCGATCCGGTCGCCGGCGATGTGCGCGTGCTGCTTCAGGAAGGCCACGCCGGCCAGGGTGTCGCCGGCAAAGTCGGACGATGTCGAGCCGCTGACGCTGCCGGTCGAGCCGCCGACGCCGCGGTCGTCCACCCGCAGCACCGCGATGCCGTTGCGGGAGAGGTGGTCGGCGAGCACCAGGAACGGCCGGTGGCCGAGCAGCTCCTCGTTGCGGTTCTGTGCGCCGCTGCCGGTGATCAGCACGACCGCCGGGAAGGGGCCCGGTCCCGGCGGCAGGGTGAGGGTACCGGCCAGATGGACGTCGCCGTTCTGGTAGGCGACCTCTTCCTCTTGATAGGGGAACGGCGGCACTGGATCCTGCGGCCGCCGTGCCGCCTGCACCGCGTCGCGGCCGAGATGGAAGGGGAGCGACGCCGCTCCCTGGGTGAACGTGCCGGCGATCTTGCCGTCCTCCAGCTTGCCGTCGAAGGTGGGACTGCCGGGCACGCCCGAGATGGTGAGCTGCACGTGGTCGCCCTCGACCGCGATCTTCTCCAGGGGCAGCGCCTTGGCGTTCTGCTCCGGAATGTCGATCGTGCCTTTCCAGGCACCGTCCGCGTTAGCGAGATCGATCTTCACCAGCAGGTCGTGGCCGGGGAGCTGAATCGCGCCTTCCCAGTGGCCCGCGGCGGGTGGAGCCTGGGCCGCGAGGAGAATAGGCAACGACAGGAGCGAAACAAACAGGAAGGCTGCTGCGCGGTAGGCGCGGGTCGGGTGGTCCGCGTTCGAAGGCATAGGGGTTCCTTTTCGTTGACGAAGACCTTATGCGCCAGCCGCGATGTTCGTCAAGGACGAAGCCCGCCGGCTCCCGGTGATATCCTTCCCGCCGGGAGCCCGACTTTGAAAAACCGCCTCGCCTACCTCTGGCCCTTCCTGCGCGGCCACTACCGCAAGCTGATCTGGGGACAGATCTCCATCCTCGCCTCCGCGGTCGTGGGGCTGGCCAGCCCTCTCCTCGTCGGCCGGGCCATCGACGCCCTGCGCGCGGACTCGAACCGCGGCACGGTGCTCACCTATGCCGCCCTGATCGTCGGCGTCTCGCTGGTGCAGGGAGTGTTCAGCTATCTGCAGCGCCTGATCCTGGTGGGCATGAGCCGCGACGTGGAGCTCGACCTGCGCGACGTGTACTTCGCTCACCTCGAGACGCAGCCGCCCGGCTTCTTCCAGGACCGTCCCACGGGCGATCTGATGGCGCGCGCCACCAACGACCTGCAAGCGGTGCGCATGCTCTGCGGGCCGGCCATCATGTACAGCAGCAACACCCTGTTCACCGGAGTCGGCGCGCTCTTCTTCATGGCCCGGATGAACGGCCGGCTGACCCTGCTCGCTCTCACCACCATGCCGCTGGTGGCTCTCACCACCAAGTTTTTCGGGCAGCGCATCCACGCCATGTTCACCGCCGTCCAGGCGCGCTTCTCCGACATCTCGGCGCGCGTTCAGGAGAGCTTCTCGGGCGTCCGCGTGGTGCGCGCCTACGCCCAGGAGGAGCAGGAGATGGAGGAGTTCCGCCGCATCAACGAGGACTACCTGGAGCAGAACAAGCGGCTGATCGGCTGGACGGTGGCTTTCTATCCGCTCCTCCAGGGACTGGTGGGCCTCGGCTTCGTGGCGGTTCTCTGGTACGGCGGCACGCTGGTCATCCGCGGCTCGCTCACCGTCGGCCAGCTCGTCTCCTTCAATTTCTTCCTCTCGAAGCTGATCTGGCCGATGATCGCGATCGGCTGGGTGATCAACCTGACGCAGCGCGGCCTCGCCTCGCTCACCCGCATGCGCGAGGTGCTCGACGTCAAGCCGGCGATCCATGACGAGGAGCCGCTCGCGGAGTGGCCGAAGGAGAACGCGGCAGTGCAGGGAGCGGTGCGGTTCCAGGACCTCACCTTTTCGTACAAGGCCGGGACGCCGCCGGTGCTCTCCAAGATCAGCCTGCAGGTGCCGGCCGGGCATACGGTGGCCGTGGTCGGCCACACCGGCGCGGGCAAGAGCACGCTGCTCGCCCTCATTCCGCGCCTCCTCGATCCCCCGGAGCAGACGTTGTGGATCGACGGCGTGGACATCCGGCACATTCCGCTCGCCCGCCTGCGGTGCGCCATCGGCATGGTGCCCCAGGAGACCTTTCTCTTCTCGGCCACGATCCACGAGAACATCGCGCTCGGGCGTCCCGAGGCGACGCGGGAGCAGGTGCTCGAAGCGGCGCGGCTGGCGAGCCTGGAGTCCGATCTCGCCCTCTTCCCGCACGGGCTCGACACCCTGGTGGGGGAGCGCGGGCTCACCCTCTCCGGTGGCCAGAAACAGCGCGTCGCGCTGGCCCGCGCCCTGTTGCGCGAGCCGCGCATCCTGCTCCTCGACGACTGCCTGTCGGCGGTCGACACGCACACCGAGGAGACCATCCTGGAGAACCTGCGCACCGTCTTCGTGGGGCGCACGGTGTTCGTCGTCTCGCATCGCATCTCCACGGTCAAGGACGCCCACCTGATCCTCGTTCTCGACCAGGGTCGCATCCTGGAGCGCGGCACCCACGCCCAGCTCATCGCGGCCGGTGGCATCTATGCCGACCTCCACCAACGCCAGCTCTTGGAAGAGGAGCTGGCGGCGGTGTAGCTTCTGGACACCGCGAGCCAGGGTGTACGATCGAACCGGCAGCGACGAGAACGACGGGAGGGTCGATCGCCATGCGAGTCGTCATCACCGGTGGATCAGGTCTGATCGGCAGCGCTCTCGCCAGGGAGCTCGGCGGCGCCGGGCAGGACGTGGTGGTCCTCACCCGGGATGCCGGAAAAGCGGGCGCCCTGCCTGCCGGTGTGCGGGCGGTGCAGTGGGACGGCAGGACGGCGGCGGGGTGGGGGTCTCTCCTGGACGGCGACACGGTCCTCGTGCACCTGGCCGGTGAGAGCATTGCTTCCGGCCGGTGGACCGAGGACAGGAAGCGCCGTATCCGGGACAGCCGGGTCGGCTCCGGCAAGGCGGTCCTCCAGGCCATCCGCGAGGCGGCGGTCAAGCCCCGGGCGCTCCTGCAAGGCTCGGCGGTCGGGTATTACGGACCGCATGGCGACGAGGTGATCCGCGAAGACGCCGCGCCGGGCGACGACTTCCTGGCCGGCGTCTGCAAGGAGTGGGAGGCGTCCACCGCCGAAGCCGAGGCTCTCGGCGTGCGCCGCGCCATCCTGCGCACCGGCGTGGTGCTCGCCCGCGAAGGCGGCGCCCTGCCGAAGATGACCCTGCCGTTCAAGCTGATGGCGGGCGGTCCGCTCGGCAACGGCCGGCAGTGGTTCCCCTGGATCCATCTCGCCGACGAGGTGGGCGCCATCCGTTTCCTCGCGGAGTCCACGGAAGCCACAGGGCCGTTCAACCTCACCGCTCCCAATCCGGTGACCAACCGCGAGCTGGCCGGCATCCTGGCCAGCGTCCTGCATCGCCCCGGATTCATGCCGGCGCCCGGCTTCGCCCTCCGCCTCGCTCTGGGAGAGATGGCGGACATGCTTTTGAACGGTCAGCGGGTCGTGCCGTCCCGGCTCCAGGAGCTCGGGTACCGCTTCAAATATCCCGGCGCCGAGCCGGCGCTCCGCGGTCTGCTCGACTGAGCCTCGACCGAAAAATACCATGAGCGAAATGATCCGCCAGGGGGACATCCCCGGAGTCCAGTTGCGCCGGCGCCAGGATCTTGCCCTGCCGCCGGAGGAAGCCTGGCGCTGGCTCGTCGAGCCGGACAAGCTCGCCCGGTGGCTGGCCCGGGAAGCCCGGGTGGTCGACGGACCGGATGGCTTTCTGGAGCTGACCGATGCCTGGCAGGAGCGCGGCAGGACCCTCGAGCTGCTGCCGCCCAAGCTCTGGGTGATGGCCTTCGAGCGGCTCGACGCCGGCTGGCCGGCCGCCACCCGCCTCACCCTGCGTCTCCACCGTGCGCCGGCAGGCTGCCAGCTCGACGTCCTCCAGGAAGGCTTCCAGCGCCTCCCCCTGTCGGCCGGGCTGACCATCTGGGAAGCCTATCGCCTGCGCTGGAAGAACGCTTTGCTCCGTCTTGCCGAAGTCTCCCGGGCGTAAAGCCGTTGATTTGCCGCGAAAGCCGTTGATTGACTGACTGGAAGAAGCCGGTATAGTCTTTTCTACAGCTCCTGCTGGCGCTCTGCACCGAGAAATGTAGTGGCTCCTCGGAGAAAACGACGTGATCGTCTTTTACTCGTACTCACACAAGGACAAGGCGCTGCGTGACGAGCTGGAAACGCACCTGAAGATACTCGTGCGGGAGGGTGTGATCGAGGAGTGGCACGACCAGCAAATTCCTCCAGGAGGTGACTGGGAATCGGCTATCGATTCGAGCCTCGAGAGCGCTCAAGTTATTCTGCTGCTCGTCAGTGCGAACTTCATGGCTTCGGATTACTGCTTCGGCAAAGAGCTTCAATCCGCCTTGGAGCTGCACCGGCTCGGCCGCTCGGTGGTCGTACCGGTGATCGTTCACCCTTGTGATTGGCAGTCGTCTCCGATAGGTACGCTGAGAGCGCTTCCGAAGGGTGGCAAGCCTGTGACGACCTGGAGGAATCGGCACGAAGCTTGGAACGATGTCGCCCGGGGTATTCGGCAGGTCGTGAATTCGCTGAGTGCGGCGCGCGAGAAGCCGACGGGCCCGCTCCATGAGCCCGCCTACGGGCCGCTTCAAGGCATGCCGCCCCTCGCTCGGTACTTTGACCGCAGCGACAGCACTGATTTCGCCGCCGCGGTGACACCCCTGCTGGAGCGTGCGCGGAAAATCACTCTCCTTGGAACGGGCCTCAACCTCATCCAGAGGGATACTCTCCGCTGGGATCTTTTCAAGCGCGCCGCTCGCGGTGAATGCCAGGTCGAGATCCTTCTGGCGGACCCGGAGAGCCCGGCCGTCGAGGAACGGCTCATCGAAGAGGAGTTGGGGGACGTCAAGCCTCCGGTCGGCCGGACCGGGCTCATCAAACGGCTCGACGCCCTGCTTGCCGATTGGAGAAGGCTGGGCCGTCCATCATCGATCAGGATCAAGCTCTTTACAAACTATCCGACCTTCGCCCTGCTCATCATCGACGGCGATTATTTCTTTTATCCATACGGATACGTCACGCTGGGGAACGTCAGCCCGGTCCTGCATCTGTCGCAAGGCGCTGCGGACGATCATGGATGGATAGAATTCCTCGATCGTCATTCGAGGCTCCTGAGGGCGAGCGCCATCGATGCCGAGGTGGCCATGGAGGTCCGTAAGGCCACGGCTCTGACTCCGGACCTCGCCCGCCACCTCGTCTCGTTTGCTCTTTACTTCGTCCCCCCGGAGGAGTCACCGCTCTACCGCTTCGGCACCGAGGTTTTGGGCTACGACGTCTACCGCCGTGCGAGCGTGGAGCCGCCCTGGGCGGAGATGGTTGGCGATGCGGCGGGCTTCGGCTTTCACCTCACGATTTGTGACTCTCTCTACTTCCTGAACGAGGAGGAGATCCGCTACGCGATCGCGGAAGTGGAGTATCTGGCCACGGGGCTCGAGGCATTCGAGCTGCGGGACCTGCAGATCACCCGCGGATTTCCTCATGCGGCCGCCTTTGCACTGTCGCTGAAGGATCCGAGCGGAGGGATCGAGATCCTTCACCACGAGCTGGTGCAACGCGTCTTCCGCCGTGCCGCCGCCTCGAACTACTCTCTCGGTCTCGCCCGGCTCGATCGGGATCCCGATAACCTGCGTTCGAGCACGATGCTGCGGCGCTATCGGGCACCCTACATACTCGGCCGCTTCCGGCCCCATTTCACGCTGCTCACGCGCGTCCCCGAGGAGAAGAGGGAGCAGGTTCACGGCGAGCTTGCCGAGCGCTTCCGGCAGGCGGGCTGTGCCGAGACGATCCGCGTCGAGCGGCTGGCGGTGATGGAGAGGTCGTCCCTCGTCTCCCCCTGGGTGATCCGCCAGGAGATCCCGCTGGACCGCCCCAGGATTGCGCTGCAATGACGCCGAGGAGGCTCGATCCGGACACAGCCTGCCGGACCCGTTACCGCCGGCTCGTCAGCCGGTGCCGGCGCCTGGGGCTGGATCCGGTGGCGGTGGCCCGCTCGACGCATCAGCTCTCCCATGCCAACGGTTCGCATCGTGAGCTCGACGAGAGCGCTTTCAAGCCGACCGGGATCGCGCTGGGCTGCCCGCTTCCAGATGCCCGTGTTGGCCGGCGTCTGTGGCGGGCGGCCAGATGGGTCGAGCGCCGCCTCGCCGCTCAATCTCCGCACGGGGACGCCGTCTTCGCGCACGTGCCTCCTGACTGGTACCACATCACGCTGGTGAATCGGGCTCATTACAGGATGGACAACGTGGTGTCACCGATGACTCCGGAGGAGGTCGAGCAAGCCCGGACGATCGTGTCCAGGCACTCCAGAGGGCCCATCGCCGTGTGCATCCGCGGCCTGATTCTCGAGCGGTCCGGGGGGCTCTTCGCTCCCGGCTACCCGGCGAGCGATGACCTGTACGAGCTGCGTTCCCACATCACCGAGGAGATGCCCCTGCTCGCCCGCTACCTGCCCGTCATCGCTCACATCAAGCTGGGCCATGTGCTGGTCCCACTCGCCGGCGAGCAGCTCAAGGATTTCCTTGCCTGGCTGAAAACCTGCGGAGATCTGGTCAGCGCCCGTCTGATTTTCAGCGATGCCTACAGCCCCTGGGGGCGCATCGAGCTATGAGGAGGTGAGCATGTCCGCTCCCGCGCCATCGGCCTTTGATCGCCTGCAACCCCGGATTGCCGGTCCCTGGGTCAAGGCGCACGCCGAGTCCGATGACCTGATCATTCTGTTTCACAGCGACGCGATGCAGCGCAACAATCCGCTCGTAGCGCTCTCGCCCTACGCCAGCCTGATCTGGCGGAGCATCTCTTCCAATGCGACGGTCGGCGAAATGCGGCGCGACGCTCTCAGGTGTTTTGGGGGCGATGAGGTGCTTCCGCTCCTGCGGCGTTTTTCCGACCTGGAATTTCTTCAGCCCTTGCCTGGACTGGGGGAAGTGCCTCTCGGGCCGGAGCGGATCGCCAAGGAGATCCCCGCTCCCGAGGTACAGTTCCTCCTCCCTCATGCCGCCGTTCCATGGTATTGCCTGTGGGAAGTGACAACCCTGTGCAATCTCCGCTGCCGGGTTTGCTATCTACGGGAGTTTTCGACCCAAGGGCCCGCCCTCTCCTCGGCTCTCGCCATCGTCCGCCAGATCGTGGATGCGGGAGTCTTTTACGTCTGCCTGCTCGGGGGCGAGCCCCTCTTGCGCCGTGACCTCGAGGAAATCATCGGCGCGCTTCGCGCGGCGCATGTGTTTGTGAAAGTGATCACCAACGGCTTCCCACTCGACGCTCGGCGGGCTCGCACCCTCGCCGCCTCTGGTCTCAATCAAATCGAAGTCAGCTTCGACGGATTGACCGCGACCAGCCACGATTTATCTCGCGGCGACGGGATGTTCCGCAAGGCCCACCTGCTCGTGCGGCCGGACCAGCGTGGTCTTGGGCGCCGATGGCGAGGTCCGGCTCTGTTCCTTTTTCTACCAGGGAGTCGGAAACATCCATGAGCGTCCGCTGCGGGAAATCTGGAGATCACTGGGCGAGGCGATCCCCAGGGAGGGGGCGCTCGGCTATTGTGCGCGGTGAGCGGAGATCGGGATAGAAGTCTGATGTGAGCACCTCAAGAACGCCCAATAAAAAAAGCCCCGGCCGTACGGCCGGGGCTGCGGTCCTGCCAAGGTTTCGCTCTAGAAGCGGAAGCCGACGGACAGGCGGATCGTTCGCGGCAGTTGGTAGTCCTCTTGCCGGACCGGCTTGCCGAAGTTCGGTCCCGGCTTCCAGTTGACGCCCTCGACGGGCTTCTGGGTGAACGGGTTGAACGCGACCAGCGTCTTGCTGTTGGTGGAATCGAGCACCGACTGGTTCACGTTGACCACGTTCTGCTCGTTGAACAGGTTGAAGATCTGCGGCTGGATGTAGATCTCGACGCCCTTGCCCCAGGTGTTGAACAGGAAGCTGTAGTTGAGCGAGACGTCCGTCGAGGTGATCCGGTCGGTGCGGAAGGCGTCGCGCGCGGTGTAGTAGTAGCCGACACTCGCCGGCGGCGTGGCATAGCCGGGATTGGTGACATAGGGGCGCGTGCCGATCGCTCCGAAGGCGCCATACGGCGTGCCGGTGGCGAAGTTCTCCAGGACGCTCAGTTGCAGCCCGTTGTGGTCCGTCTTGAACAGGTCGTAGAGCCCCCAGAGGCGGACGCGGTGGCGCTGGTCGGCGCTCAGGTCACCGTTCGGGGAGTTCCAGCTCGCCTGCTGATACTCCGGGTAGCTGTTGATGGTGGCGGAGACCGGGCCGTTGTTCGCGGTCTCACCTTCCACGTTGCCGCGCAGGTGCGACCAGGTCCAGAAGCCGCCGAGGGTCAGGCGGTCCGAGGCACGGTACTGGAACTGAGTGAAGAGGCCGTCATAGAGGCGCTCGAGCCCGTTGTCGCTGTTGGTGAGCAGGGTGAGGTCGTTGCCGCCGACCGCGGCCTTGGCGGTGGCCAGGGTGGTGAACTGCGCATAGAAGCTCTTCGATGTGCGGTGCACATAGTCGGTGCGGAAGAGGCCGCGGGTGCCAAGCCGCTTGCTGAACCCGAAGGAATACTCCTCCGTGTAGGGGGAATCCAGGGAGCCGCGGATGATCGTGGTGCCGCCCGGGATGCTGATCACCCGCGCATCGGCCAAGTTGTTCACTCCCCCTATCGAGTTGAACCAGTCGAAGATCTGCTGGATGGCCTGCGGGGCGGGGATCAGGACGCCGTTCGGATCGGCGTTGATCGACGGACCGAAGTAGTTGAACCGGTAGGTGGCGGGGTTGCCGCCGATCGAGGTGGAGTCGCCCTGGGAGTTGGCGATCGCGTTCACGTAGTCGGCGTAGCTCGCGTTGAACAGCCAGTCGCCGTCGCCCTTGAGGTCGAAAGCGGTTGACAGGCGCGGGCTGAAGCGGCTGTCTGACGCGGTCTTCTGCCCCTGGCTGTTGCGGCCGTCGTTCTTGTCATAGCGCACGCCCAGGTTGAAGCTCCAATGGTCGTTCAGGCGCCACTTGTCGTTGACATAGGCCGAGTCGGTGACGAAGTCGGTGCCCCGGCTGCTGACCAGGATCGGGTTCCACTGGATGTACTGGGTGAGCAGGTGGTTCGGGTCGTCCTTGAGGATCACCGGATAGATCTGGCCGTTCTTGATGAAGGTGTTCAGCAGGATGATCCGGAAGTCACTGCCCGACTGGTGGTTGTCGGCGGCGCGGACGTCGGTGAAATTGTCATAGCCGACGGAGAGATCGTGCGAGCCCAGGCTGCCGCTCGACAGGAACCAGGAACCCTTGATCTGCTTGTCCTCGTTGTTGCGCTCTTCCGGCCGGCAGACACCGCAGAAGGTCGGGCTGTTGAAGCGAAAGCCGGTGGTGCCGTCGACCAGCAGGGTGCCTTTGATCAGGTCGGTGAACGGGGAGCCGGCGTTCTCGAAGGTGAACTTGCGCTTCGAGTACTGCGCCTCGACGAAGAAGGTGTCGGTGAAGACGCCGGAATAGTTGAGCGCCCGCAAGTCTTGCGGCGTGCTGCGGTTGATCACGCTGGCGAGGTCCATGATGTTGCCGAAGCTGTTGCCCTGCTCGTCGGCGTCGATCTTGATGTAGGAAGCGATCAGCCGCTGGCCCGTCCACGGCGAGAGGGTCAGCTTCCCTTCATAGCGCTTCTCGTTGTTGATGTCGTCGTAGGGGACGTTGGTGGTCACCGTGGCCAGCCCCTGCGACTGCTTGAAGTCGCGGCCGGCCAGGAAGTACCACAGCCGGTCGCGCAGGAAGAAGCCGCCCAGGGTGCCTTCGTAGCGCTTGTTGAGCGTGTCGACCTGGCTGACCGTGAGCGGTGTCCTGGACGCCCAACTGTCGTTGGTGAGCACCGAGCGGAAGGAGCCGCTCACCGAGTTGCCGCCCGACTTGGTGAGGACGTTCACCACCCCGCCCGCGAAGCGGCCGTACTCCGCCGAGATGCCCGCCGTCGACGTCGTGGTCTCCTCGATGGCGTCCTCGATGAACAGGTTCAGTGCCTGGCCGCGCAGGTTCTCGTTGACCACCACGCCGTTGACCAGGAAGAGGTTCTCATACGACTGCGCGCCGGAGATGGAGATCGCGCGGTTGCGCCCGTTGATCAGCGGACCGTTCTCGTTGACGCCGGGGGTGAGGAGCACGGTGTTGCGCAGGTCGCGCTCCACCGGCAGCGCCGCCACGAACTTCTTCTCGAAGGTGGTCGACGCCTGGGACGTCGTGGAGATGGTCTCGTTGGCGCCGGTGACCACGATCTCCTCGGTGACCCCGGAGACCTGCAGATCGGCGTCGATCTTCGCTTCCTGTGCCGCCGCGACCTTCGTCGTCTGCGTCACCGTCTGGAAACCCTGGGCCTCGATCGTCACCGTGTACTCGCCCGCCGGCAGCGACGGCATGATGTAGTCGCCGTTGGCGTTGGTGGCGGTGGTGCGTTTCCCTTGCAGATTGGGGGACGACGCCGTGACCGTGACTCCGGACATGGCATGGCCGTCGGGCGATGCCACGTGGCCGGACAAGGTGCCGGTGGGGAGGCCTTGCGCGAACATGGGAAGCGCTGCCAGCAGCGCGAGCACGCACAGGGCCAGGATTCTGGTTCTCATAGGCCAAGCTCCTTTGGGATTCAACTTCAGCTTAAAGACAAAAGACCAAAGGCTGGTGGAGAGCAAAAGCCGGGCCATCGGTACGCTCAGTTGTAAACCTTCTGTAAGAAAGGCTTGGCCGTTTTCGACATCCGCCGAAAGCCTATTTCTTCAAAAATCCGGATTCAACAAACCAGAAATTTGAACCGGCCGGGGCCGTCAGGCGGAGCCCCAGCGCTCGCGCAGGAGGGTGGCGACGGGGGTGCGCAGCGGGGCCGGCGTATAGATACGGTAGCGGTCGATGCGGGTCAGATGGCGGATGAAGTGGCTGGCCTGCTCCATCGGCTCCAGGGAGCCGTCGAAGCGGCGCACCAGGACCCGGCTGGAGTGCATGCGGTGGGGATCCTTGGCGGAGTTGGAGATGAGGAGGTTGCCGGCGCCGAAGCGGCCAACGAGCTCGGGGAGGAGAGCCTCGAAGCGCTCCTTGTCCTCCTTCGGCAGGTGCTCGCGGGTCTCGAAAGCCACCGGAAAGTGCTCGCGCTCGACGAGAGCGCGGGCGTGCAGGCTCTCCGAGCGGCGCATCGCCGCCCACACCGAAACGTCGTCCTGGTGCAGGAAGCCTTCGGGATCGGCGGCCCAGCGTTCGCCGTTCTCGAGCAGCCACTGATTGAGATGGAGCTCCAGCGCCTTGCCGGTGACATTGAAGTAGACCTGCGTGAACATGTAGTAGCGGGCCATCACCAGCGCTTCGAGAGCATGCACGCCGCCCTCTTCGACGCCCACCCCCCACACGCCGGTCTCCGGATCTTCGAGGGGGATGACGGTGTCGAGCAGCCGTTCGAGGTCGAAGCTGCCGTAGCGCACGCCGCAGAACAGGCTGTCGCGCAGCAGGTAGTCCATCTTGTCCACGTCGAGCTCGCCGGAGATCATGCAGGCGAGCAGCCGGTCGGTCGGTCCGTTGCCGCCGGCGAGGAGCTGCTCGACGTCGGCCGGTGTGATGCCTTCGCCGTGGCGCGCGAAGAGATCCCCGATCTCGGGCAGGGCGAGGAGGCGGCGGGTCATCTCCTCGTGATCGATGCCGCCGGCGAACAGTCCCTCGGCCGAGTGGCTGAACGGCGCGTGCCCGATGTCGTGCAGGAGGGCGGCGGCGCGCACCAGGCGGCGCTCGCGGCTCCGTGTTCCGCCCGGCAGCAGGCCGTCGCTCTTCACGCACAGGGCGTCGTAGAGCCGCCCCGCGAGATGCATGGCGCCGAGGACATGGCTGAAGCGGCTGTGCTCGGCGCCGGGGAAGACGAGGAAGGTGAAGCCGAGTTGGTGGATGAAGCGCAGCCGCTGCAGAATACGGCTGTTGATGAGCGCCGCCTCCAGCGCGTCGGCCCGGATGAACCCGTGGACCGGATCGCGGACGGAGAGCGCGGTCGAAGGCGAGGACGCGTCGGCCAAGGGGGTCAGTTCATCTCGGAGCGGCCGGCGAGGTGGCGGAAGGGGCGGAGGAGGCTGACCACCTGTCTGCGGCTGCGCAGGATGGACAGCACCGACAGGCCGCGTTCGGGGAGCGTCTCGGTGAGGAGCTGGAGCTTGCGCAGGGCGGGCACGTCGAGGCCGGCGGCGATGCGGTTGACCAGCTCCTCGAAGCTGCTGTCGTCCCCGATCCCCTCGTCTTCGGAAGGGTCGAACGGAAACCGCTCGCCGAGCTCGCCGGCGAGGATCCGCAGGTTCTCCAGAATGGCCAGGCGCACCGCAACGACGCCGGCGTCCTTTTCATTGAGCCATGCCTCCACCAAAGGACGGACGACGGCCCGCCGGTAGTCGCCGCCGCCGAGCTCGCGCTGCACCTCGAAGCGGAAGTCGCCATAGAGAATGATGTTGGCCCGCCCATCGGGCAGGAAGTCGGCGTCCAGCACCCGGGCCGCGGTGCCGTCCGGAAAGACCTCCGGCCGCCCCTCGTACGTCTCCACCCACCCCGGCTTCAAAAGGACGACTCCGATCCGCCGTGCCTCCTCATCCTCCCGCTCGACCACGTCGCGCACCAGCCGCTGATACCGCGGCTCGGCGATCTGCAACCGCAGCTCCGTGTGCGGGAAGTGCACCACATCGGGCAAGGGGACCAGGGGGAGGGTATGCGCGTCGTCCGCCATGGGAGAATCATACCGCGGGACGCGCGGGACCGTGCCGCTCGGCCAACCCGAGCCTTTTGGCGTGACATGTGCATCTTCGTGACTAAGCTGCCAACGGATGGCAGCCTTTCAGCGAGAGGAGAGCTTTATGGCAAAAGTCTCTTGGACCGTCGCGCTCGTCGTAACCCTTGCTTGCAGCGCTGTTGCCTCAGCGCAGACGCCGCCGGTCACTTCCTCTGCTCAGCAGGTCTCCGTCGCTGCGCCGTCCGCGGCCGTCCCGGCTGCCATCACCTCGACCGGTGCCGAAGCCACTCCTGCCATCGACCTGGCCCGGATCTTCGCCGCTCCCAAGGCCCCTGCAATCTCGACCATGCCCGAGCCGAAGCTGGCCTCCTGCACCCTCCTTGAATGCAAGGCGCCTTGCCGTGTGCCTGGCTGCTTCGCCGAGTGTCTCGACATCACCACGTGTACGTGTGACACGATCTGTAACTAGCTGAACGCCTGGACCGGCGCTCGACTTGCGGCTGAAGATCAGCAGTCGAGCGCCGTCTCTCCCGTCCCTCGGCCAGCCGTTTGGGCTCCCGGCCGACCCCGGCTATCCTTGAGGTGCGAAGGAGGCCTGCTGCGATGGCGACGAGAGCAACCCAGATCCTGAGATCTTCCCCTCGGCTCCTTGCGGTTTTGATCGCGGCGGCTCTGCTGGCGGGGACCGCGCCGGCTGCCCGGGCGCAGGAGCCCATCGCTCCTGTGCAGCGCCACGCGATCACGGTGATCGGCGCCGGCCACCTGCTGCAACAGGTCTTCGGTCCGATGCCCGCGGTCGCCGGCACGCCGTTCCTGGGGCTCGCCGTTCTCTCCGGCGCGGCGCTGCTTTCCGACACCGATGTCATCCGCAACTCGGACAGCCACTTCGTGCGCGGCTTCCACGACAACGCCCTGCTGGTCGAGGCGCGGCGCTACGCGACCCTGCCGCTCTTCATCGCGTTGCTCGCGCTGGCGCTCCTCACCTACATGGCGAACTCGGGAAAGATCCGCGGCTCGGTCGGCAAGCTGCTCCGGGCCGCCGAGGACAGCTCGGTGCTGGTGACCTACGGACTGCTCATCCTCGTCACCTTCTTCGGCGCCGCGCATCCGGCGCCGCCGCCCCATGTCGTCCAGATGGGCTTCTGGAGCGTGTCCGCGGACGTCGTGCTGGCCGTGGGTTTCGCCTTGGCGCTGGGGGTGATGATGACTGTGCGCTTCGCCTTCGACGTCCTCATCTGGCTGACCCCGGTCCCGTTCGTCGACTTCCTCTTCGAGACGATCAAAAAGCTTCTGTCGCTCAGCTTCCTGGGCCTCTACTTCCTGAGCCCCGTCGCCGCCTCGTCGGTCGGCCTGCTGGTCCTCCTGCCGGCGCTCTTCCTTTACGGCTGGGCGCTCCGCATCTTCTCCTTCGCCTTCCGTATCGTCCTGCGGCCGGTCTTCGTCCGCCTCTTTCCCGATTCCAGGCCGCAGATCGTCGAGAAGCATCTGGTTCATTTGAGGCAGCGCCTGGCGGAGCGTCCGCAGGACGTCGACGCGACCACGGTGGCCGTCCCGGTTTCCGCGCTCGCCGTCCGCGGCATCCACCGCCGCGCGCCCGGAGCCCTCCTGCGCACGCCGGAGGGAGTCTTCTTCGTCACCACCGCCCGCTTCCGCCGCCGCCGGGTCGGCCTGCACGGGCATCTCGTCCTGGGCCGCACGCTCCTCTGGCTCGAGCTACGGGCCACCCATCCCGACGGCCGGGTGGAGCGAATCGCGCTGCCGCGTACCTACGCGCAGGACGTCCAGCAGCTCTGCCAGCTCCTCGGGGCAGAGGACGGCGGATCGTTTGGGGCGGTGCGGGTGTTTGGCAAGCTGGCGGCGTTAGCCTGAGCCGAAAATCACGTCGCGTGCGTTACCTTAATTCTGGATGACAGTCTCGGGTAACTGGCCCCCCAAGGGTCCACTATCGCGCCGCCATCAAGGCGGGGAGTAGAGCTTGCAGGAGTTGGAGGTGCTTCACCGACACACAAGGGAAGGCCACAGAGAAATACAGTGACCCCGAGAGCAAATTTTCTCATAAGAAGCACCTCATGGGCTTGTGCGGAGTAATTAAAATACACCAACTCTATTGTAGGGGAAAGGGCAAGGAGTGTCAACCGTCCGTCTCCAACTCTTCCTTCCCAGCATAGGGGAGTTGCAACAGCGGCTGTCTCGGTGGTAAGAATTGAGAATGGCCAATTCGAATAGCGAAGTTCGGAGAGCGGGGCTTCAATACCTGCTGGCAGTCGTGTTGGTCCTAGTAGTCTGGTCTATCTCGGTCTACATGATAGTTAGCGCGGAGTTTGAGAAGGTGAAAGACGTCGTGACAGTCTTTTTTGGGGCGTCTTCGCTAGCTCTTTTCATTTTCTCCATTTTCATTGCTTTTTTCGCCGTAATAGGATGGCAATCTCTTAGCGAATATGTTCGCGGGATCGCTGTAAAGGAAGCCAATTCTACGTTGGAGTCAAAATTGAAGGAGAAAATTGACGCGAGGGTTGGTCAACTGGAGGTTGATAGAATTGAGCCAATGGTTAAGGCTAGGCTTAAGCTTGAGAGCGAAATGAGGGGTAGGGCCATGACGATTCTCGGGTACATGATTGGAGAAGCCAGCTTGAGCCCGGATTCAAAATCGCCCGGCTCTGAGCGAGATAGAGAAAATTTGGCGGAAGCTGTTGGCCTATGCGAGCAAGGATATGAAGTTTTGAGGGGGGTTGGCGGCTCGCTTGAATATATGGCACTGAATAATCTAGTATTCTATCTATCTGCATATGGGCCGGATAGTAGCGGGCGTAAAATTCTCATCGAACAAGCCCGACTATTGAGTAAGGTTGCCGAGACTCATCAGGCTAGGAACTTACTTCTGACCGCCTACAGAGCCATACTGGAGCATGGCACTGATCCAGTCGAAAAGCTGGAGGCGGCGGGTAGGTTGAGGGCCCTTCTAAAAGAGGGGAAGCTAACAGCACGCGAGAGCCGAGAGGCCAGAATCTATTTAGAAAGGTTTGGTGGGGTGAGCTTGCCTGCAAACTCTGCGTTGCCCTGGGAGAATACTGAGGGGCAAGGAATATAAATGTAGCATCCTTGCCCTTTTTCCTTCTCAACTATCTTTCTGCCGATCTGGGTCCTGGGTCTAGCCCCAAGGGTCCACAATAGCACCACCGTCCATAGACGATGCCCCCTTTCTCTTGTGGCTTTGACAGCGCATTAGCCCCAGGGTTCAACGCCAGAGCCGCCGTCAGTAAAGACGGGGGGCGGGGGTGGGTCGCTTCCTGCTTGACCGGCCAAACTCTTGCCGGCGAACGGAAGTAGGAGACGAAGAGCCGAGCTGAACAGAAGGGTGAGCCAGTTCATGGTCTACCGTTTCTCTCCTTTCTTGAAGACGAGATCTGCTGCTTCTCAGAGTCTTTGACACGATTCAGTCGAAAATGTTTAAGCTGCGCCTTTCTACGTTACCGAGCTAACCGCAGCACG
>DATARD010000049.1:0-4928 GCA_036264355.1 Thermoanaerobaculia bacterium
GGACCCTGTCGCCATGGCTCGCACTCGAGAACATCCACTCCTACAATTTTTCCTTGCGGAAGCACCTGATCCCAATAGAAAAAGACGCCTACTTCCCGAGCGCGCGGGGCTCAAATGGGCGGCTTAAACGATCACGGATGCTCACCGATCTGACTTTCCAGCGACTCCCATTCGGCCATCAGCTCTTCAATCTTGCCGGAGAGGGTCTTCTGCTCGGCTTCGAGCTTCTTGACCTGCTCGCGGGAGGTGCGGTCGAAGAAGGTCGGGTCGCAGAACAGCTCGTTGATGTCGTGGATGCGGCCTTCGGCCTTCTCGACGTCGGCGGTGACTTGGTCGAGGCGCTTGGCGAGCTGTTTTTGCTTCTGCTGTCGCTGGCGCTCTTCTTCCGGCGTCGCCGGCTTCTTCGCCGCGGCCTCGGCGGCCTTCTTCTTCTGCTCGCGGCGCTGGCGCAGGACGGCGTCGGCGTCGAGGTGGTCGTCGCCGAGGCGCTCCAGGTACTCCTCGTAGGTGCCCTTGAAGTCGTTGATGCCGCGCGGTGAGATCTCCAGGATGCGGTCGGCGAGCTGGGAGACGAACCAGCGGTCGTGGGAGACGAAGATCAGGGTTCCGTCGTACTCCCTCAATCCCTCGACCAGGGCTTCGATGGCTTCGAGGTCGAGGTGGTTCGTCGGCTCGTCGAGGATGAGGATGTTCGGCTTGGTCACCGCGAGCTTGCAGAAGACGAGGCGCGCCGCTTCGCCGCCGGAGAGACTGCCGAGCGTCTTCTTGACGTCGTCACCGGAGAACAGCACCATCCCCAGGCTGCCGCGCACGAAGCCGATCGGCTCGCCGGGAACGAAGTCCCAAAGCCATGCTTCGACGGTCTGCCGGCTCCCTTTCGGCACTTCGTTGTGGTCCTGCGAGAAATAGCCGGGGTGGGTCTCGTAGCCCCAGGTGGCGTGGCCGGCGTCGGCGTCGACCTGCCCCATGACGATCTTCAGAAGAGTCGACTTGCCGATGCCGTTCGGTCCGATGATGGCGAGGCGGTCGCCACGGTCGACGCGCAGGGAGACGTCTTTGAGCACCTGCTTGTCGCCGTACGACTTGGCGATCCCCTCGATCTCCAGCACCTGGCGGCCGCTCGGGCGCCCCTGCTTGAACTTGAAGGTCGGGTAGCGGCGCGAGGTCTGCGGCAGGCGTTCGATGACGATCTTCTCCATCATCTTGACCTTGCTCTGCGCCTGGCGGGCCTTGGTCGCCTTGGCCTTGAAGCGGTCGATGAACTCCTTGTGCTTCGCGATCTCCGCCTGGCGCTTCTCGATCTCCGCCTCTTTGCGGTCCCGGTTGCCCACCTTGGCGGCGAGGAAGGCTGCGTAGTTGCCGGGGTAGAGCATGACCGTCTCGTAGTCCACGTCCACGATGTGGGTGCAGATGTTGTCGAGGAAGCGGTGGTCGTGGGAAATGACGATCGCCGTCCCCTTGTAGGTCTCGGAGAGGAACTTCTCCAGCCAGCGGATGGAGAGGATGTCGAGGTGGTTCGTCGGCTCGTCGAGGAGCAGGACGCCGGGCTCGGCGGCGAGCACCTGGGCGAGCAGGACGCGCAGCTTGAAGCCGCCCGAGAGGGTGGACATCGGCTGGCGGTGGATCTCGGTCGGGATGCCGAGCCCTTCCAGGATCTCGCCGGCCCGCGACTCCAAGGTGTAGCCGTCGTGGCGCAGGATGAGATCCTCCACCTCGGCGTAGCGGTCGGAGTCGAACTCCGTCTCGGAGTTTTCGAGCAGGCGCTCCTTCTCGACCATCGCCTCCCAGACCTCGTGGTTGCCCATCATGGCCACCTCGAGGATGGGCATGTTCTCGTAGCGGAAGTGGTCCTGCTGCAGGACCCCCAGCTTGAGCCGCTTCGGCATGGCGATCGTGCCGCCGCTCGGCAGCTCTTCGCCGGACAGGATCTTGAGCAGCGTCGACTTGCCGGAGCCGTTGGCCCCCACGAGGCCGTAACAGTTGCCCGGATTGAATTGAATCGAGACCCCCTCGAACAGAGTCTGGGGGCCGAAGTTCTTGCTGAGGTCGGAGACGGCGATCATAGGGCCGGTGACGATACCAGGAGGACGAAAGTTTATGGGGAACGGACGGGCACACTCGTCCGAGGCCCTACAACGGATCGGAAGGCCGGAGGATTCCCGATCCGCGGTATCCTAGGTCGCCCCGGTCGCAGACCACCTGGCCCGAGCCATGGACCGGTTCTTGCACCGGGAACCCTACGATGTCTGCCAACAGTAAGCCTTCGAAGCTCCTCGCGATCCTGTCGCGCCGCCGGTTCTGGGCGGTCGTGCTGGCCGTGCTTGTCATCCTCGTGGGCGCCTTCGGCTTCTTCGTCCTCCGGCCGTTCTGGCGCCTGGCAAGCCAGTTCGACGACCTGACGTACCGCCAGCCGTCGCGCCTCTATGCTCGCTCCGCCGTCCTCCAGGCCGGCCGTGCGTACCCTCCGGACCAGCTCATCCAGAGCCTGCGCGACGAAGGGTATCGGGAAGCCTCCGGCGGCGGCTCGCTGCCGGCAGGCCGCTATCGGAAGGTCGCAGGCAAGACCGCGGGGAAGATCGACAAGACCAACAAGATCGACGTGCTCGCGGTCCATCTGCGCAGCTTCCTCCTGCCGGACGGCCAGCACGGCGGCCTGGTGGAGGTCTTCTACGACGGTCCGCGGATCACCGCCCTGCGCCTCGATGGCACCGAGGTCAAATCGGTCCCTCTCCAGCCGGCGCTCATCGGCACCTATTTCGGCTCCGACCTCCAGGAGCGCCGGCCGGTGAAGGTGGACAACGTCTCGGAGGATCTCGTCGAAGCGGTGATCGCGGCCGAGGACGACAGCTTCTTCGAGCACTCGGGCGTCTCCTTCACCGGCATCGCCCGCGCGCTGTGGATCGACCTGCGCGGCGGCGAGGTCCGCCAGGGCGGCAGCACGCTGACGCAGCAGCTCGTCAAGAACCTCTATCTCTCGCACCAGCGTACTCTCAGCCGCAAGGGGCAGGAGCTGATCCTCGCCCTGATGCTCGAGGCGCGATACAGCAAACGCCAGATCCTGGAGGCGTACTTCAACGAGATCTATCTCGGCAGCAGCGGCGGCATCTCGCTGATGGGCATGGGCGCCGCTTCGCGCGCCTACTTCGGCAAAGATCCCGGCCAGCTCGACCTCGCCGAGGCGGCCACGCTGGCGGGGATGATCCGCGCGCCGGCGGCCTATTCGCCCCTGTCGCATCCGGACAAGGCCAAGGAGCGCCGCGATTGGGTGCTGGGACGCATCGCCAAGCTCGGCCGCGTGCCGCAGGAGCGGATCGACCAGGCCCTGGCCGAGCCGATGAGCATCGCGCCGGAGCCGGTGGCCCGCCGCCGCGCGCCCTACTTCGCCGATGCCATGGCCGAGGAGGCGCAACGCCGCTTCGGCATCGAGGAGCTGACCGACAAGGGGTACATCCTCTTCACGACGCTCGACCTGCAGAGTCAGAAGGAGGCCCAGGAGGCGGTGGAGTGGGGCCTCGCCCGGGTGGAGGCGAGCTATCAGAAGGGTGAGGAGGCGAAGGGGCCGCTCCAATCGGCCCTGGTGTCGATCGCGCCGGACTCCGGCAGCATCCTCGCCTACATCGGCGGCCGGGATTACGACAAGAGCCAGTTCGACCGCGCCGGCCAAGCCGAGCGCCAGGCGGGCAGCGCCTTCAAGCCGGTCGTCTATTCCGCGGCTTTCGAGAACCGCGTCGCCTCGCCGGCCTCTTTCCTGGAAGACTCGCCGCTGACTGTCAGCCTGGCCGCCAATGCGAGTTGGAGCCCGAAGAACGACGACGGCACCTTCCACGGCTGGGTGTCGGTGCGCACCGCCCTGGAGAAGAGCTACAACCCGGCGACCACCCGCCTCGCCTTGCAGGTGGGGATGCCCAAAATCGTCTCCCTGGCGCGCAAGATGGGAGTCGTCGCCGACATGCAGGCGGTGCCTTCGGTCGCGCTGGGCGCGGTGGACCTGACGCCGGTCGAGCTCGGCACGGTCTACGCGACCCTGGCGGCCGGCGGCGTGCGCCCGCCGGTGCACGGCCTGGTGGCGATCCTCGACCACAAGGGCAAGGTGATGCCGGCGGCTCCGCTGCCGGAGCCGGAGCGGGTGCTCTCGCCGCAGACGGTGTACATGGTGACCTCGCTGATGCAGGGGGTCCTCATCCGCGGCACGGCCGGCGGCGCGGCCCGCGGCATTCCGGGCGACCTGGCGGGCAAGACCGGCACCACCAACAAGCGGCGCGACAGTTGGTTCGGCGGCTTCGGCAGGGAACGCGCGACGGTGGTCTGGGTGGGCTACGACGACAACTCCACGACCCGCCTCTCCGGCGCCCGCGCCGCCCTTCCCATCTGGGTGCGCTTCACCGCCAAAGTGGCGCCGCACAGCGGCTACACCCTCTTCGATCAGCCGCCCGGCCTCACCACCGCGGTGATCGATCCGACCACCGGCATGCTGGCGACCGAGTTCTGTCCCGAGGTCCTCACCGAGGTCTTCCGCGTCGGCGAGGTCCCCTCCCAGCTCTGCGACCGCCATCAGAGCTGGATGCAGCAGGAGGTGGCCCAGCAGACGACCGCTCCCGACGACGAAGACCGGGGAGCGCCGGACGAGGAGATGGGTCCGCGGGGACGCGGAGAGGATCCGGCGCGCCAGCGGCATCCTTTCCGGAGCTGGCTGAAGCGGATCTTCGGCGGTGATCGGGAGGGTCGGGACGGGCCGCAGGGCCGCGATCGGGGCGATCGAGATGATGGCGGCCGCAAGCCGCCGGGCTGACCTCGGCGGTTCCTCCTCGACCGGCTAACCTCCCGCGCTCGCCAGCGGATCGAACGGTTCGGCGGTATAGCCGGGCGGCGGATCGTAGAGGCCGGCCGGGGCATCCTTGGTCTCCACCGTCACCAGCTCCTCGCGGGTC
>DATARD010000071.1:0-31475 GCA_036264355.1 Thermoanaerobaculia bacterium
GAGTATGAGCCGGGCCGGTGACTGCTACGACAACGCTTTGGCGGAGAGCTTTTTCAGCACGCTGAAGGCAGAGCTGGCGGGCTACGGGGCCTTCGAGACTCGTCAGCAGGCGCACCAGAGCCTGTTCGACTACATCGAGCGTTTCTACAACCCGCACCGTCTGCACTCCAGCTTGGGCTACCTCAGCCCTGCCCAGTTTGAAAGGGCGCAACAAGAACGTAAGTCGGAGTCTGAGGGGTTGGGGAGGGTGGTAGACCAAGCCGTATAGCCCTTAACCCGGTGTCCAACGAACCGGGGGAGGTTCATATGGGGCTCTCCGCCATGCTTCCTGCCATTCCCTATCTCCGATTGCGGGCGACGCTGAGCGCAGAGGAGCCGGCGGTGTTGCCGCCGTTCCTGGGGTCGATGTTGCGGGGAGCGTTCGGACATGCGTTGCGCCGGATGGTGTGTGTGATGGGGCCGGAGCAGGCGTGTGCGGACTGCGGTCTGCGCCATGCATGCTCCTATACCCGGATCTTCGAGCCCTATGTCGAGGGGGAGCCGCCGCCGTTCCTGCGCGGCATCGATCAGGCGGTGCGGCCTTATGTGTTCGAGCCTCTTGCCGAGGGCGGACGGCTGGCGCCCGGCGGGACGCTGCGCTTCGATCTCCTGCTTTTCGGTCAAGCCGCGGAGCTTGCGGCCTACACTGTTCTCGCGGTGGAGCGCATGGCCGGGGTCGGGCTGGGCGTACGACGGGTTCCTTTCCGTCTCCAGAAGGTCGAAGCCCTTTCGCCGGACGGCTCGGCTCAGGAAGTGTTCCGCGCCGGCGCTCCCCTCTCCGGCGCGCGGATCTCAGCCGCCGTGCCGGCAGCGGCTCCCTTGCCGGAGGGTGAGGTGACCCTGCGATTCGAGACGCCGCTGCGTATCAAGGTACGCGATCACCTGAACGATCACCCGCGGTTCCGCGATCTGGCGTTCAACATGGTCCGGCGCATTCTCGAGCTGGCTCACTTCCATGTGCCCGGCGCCGTGATCGATTGGAATTTCCGGCCGTTGCTCGATCAGGCGGACGACGTCCGGATCGTTGCGGCGGACCTCGCCTGGCACGACTGGGAGCGCTTCAGCCAGCGCCAGGGGACGGCCATGAAGCTCGGCGGCCTGGTGGGCACGATGAGGCTCGCCGGTGATCTCGCGCCGTTCACCCCGCTGCTGCGCGCGGCCGAGGTCGTCCACGTCGGAAAGGGCGCGACGTTCGGGTTGGGGAAGGTGTCCGTGGGCTGAGGCCCAGGTTCAAGGCGCCGGCGAACATCGCAAGAGAGGAAGAGAGGAGCCTGGCACCCCGCCTGGCAGCACCTCGCCTCATCCGAGTTGCAGGTCACCTCATCCGCGGATGGAGTCACCTCATCCAGATTGCCGGTGATCTCATCCGAATTGCAGGTCTCCTCATTCAACTTGGAGATCACCTCAACCGAATTGCAGGTCTACTCATCCGCCGATGGGATGACCTCATCCGAGTCGCAGGTCTACTCATCCGCGGATGGAGTCACCTCATCCGAGTTGCAGGTGACCTCATTCGCGGGGCGAGGGACTCGCCCCGAGTTACGGAGGACCTCAATCTCGGAGCCGCTGCCTCGCTACTCGAATGCGGCGGGCTGCACCCAGTAGCGTCGGAAGTAGTCCCGGATGCGGGGCCAGGATCGCGAGGCGGACGACGTCGGCCGCCTCCGCCGGCTCCGTGCGCCTGTACCACCGGCTCGCCTCCAGCAGCCGGTCGTAGAGGACTCCGTTCTGGTAGTCCGCGTTGGACTGCACGACCGCGAAACGCACCTCGAGCGGCAACGGCTCCAGTGCCGCCCACTGGCCCCACCCCGGAGCTTCTCCACCGCCAGATCCCAGCAGTTCCCTCTCCACATGCCTGTCGTCCATGGATCTCCCCTCTTGTCTTCTTCTTGCGCGTACTCTAGCATACGAGAGACGCTGAAGCGGGCGACAAAAAACGCCGGACGATGCCGGCGGGGGTATTTCGAGGCGGAACCAGCGGAGGGGATTAACTACGGTCGTCCGGGTCCCATGGTGCCCCATCTCGTCATTGGGAGGGGAAGCGGCCTCTGCCCTTCTACAGTGCCACGCGGATGTCGTTTCGATACGAACAAATAAACCACGAGAATGAATACGGAGCGCACTCGAAAGCATGAAACCCGACGATGAAGTCGCTTGCCGCTGATCCCCCGATGAAGGAGGTGCTTTCCACCGGTCTTTTCTTGGACCTTTGGCCGGCTCGCTTTTCTCTTCGGAAGCACCACCTTATGTGAGGGCATAAATTTTTGTTTTGGCGGGGCGAGGTCCCCGCACAGTGGAGGTCTGTCCGGGAGGGATCCGCAACCATGCTGCGCACGAGCAGTTACACGATCTACGTCGACCTGCCGGGCCAGCAGGACGAGATGCTCCTGGTCCACACCTATACCGGCGCCTTCGATCGCGTCTCGCGCCGGGTCGCGACGTATGTGAGGTCGCTCGAAGCCGGCCGCCCCCCCAAGCCGCTCTATGGCGACTGGGCGCCGGAGCCCAGCCTGGACGGCGAGGCCGTCCCCCCCTCGGACGAGACGATCGGCGTGCTCTCGCGGCGGGGGTACCTGACGCCGATGACCGGCGAGCAGGAGGAGGAGTTCTTCGCCCGCTACGTGGACAAGCTCCACGGCGCCTACCTGAAGCGCTGGCCCTCCTACCTCTTCATGCCGACCTACGACTGCAACCTGCGCTGTGCCTACTGCTTTCAGGACCACATGCGCACGGACCCCCGTTTCGGCCATCTGCTGCGGCGGATGACCCTCCCCATGGTCGACCGCCTTTTCGCGGCGATGCCGAAGATCGAGGCGCTGCACGGCATTCCGGCGGAGGC
Source organism: Thermoanaerobaculia bacterium (assembly GCA_036264355.1). Taxonomy (GTDB): domain Bacteria; phylum Acidobacteriota; class Thermoanaerobaculia; order Multivoradales; family UBA5704; genus UBA5704. Next base: position 2,879 of record DATARD010000071.1, read on the forward strand.
GAGGCCGCAGCTCGACGTCGGCTTCTTCGGCGGCGAGCCGCTCCTGGCCGCCAACCGGCCCATCGTCGAGCACGTCATCCGCCGCGGCCTCGACCGCGGGGAGGCCCGCTTCTGGGCGATCTCGAACGGCACGGAGCTCGACGCCTATGAGGACCTCCTGGGCCCCGGCAAACTGGCGAGCGTCCAGATCACGCTCGACGGCCCGCCGCGCGAGCACGACCGGCGGCGGGTCCACGCCGACGGCAGCGGCTCCTGGGAGCGCATCGCCCGCAACGTCTCCATGGCCCTCGAGCGCGGCGCCGCCGTGGCCATCCGCACCAACGTCGACCGCAACAACGCCGGCGACCTCCCCGATCTCGCCGCGGAGCTCATCCGGCAGGGCTGGGTGCAATATCCAAATTTCAGCTCGCAGGTGGCGCCGATCCGCGCCTCGAACGACAAGACGGACGCCGCAGCGACGCTCGACACCTGGGAACTGGACCGCCTGCTGACGGCGATGCGCAACGCCAATCCGGAGTTGGAGATCCTCGGCCGGGTGGACGATTCCCTGCGCAATCAGGCCCGCCGCATCTTCTCCCATCGCGGTCTGCCCGCTTTCAAACCCAGCTTCTGCTCGGCGCACACGGGGATGTACATCTTCGACGCCTTCGGCGACGTCTACGCCTGCTGGGAGAAGACCGGGGACGAGAAGATCCGGATCGGGCACGTGGACGAAAATTCGGAGGTCAAGTTCAGCTTCGACGTTCACGCCCTGTGGCAGGGGCGGACGGTGGCTTCGAATCCGGTCTGTCTCAAGTGCCGTTACAACCTGTTCTGCGGCGGCGGCTGCGCCGTCCTCGCGGCCGGGCACTCCGGCGGCGATTTCTATCGGAATTATTGCGACGGCTATGCCCATCGCTTTCGCGCCGCCGTGGCCGAAGCCTATCAGGACCACGCCAGCGGCAAGGCGTTCACGGACAAGCCGGACGCGTTCTGTGACCTGTAGATGATCGAGAAAGGAGGGCGAAAAATGAAGAAGAAAAAGAAGCTGGCGCCCAAGGTCCCGGAGATCGTCAGTCTGAACGAGGAGCTCTTCAGCCTGGAGGCCGTGGGACCGCGGTTCGAGGAGCTGATCGACCGGCGCCTGGAGCTCGCCGTCGCCGCGATCGGAACCAATTTCATCTGCGACACGTTCACCTGCACCACCTTCACCGGCACGTGCGGCGCCTTTGGTTGCACGACCTTCAAAATCAACAAGTGAGCGGAAAAGAGCCGAAGATGAGCCCCAACCTTTCCCATCGCTCTCAGATCGTCAATCGATGGCTGGTCTGCCTGTCGGCCGCTGCCGTGGTGGCGCTGGCCTGGCTCGCGTTGCCGCTTCTCGCCGGCCCGCCGCGAGCGAAGCCCGTGGCCGAGTTGGCGAGCCTCGCGGAAGCCAAGCCGGACGCCGGCAGCAGCCAGAGGGTCCGGCAGATGGCGGCCGAGCTCAAGGCCCTGCAGGAAGAGGCTGCCAAGGATCCGGCGCGGCCGACGACGGCCCAGGTCGAGCGCGAATTGAACCGCATGCTCGCGGCGCGCTCCGGAGATCCCCAGGTGGCACGGCTCGAGCGCCAGGTCAAGGGGTTGCTGGCCCTGTCGCTCGTCCTGGCCGTGGCCCTGGGCGCAGTGGCGGTCGCGAACCTGCGACGAGCGCCGAGCGCCCTCGCCTGAGCGGGATCGCTGCATGCCGGGGATTCAGCGCCGCCAGCCGGGGCTTGCGTTGTTGATCGTCGCCAGCCTGGCGCTGGGGATCGGCGCCACCGCGACGGTGGGCAGCATCGTCGAGGGGGTGCTGCTGCGGCCGCTGCCGTTCCGGTCGCCCGGGCGGCTGGTGGTGGCGGGTGAGGTCCTGAAGGCGAATCCGGCGACATGGGAGGTCTCCTCCCATCCCGATTTTCTCGACTGGCAGGCGCGAAGCCACGTCTTCTCCAGCCTGGCGCTCTCCCGCCCCTGGACGCCGGTGCTGCGACGGGCGCCGGAGCCGGCGCGCCTGGCGGGCGCCGAGGTCTCGGAGGATTTCTTCTCGCTCCTCGGGCTCCGGCCGGCGCTGGGGCGGCCCCTCGGGCCCGGCGATTTCCGCCCCGGGGCCGAGCCCGCGGTCGTCCTCAGCCACCGGCTGTGGCAGCAGCGGTTCGGCGGCGATCCGGGGCTCGTGGGGAAGACGATCGCGCTCGACGGAGCGCCGGCCACGGTCGCCGGCATCCTGGCGGCCGGCAATGCCCTGGCGGAGCCCGTGGTCATCGGCGACGTCGAGATCCTGAGACCCCTGAGGGTGGGTGCCAGGGACCCGTACGCCGGCCGCGGCTTCCGCGCCATGAGGGTCCTCGGCCGGCTGCGGCCGGGCGTCAGCCGGCGGCAGGCCGAGACCGAGATGCAGGCGCTGGCGCGGGTCCTGGCGGCCGAGCACCCCGACACCAACCAGGACGCCACGGTGCGCGTCGAGCTCCTGCGCGACGTGGTGGTGGGGTCCAGCCGGCCGGTCCTGCTGGCGCTGCTGGGCGCGGCGGCCCTGCTGCTGCTCATCGCCTGCGTCAACGCGGCCAACGTGCGCCTCGTCCAGCTCATCGCCCGGGGACGGGAGCTCGCCGTCCGCTCGGCCGTGGGAGCGGATCGCCTGCGGTTGTTCCGCCAGTTGCTGAGGGAAAGCCTGCCGCTGGTGGGCGCGGCCGCTCTGCTCGGCTGGATGATGACCTGGTGGGTCTGGGACACGTTCACCTCCCGCCTGCCGCCCGCCGTCGTCCGCCTCACGGGGCTGGCGCTCGACGGCCGGGTCCTGGCGGCCACCCTGCTGGTGTCGCTCGTCGCCCTGGTCCTCGTCGACCTGCTGCCCTTCCTGGAGCTGACGCGGCTCCCCCTGCTCGCCCTGCTCACTGAGACTTCCGCCGCGGCGGGTGAATCGCGGTCCAGCCGCCGCCTGCGCAACGTCCTCGTGGCCGCGGAGCTGGCCTTCTCCCTGGCGCTGCTGATCGGCGCCGGGCTGCTGACGCGGAGCCTCGTCCGCCTCTCCAGGGTGGACCTCGGCTTCCGGCCCCAGCGCGTCCTCTCCCTGCACCTCGAGCTGACCTCGCCGCGCTACGCCGAGCCGCGGCGGGCGCGGGCGTTCCTGGACGACCTCCGCCGCGAGCTGGAGCACCGGCCGGGGATCGGCTCGGCGGCGGTGGTGGTCAACCTGCCGCTCAAGGAGGGGGGCAACATGAGCACGGGCCTGGGATTGCAGCCCGGAGCCAACCTGGACTGGCAGATCGACCTCAACGGCGTCAGCCCCGGCTACTTCGCCACCCTGGGCATCCCCCTGGTCGCGGGACGCGATTTCTCGCCGCAGGAGATGGCGGACGATCAGCGCGCGGTGGTGATCCTCGGCGCCACGGCCGCCCGAAGGCTGTGGCCGTCGGCAAACCCGCTCGGCCGGCGCGTGATCCTCGACTGGATGAACCCGGTGCCGCGGGAGGTCGTGGGCGTCGTCGGGGACGTGCGGGAGAGCAGCCCGGACGCGCCGCCGCACCCCGAGGCCTACCTGCCCTACCCGCAGCTCTTCTTCGGCGCGGCGAGCCTCGTGATCCACACCGCGGGCGATCCCCTGGAGGTGGCCCGGGAGGTGCGGGAGCAGGTGCACGCCCTGGACGCGGACGTCCCCGTCGAGGGCGTCGCCACCCTGGAGCAGCTCGCCGCGTCCAGGATCGCCAACCCGGTCACGGATGCGCGGATCCTGACCTCGTTCGCCGTGGCGGGCCTGCTCCTCGCCACCATCGGCGTCTATGGCGTGACCTCGTTCACGGTCTCCCAGCAGCGGCGCGACGTCGGCGTCCGCATGGTCCTGGGCGCGCTAGGACGCAACGTGGCCCTGGAGATCCTGATCCGCAATGCGCGGTGGGCCGGGCTCGGCCTGCTGCTGGGGTTGGGCGGCGGCTATCTCCTGTCGAGGCTGCTGGCGAGCATCCTCTTCGAGGTCAGCCCCCTGGACCCCTGGACGTTCATCGCCATGCCGCTGCTGCTGCTGGCGGTCGCCCTGGGAGCAGGCTACATACCGACGCGAAAAGCCTTGCAAATCGATCCGGTCCGCGCCCTCGCCGAAGGCTGAACCTCGGCAAGCTGGGCGTCCAGAGCCGCAGCGAGGCGATCGTGCATGCGGTGCGGATGGGGCTCTGGTAAACCCTTCTCGGGGCTAGGTTCGACTCCGGAGAGAACGACGTCGCCGCTCGCCACGACGAGCACCAGCCACGATCATCCCTCGAAGACGGCAACGGCGCGCACCGGCGAGCCGGTTCCGCCCCGTATCCTGAGCGGCAGACCCACGAAGCGAAAACGTCCCCGGCCGATCAACTGGTACAAATTGACCATGTTCTCGTAATGCGTAAAGCCCAACTCCCCACAAATCCGATGCACTTCCTTGTTGGAGACGTGGACCACGCCGGGTGACATCGTTTCGACGCCGAAGGCCGCGATCCGCTGCCGGCCCAGCCAGCGCGCCGCGTCGGCGCTGACTCCCGGCCCGTGGTGCCAATCGGCGGTCCCGAAGGCGCGCCGATAATGATCCGTATACAACAGGACCGTATCCCCCGGCTTGATATCGAGACCCGCCGCGGCGAGGGCGCGCTCCAGGTCGGCGGGCTCGATCAATTCCAGCCGGCCTTTCTGGGACAGGTCCAGACAGAGGCCCTCGGTGTAGAACATCGTCAGGGGCATCGTGTCGATGGATCGTCCCCGGTGCTCGCGGGCCATGTGGTTGAGGGCGTCGACGTGCGTCCCTGTATGCTCGCCCAATGCCAGCCGGTTCACGGCGGGTGAAACGACGTCGCTGCCGGCAATGCCATCCCACTGCTCATGCGATGCGTGGAGGGTGATCTCCACTTCCGGCAGGCCGGGAAACACCGGCATGCCCGAGAAGATCTCCTGGCTCAAATCAATGATTTCAAGCATCGAGGGTCGCCCTAGGAGCCTGTCGGAAAACCTCTGAGCGTGCCCATATGTTGTGGTATATCCCAGAAGAGAGCACCGCTAATTGGGGTCGAAAGGCTCATTTTTCGGGTTTCCCGACAGGCTCCTAGTCCATCTCGTCTCCCGTCTTTCCGGCATTCTCTTTCCTGAGCTCCGCCGCCAGCGGCGCGAAGCCGGGCAGTCGGCGGATGGCGGCGAGGTCGGCGTCCTTCTCCATCAGCTCCAGGCGGGGGAATCGCTTGCTCCGCAGCTCCTGGAGGAGCCCCAGGGCGCGGGGGGAGTCGCCCTGGACGGCGGCCCGGGGCATAGCCGGGTGATTCCGGGTGGGCCAGTGTGAGCCGCGCGGCTGGCCTAGAACCCGGCTGGCCTCTCCCCCGCCACGCCGAACGCGCGTTCGAGCACCACCCCTACCTGCCCGATCAACCCGTCGTCGAACAGCCGGCCGAGGAGCGTGATCCCGTGTGGAACACGCCGTGGCGGCGCGAATGTCGGCAGCGGGTTCGCCGGATCGGGGGCCCAGTCGCTGCGTGCTTCCGAGACCTGCACGAACCCGGCGCGCAGCGTGAGCGACGGATGGCCGGTGAAATTCGTGATGGTGAGCTGCTCGTCGCGCAACGACGGCACGATCAGCAGGTCGACCTCCCTGAAGATGCGCGCCATCTCCAGGGCGACCTTGCGTCGCAACCGATCGGCTTGCACGAAGTCCACCGCGGAGAGGAATCGCGCTTCGCGGAAGAGGTTGGGCCAGGCGTCCTTCACCTGGACCCTGAGTGAGTCGAGTCGATGATCGAGCGTCAGCTCCTCGAACGACGCCGCGCCTTCGGCAAAGAGAATGGGCATCAGCGAGCTGTACGGCCAATCGGGAAGCGTGACTTCTTTCAGCTCCATCTTCAGCTTTTTGATCGTCTCCATCGCGGTGCGGTCCACGTCGGTTGCGGGGCTCTCCTGCATCCACTGCGCGATGTAGCCGACTTTGAGCCCGGCCACGGGCGCTGTGGCGTCGAAGTCGAGGTGGCTCGGCACGCTCGACGGATCGCCCGCATCCGGACCGGTGATGGCCTGCAGGACGAGCATCGCGTCCTCCACCGTTCGCGTCATGGGGCCGAGTTTGTCGAGCGACCAGCAGAGCGTCATCGCGCCGGTGCGCGGCACGCGGCCGAACGTCGGACGCAGACCCGTCACGCCACAGCGCATGGCGGGAGAGACGATGCTGCCGCCGGTTTCGCTGCCGACGGCAAAGGCCACGAGCGCCGCCGCCGTCGCCGCTCCGGGCCCGGCGCTCGATCCTGACGCGCCCTCCTCGAGGAGCCAAGGGTTCATCGTCTGGCCGCCGAACCAGATGTCGTTGAGCGCGAGCGCGCCGAGCGAGAGCTTCGCGACCAGCACCGCGCCCGCCTCGTCCAACCTGCGCACGACCGCGGAGTCCGCCGACGGCACGCGGTTCCGGAAGGGCTCAGCGCCGTAGGTCGTGAGGATGTCCCTGGTGTCCAGCAGATCCTTCACGCCGTACGGGATGCCGTGCAGCGGACCCCGATACTTGCCGGCGGCGATCTCGGCATCTGCCGTCCTCGCGCGGGCGAGCGCGTGGTCCGTGGTCCGCGTAATGACCGCCCGGATCTTCCCGTCCAGCCGCTCGATGCGGCTGAGATAAATCTTCGTGAGCCGCTCGGACGTAAGCTGCCGCGACTCGATCCACCTCGACAGTTGCGTCACGGGTGCGAAGGCGATGTCCTCGTCCGCGGACGGCAGCGGCGCGCCATCGGCCTGCGACCGCACGAACCGGTCGCGGGACGGCGACACCGCAATGTCCGGGAGCATCGGGTTCCAGAGCGTGCCCGGCGAGTCGGTGGGCGCGATCACCACCTTCCGCGGCCCGGTGCGACGCTCCAGGTACGGAGCGAACGACTGCCGCCACGAGTCGGCGGCCTGCTGCCGCTCCGCCGGCGTCATCGTCACTTGCATCAGCTTTTCCGCTTCGGCGAACGTCGCCGGCGTCACGGCGGGACCGGCTCCGGCTCCCGTGCCGAAGGTGGGCGGTGCGCCGGGCGTGACCGGTGGTGGTTGCGGAGCGGCTGACAGTGTCTGGTCGCGGCAGACGGCGGCCGCGACGAGCACGCCGAGGGGTGCGCGGATGAGGAACTGGCGACGGGTGTTCATAGGATGAGGTTCCCGGACCGTAAGCCAACATTGGCGTCGAGAGCTTGCCTGCGGATGGTAGGGCGTTCCAGGACCTGGGTCAATGGGCGAGGGGCGCGAAGCTACTCCGCCTTCTCCGCCAGGCGCGCACGCTCCCAATACGCACGCACGCTTGCAATGCGGCCCGCGTCATCGAACGTGAACACATCGACGCCACCGAACGTGACGCCGCCTCGCGCAGTGACGGCATTGATCGTCCACTCCATCGCGGCTTCGTCGCCCACTACGAAGATATTCCGAGGAACGATCTCAATCGAGTCGAATGCGGCCATCGCGGTGTCCCAGAACTCGCCGATCTCCGCCCGCCCCCGCCGCACGCGCGATCCAACGGGGTCTTCCTGCGTGGCAGACTCCGCAAACGTGTCGAGCCACGCCGCCCGATCGCCGGCCGCCCACGCCGCAGCGTAGGCCCGAATCGTCGCTTCGATCGTCTTCCGATCAGCCATGCCGGTCCGCATCGTCATCCTCCCTGAGACCATCAGTATAGACACCGAGCGGGGCCGTAGAGAAAACCGCGTTCAGGATCATCTGGTGAGCCACGAGAGGCGTGGCAAGCGCTAGCGTCTCGCCACGCCCTGGGGCACGGGTGCCTGGCATCTCGGCGGCGTTAAACTACCCGGGCCGGGCGGCTGGTCCCCGGCAAGTCCAAGGAGAGACGCCACATGAAAAAGACAAACATCAAGAAGAAGCTCTCGCTGTCGAGGGAGACCCTCGCATACCTCGAAGGGCGGGATCTGGAGCAGGCTGCCGCCGGCAGCGGCATCATCTCCAGCGACAACAAGGCATGCACATACACAGCGCTCGGCCCCAACACAACCTGCTGGTGCTGAGCGCCAGCAGCAATAGGTAGCCAGCGTTTATACTGTAAGCTCTATCTCCTGAAAGGAGCCCGTCATGAGGAAACTGATCCTGCTGACCGTCGCCGTCGCCGTCACCGCCCTCCTCTCTTCTCCCCGCGCGATCGCGACCTGTACCGCGATGCAGAACTGCTCCAATGGAGCGACCGTAAACTGTACGGGCAACTCCACTTGTAACGTGGGCGCAACCTACGTCCAGTGCGATGGAGTGACGACTTCCTGCCCCTCTTCTTCCTGCTCCGAGACCATCGAGTGCCCGCCGCCGTACCGGCCCTGCACTCTCTTCTGCTCCAGCTCTACGGGTCCTTGCTCCCAGACCTCGACCTCGGTCACCTGCGGCAGCACGACCAAGACCTGTGCGGCAGCGCCGAAGAACTGCCCCGTCTGACCTTTGGATCGACGAGGAGAAGAAGGCTGCGGCCGCATCTCACGCCGCCCGGTCCGCAGCCTTGCCTTTCTTGAGAAACTCGCGCACGAGCCGTACGACCTCGCACGGCTGGCCGTAGTGCATCGCGTGGAAGCCGCCCGGGATCACGCCGCTGGGTCCGGCCACGATCCTGAGCAGGATCCGTTCGCCCGACCCGGAAGAGCAAGCGCTCGCCGGCTTCCAGTTGGATCGCGGCGGCGAGGTGGCGGCCCGCAACTGGTGCACGCGTTCCAGCAAGTGTTCCACAAGTCTTTTACAATCATCAAATTATCTGCCTCGATCGGGCGCGTTCCATGCATAGAGATATCCTGGGCGCAATCGTTCCGCACCCGTCGGGGCGTGCATGAGTTGCGCCGCCGCCCGCGCGGCCCATGAGGGGCTGCGGGGCTTCTCGGAAAGGAGTTCAACATGCGTAAGCACATCCTGAGAGGCGCCGGCCTCCTGCTGGTCCTTGGAGCTCTGCTCGGCTTCACCCCTACGCTGACGGAAGCGCAGCAGACCTGCGCTTGCAACGTGCTGTGCATCCAGGGCGATCACTGCTGCACGGCCGTAGTCAACGGACAGTGCCAGGTCAGATGCATTCCGAACAGCATGCCCTGTCCGAAATGACGTCTCACGGCTCGATCTGAGACCCTCTAGCAACGGCGCTCCCAGGCGCCCCCTCCCCCGGACGGCTCGCCGCCCGGGGGATCGACCGAGGCCGGGCACCCTGCGGCGGCCTGGTCGCCTGCGGTGAGCAAGGAACCTGGAGCGGGCCGAGACTCGGGCGCGGCGCTTGAATAAGTGCCTGGCACCTGTGCAGCAGCGCCTGCTTTTCTCCTCCTCGGGGCGGCGTGTCGCCGCCCAAGATGGCACGGGCGCCATATCCCTTTACCATGGTCAATCTCCGTGACCGCGATGATAGACGAGAGCGACATCCCCTGTTTCAAGCAGCGACTTGAGATTCGACATGACCATCGGCCAACCCTCCGACACAGCGGCGATGAAGTTGGAGCCCGGCCGTTCCATCGAATGAGTGAGTGTGAGCTTCGCGGACGCCCCCGCGGGCTCGATCTCGTAGACGCAACGGGAGCTCCCCTCCGCCTTGAATTCGGGCTTCCATTCATTGAGCCAACTCATCACCAGCCGCTTCTGCGCAACGCTCTCGAGAATCTCGCCCGAGTCCATGAGGCTTCCGTCAGCATACATTCTCCACATGGAGCCAACCTTCCATTCGCTTTCGACGCTCATTCCGAACCGATACTGCTTTATGATCTCGGGCGTTGTGAGCGCATGCCACAGCTTCTCGGGTGTTGTGCGGATGTAGGTGACATAGACAAATTCCGAGCCAGACATGGGATTCTCCTAAGGTTGCGATTCGCAGTAGTCTGTCGTCCAATAGGTCCCGATTCCGACTGCAAGTGAAGTATACCGCCGCCGCTGGCCTAGGTGCGCCTGTCAAGGACACCCGGCCGCCACAGCGCTCAACGCTCCCGCATTGCTCACGCTCACTCGGAAGCAGCTCCCATTGGGGGATCTGAGGATCAGGCCGTTGCCGATCGTGTTGACGTACACATCGCCGCCCGCAACCTGGAGCTTGGCCGTGGGGAAGGTCTGATTGGCACGGTGAGTCGTGCTCTACCGAGCCCGAAGAGCCTCACTGAGGCCTTCCGGGGGCTCAACTCACGTCACGTCCCTAATCTTCGGCTGGCACCTTTCCTGCCACTCGTAGACTTCAGTTTCGGGTAGTGATCCGCCTCCTCATCCGAAGGCGATCTGGTGAAAGGGATCTATGTCGTGCGTAATCTCGACAAGCTGCAGCACCTACGGAATTAGCGTGGTGAGATCGATACCGAACTGCTCGAGAAGAGCGCACTCACCATTCGCCTTCGCTCTTCGTATCCAATCGCGCAGCATCGCCAGGTATTGCCCCTTGGGTCCCAGCATCTCGACCATCGCGCTTTTCACTCTTGCGATCTGCGCGCCGTTGTTGTCGAGCATCGCCTGCGAAGCGCCGAGGGACCTCAGGTCATTGTGATTCTTGACAAGGTGATTCAGGTTCTCGAACAGCAGGCGAAACCTGTTGAGCTCCTTGAGTCTGTTCTCGACGAGCGGCTTGCGCCGCAGGGCGTACACGGCAATTGACATCGTCCCCGCCCCGCTCGGGACATTGTTCGCGTCCGGGCGAGGGTGGATAAGCCCCTGATCATCAAACATCAGATGTTTTTCGGGTTCATCGTTGCCGCAGGGATTGAGTAGCAATCGCACCGTCTCTTCGTTTACCAGCGGTGCGCGGTTGCGGGCCCGGTGCTGTTCGTCGGAGAGCGGGAACTGTGTCTCCTTTCCCAGGGTCGTTTTCTCTGGCTGACCCGGCACTTCGTGTTTGCGCCCGCGGTTGCAGTCTGGGCAGGAAACTAGCAGATTGTCCCACTCGCCGGCCAGCCAGAAATAGCCGGGAATGAGCGTCGTGCGGCCGGCGGTAATCTCAGACTTCGGCCTGAAGTGCTCGATGTCTTTCGGCGTCACGGGACCAAAGTCTGTTTCGCAGTACGCGCACTTCGTCCCGAAAACAGCCGCCAGCTTCTCTTGGATTTCGGGGTCCTTGTACACGGCGAACGTAAACGTGTCTCTGGTCAGTTTCTTTTCGTTGCTGAACCGGTTCGGATCCATGAAGAAGGCAATTGCCCTTTCCAGTTCCTGCTCGGCCTTGGTGACTTTCGTGACACCATCAAGCGCCTTGACCGATTTGCTGGTATACACCTTCAGGCCCGGGGGCTGATGGCCGCGGTTGATCTTGATCACGGCTAGCTCTCGTTCCAGATCTTCGAGACTTCGGCGACGGCTTCTTCCTTGAGATCCTCAATGCGAAGCTTTGGATGTACCCGATGTTGTGCCACGAGCCGATCGACCGCTTCATACATGAGATTTTCACGCAGCGTGGAACCGAAATGGCGCCGGCTTTTCAATTCGTTCTGCAGCGTGTCTAGCCGCGCCGTTTGTTCGGCGTTCCGATCTCTCAGCACGAGCAGCGCGTAGTACTCGTCGAACAGGGCCTCGACGTCGGGATCGACCGTAGAGCTCAGGCCGAAAAAGTCGGACGTCAGCAGTTGATCGACACGGAAGTCGCCAGGTGAGGGCAGGCCTGTCAGCGAAAATACTTGCGAGTCGTCGCCGCGGCGCATCACCGCGACTTCTCCCTTCCCAAGCCCGCGCAGGCACAGCGGATCGTGCGTGGTGACGAGAAATTGCATTCCAGGCAGCGTCTTTCTCAGCGACGTGACCGCGCGCATTTTCCACGTCGGGTGCAGGTGCGCTCCAATCTCGTCGAGGAGCACAGCCCCTTCGGCGTCCCGCAGGTTGGGCCAGATCCGCAGCGCCACTTGCAGAATGTCCACGGTCATGACGACGACACTCTGATAACCGTCGCTCAACTGGCGCAGCGGCACGCGCGCCCCATGCACAACGACCACCACGCGGTCTCCGTCGGGAACGAGCTCTGCGTCTGGCGGAAGCGGCATCAGGTCGCGCAGGATGGGCGCGATGTCGTCGAAACTCTTTTGGTCAAGCTTCAGCAGCCATCGCTCCGCGTCGATCAATGGGGCGAATGGATCGAACAGATTGTCGACGCGAGAGAATTCACCGTCTTGCAGTGCCGTATCGGGCGGCGCGACCTGGCCGGGCACCTGGCGAGGAAGGAGGCGCGTCGCGCCATACCCGAGGAGCAGAATCTGGGGAAGCCAGCCCGCTCCCTGCACCTCATGGCTGGAGCCCGAGAATAGTATCGACGACTGCTCGCCAGTCGGGCTCGTGAAGTCCACGGCGTTTTCGCGGAACACAAGCACGTGCGGCTTCGGGAACCCGCTCAACTGCACGCTGATGCTGCCCGACGGCTGTCCGTACCGAACGAACGGCGTCGGGTTGACGCCGCGGTTCATGGCGAGCTTGATGAATGCCTCGGCGCCGAGCAGCACGAGAGCGGTTGCCTGCAGCACCGTGCTTTTCCCCGTACCGTTTTCACCGAGCAGCATCAGCCACGGCGTCCGGCCGGTTGAGCTGGTCAGATCGAGATCGACCTCTCGAATCGCCTTGATGTCGCGGATGGCAATCCGTTCGATGAACCTGCGCTGTTCGCGGTACTTCGCGCGCCCGGCATCGTCCTTCAGCGAGTAGGTCGACTGTGCCACTTGGTACTGCTCGAACGACCTACGTGCGGTCCGTTTGCGCGACGCGCTGATTTTCGGGGTGGGTGCGGTAAACGACGCGGTCGCGGTTTGAGCCTTGCCGATCCACCGGTCCATCGCGGGTTTAATCAGCTGTCGCTTCAGCGCCGCGAATTCCTCACGGTCCTCCGTGAGCTCTCTAAGATGCGTGATCTCGTCCGCGATTTGATCCGTTCCTTTTGGCGCCTTCTTGATCAGCATGTCGATGCGTTTGATATGCACGAGGATCGTGTGCGCGACGGCTTGCCGAGCTGCCACCAACGCGGGGCGGTTGAGGCCAAGCACGGTAATCGTCGTCTGGCCACGCTTCGTGTCGCTGACGACGGTGCCTTCCGCGCCGAAGACCAGATGGTCTTCTGGGAAGTCCGTGCAGGGATCCAGCAACAGCGGTGCTTCGCGACTCAAGTCATCGGCAGGATCGAACGCGCGTGCGACTTCATCCTCGAGAGGAAAGCGGTTCGCCTTGCCCGACTTGATGCCGTCGTGGTCGCGCACTCGATTGCAGTCCGCGCAACTCGCCAACAGGTTTTCCCAGACCATTGCCAGCCACCAGTAGCCCGGATGCTCGGGACGTTCGAGAACGCCGCCCTTGGGGCGGTACATTTCGATGTCTACTGGAGCGGTCGTGGTGACCCTTGCTTCGCAGTAGGCGCATTTCCCGTGGAACAATTCGGTGAGCGCCTGTTTGACTTCCGGACGCTGGTACGCCTTGAACATGAAGCGACGCTGCCGGTGCCCGTCCCTGTAGAACTTGATCGCTTCAGCGAGTTCCTGCGCAGCAGGCGAGGGCTTCTGAAGATCGAATACCCATGGACGTGGCACCCTGTCGCGGTTGACGTGGATCATGGCATTACCCGGTTGACGGCAGCGCAAAGATTAGGAACTTTGCCCGGCCAGAAACCTCAGGCACCTGTCTTCCCCCGGGCAGATATGTGTTCCCCTCGAGAAGTCGGCCTTAGATTCACCGTCCACTCGTCCCAGCCTCACCCAGCCATCCCGGCAACTCCCAGGCTTGGCGGCATGACGGCGAGACGGCGTTGATATCTCCTATCTCATTCCTCCGTTTCAACTTAGTCATAGGCTACCTCTGAATTGCATTCGCGTCAATGCCATCGGGGCGATGAGTCGGCGTCCCGGAGCGATGTCTCGATGCATAGGGAGCCCCGCCGGCCCCCGGGCCCTCTCCCCCTTGCAAGACTATGGGAAGGTGCGGTACCGTCTCCGCAGGCGATGGAGGGCCTGCGATGGGACGTGAGCCAGGAGATCTCTTACAAGGCACACTCGGACTGCTGATCCTGAAGGCGCTCGCTGCGGAGGAGCGGCACGGCTACGGCATCGTGCACTGGATCCAGGACGTCACCGGCGACGTGGTGCAGATCGAGGAGGGCTCGCTCTATCCGGCGCTGCGGCGCCTGGAGGACCGCGCCTTCGTCGAGTCGCGGTGGGGGCTTTCAGAAAACAACCGCCGCGCGCGCTTCTACGCGATCACGCGCGAAGGCCGGCAGCACCTGCGCGCCGACGCCTCGTCATGGATGCGCTTCGCTCGCGCCGTCATCTGCGTGCTCGAAGCCGAGCCGTCGGTCGTCTGACATGCAGGAGCAGCCCCGCTGGCGCCGCTATCTGCGCTTCTGGGGACCGGACATCGCAGCGGACGTCGACGACGAGCTGCGCTTCCACCTCGAGATGCGGGAGCGCGACTTTCTCGCCGCCGGTCTGCCGCCCGCCGCCGCCCGCGAGGAGGCCCTCGCCCGGTTCGGCGATCCCGACAAGGTGGCGCGCTGGCTGCGCGCTCACGACACCCGCAAGCTCCGCCGCTTCAAGAGGACCCAGGCCATGAGCGACTTGCTCCAGGACATCCGCTATGGATTGCGCAGGCTGTGGAAGGCGCCCGGCTTCACCCTGGCCGTGGTGCTGGTGCTCGCGCTCGGCATCGGTGCCACCACGGCGATCTTCAGCGTGATCGATGCCGCCCTGCTCCGGCCACTGCCCTATCCAGAGGCCGAGCGCCTGGTTGCGGTCTACGGCCCCGGCCAGAATCCGTTCTCGTTTCCCCAGTATCTCGACTGGAAGCGGGATACGCAGGTCTTTGCCGGCCTCGGCGTGTACTGGCGGACGACGTACACGCTGACCGGCGCGGGGGAGCCGGAGATGCTCCAGGTCGGCCGGATGTCGGCGAGCGTGCCGCGGATGCTGGGCGTCGAGCCGCGCGTCGGGCGTCTGTTCACGCCGGCCGAGGATCTGCCCGGCACCGAGCGCGTGGTGATGCTGAGCGAAGCGCTGTGGCGGCGCCGCTTCGGCGGCGATCCGCGCATCCTCGGCCGGACCCTCACGCTGGGAGAGCAGCCGTACACCGTCATCGGGATCATCCCCCCGGGCCGGCGCTCGACCGTGCCGACCGCCCTGGCCGCCGCGCAGAAGCTCGACCTGTGGATGAACCTGCGGCTCGACGCGGAAAAAAACGCGCCGCGCGACATGCAATTCCTGGACGTGCTCGGGCGCTTGCGCCCCGGGCTCGGCCTCACGCAGGCCAAGGAGCGGACCGTGTCCTTCGCTCGCGGGCTCAAGGAGGCCGTAGGGACGGACCAGGACGTCAGTCTCGTCCCCCTGGAGCGCCTCGTGATCGGCAATGCGCGGCCCCTCCTCATCGCCCTCGCCGGCGCCGTGGCCATGGTGCTCCTCATCGCGTGCACCAACGTGGCGAACCTGCTGCTCGCGCGCGCGGCGGTGCGGCGGCGGGAGATCGCTGTCCGGGCGGCGCTCGGCGCGGCGCGCGGGCGCCTCGTGCGGCAGTTGCTGGTCGAGAGCCTGCTGCTGGCGCTCGTTGGCGGCGGCACCGGTGTGCTCGTGGCCTGGGCCGGCGTGGCGGGTCTGCGCGCGCTCGGCCCGGGCAGCGTGCCGCGGCTCGCCGAGGCCACGGTCGATGCGAAGATCCTGGGTTTCGCGCTGGCCTTGTCCTTCTTCACGGGGCTGCTCTTCGGCCTCCTCCCTGCGCTGCGCGCCTCGCGGGCGGACTTGGCCGAGGTGATGAAAGAAGGCGCGCGGGGGACTGCCGGCGGGCCGGCTCGCGAGCGTCTGCGCGGCACGCTCATCGTGGCCGAGGTGGCGCTCTCGTTCGCCCTGCTCATTGGCGCCGGCCTGCTCCTGCGCAGCCTCGACCGGCTGCTCGCCGTCGACAAGGGTTTCGACGCCGAGCGCGTGATCAGCAGCTATCTCCTCCTGCCGTCCAGCCGCTACCCGCAAGCGCAACAGCAGGCCGCCTTCTTCCGCGAGGTGCGCGAGCGCACGCAGGCGCTCCCGGGCGTCCAGACCGCAGCCCTGGTCAGCGACATCCCTCTCGGCGGAGGGGCCAACGGGGGGTTCGCCATCGAGGGGCGCGAGTATCCGCGCGGCAAAGAGCCCTTCGCCGAGAAGCGGATCGCCTCGCCGGGCTATTTCGAGGCGCTGCGCATCCCGCTCCTCGCCGGACGCGTCTTCAGCGAGCGCGACATCGCGAGCGCGCCGCGGGTGGTCGTCGTCAATCAGGCCTTGGCGCAGCGCTATTTCCCCGGCGAGAGCCCGCTCGGCAAGCACGTCGACTTCAGGTGGGACACCAGCGGCATGCAGGAGATCGTCGGCGTGGTCGGAAACGTCCGGGAGCAGGCGCTCCATCAACCGGCGAGGCCGGCGATCTACATTCCGTACGCGCAGCGTCCGGCGGACTGGGCCTATCTCGTCGTGCGGACGACCGGAGATCCACACGGCATCGTGCCTTCGCTGCGCCGGGTGGTGGCCGCGCTGGACCGCAACATGCCGGTGGCTGACGTGCGCACCCTGGAGGACGTGGTGGCCGCGGGGCTCGCCGCGCGCCGGCTCGGCATGGCGCTCTTCGGCGTCTTTTCCGTGCTGTCGCTGGTGCTCGCGGCGCTGGGCCTCTATGCCGTGATCAGCTACATGGTGGTGCAGCGGCGGCAGGAGATCGGCATCCGGATGGCGCTCGGCGCGCAGGCCAGGCAGGTCATGCGCTCGGTGCTGAGCCAGGGGCTGGCGCTCATCGCGGTCGGAGTCCTCTGCGGTGCGCTCGCCGCCCTCTGGCTTGGACGGTTCCTCGCGGGCCTCGTCTTTGGTATCGGAACCACGGACCCAGCCACCTACGGGGTGGTGGCGCTCCTCCTCGCGGTGACGGCGCTCGTGGCCAGCCTGGTGCCCGCCCTCCGCGCCGCCCGCCTCGATCCGGCGAGCGTGCTGCGCAGCGAGTAGAAAGGTTCCGGAAGTCCCTGGCTCCTGTTGGGCCGTTCGGGGGGCGGTAAGAGGGAGTACCCCCTCCTTCCCACTCTCAAAATATAGCGCGCCGGGGGGCTTGCGGCAAGACCCGGGCCGTGCCGCATAGTCGCCGGCCGAGGCCAGACCCTCTGGCTGAGGCAGGAACCTCCAGGAATGGAAGGAGCGACATGCAGGCATTGTTAGAGAGCACACAAGGGAAGGAGCGGATGGGCTGCTACGTGTTGGATTTCCAGGAGATCGATCAAACGCAGGTCGCGGTCGCCGGCGGCAAGGGCGCGAACCTGGGGGAGCTTTCGCGGCTCGAGGGCCTCCGCGTGCCGGCTGGCTTTTGCGTGACGACGGACGCCTTCCGGCGGATCCTGGCGGAAACGCCGTCGATCCCGGCAATCAATGATCGGCTCGATCGGCTGTCGCGTCTGAAGCCAGACGACCGGGAGTCGATCCGCACGCTCAGCGCGGAGGTCCGCCGGACCCTCGAAGAGATCCCCATCCCTGACGATCTGGCGGCGGCGATTACCCGCCGGCTCCGCCCGCTCGTCCGGCTCGGCGAGCAGGCCCAAGCCGCTTATGCCGTCCGATCCAGTGCGACGGCGGAGGACTTGCCGACGGCCTCCTTCGCGGGCCAGCACGACACCTACCTGAACGTCGTGGGGCCGGCGGCGATCCTCCAGCACGTCAGCCGGTGCTGGGCCTCGCTCTTCACCGAGCGGGCCGTGACCTACCGCCTGCGGAACGGCTTCGACCCCCGGAAGGTCCACATGGCCGTGGTCGTGCAGCGGATGGTCTTCCCGCGGGCGGCCGGCGTCCTGTTCACGGCCGACCCCGTCACGGGCAACCGGAAGGTCGCCTCCGTGGAGGCCGGCTTCGGTCTCGGCGAGGCCCTGGCCTCCGGCTTGGTGAACGCGGACGTCTACAAGGTGCGGGACGGCGAGGTCGTTGCCAAGGTGATCGCCACCAAGCAGCAGGAGCAGCCGGCGCTGACGGATTCACAGGCCGTGCGGCTCGCGCAGTTGGGCCGGCGGATCGAAGCGCACTTCGGGAGTCCTCAGGACATCGAGTGGTGTCTCGTCGATGATGACTTCCAGATCGTCCAGAGCCGGCCGATCACCACGCTGTTCCCCATCCCCGAGGCCGGCGACCGGGAGAACCACGTCTACGTCTCCGTCGGTCATCAGCAAATGATGACCGACCCCATGAAGCCCCTGGGCCTCTCTGTGTGGCAACTGACGACCCCGCGGCCCATGGCCGAGGCCGGAGGGAGGCTGTTCGTCGACGTCACGCAGATCCTGGCAACGCCTTCGAGCCGCCCGGGCCTCCTGGCGATGCTCGGGAGGTCCGACCCATTGATCGGGGACGCGCTGCAGACCCTCCTCGACCGCGGCGACTTCATTCCGTCGCTTCCGGACGCGGGTCCCGCTTGGACGCCGCCCGGCGCCGGGGCTGCCTCGATCGAGACCGATCCGGCCATCGTCGCCGAGCTGATCGAGCGCAGCCAGGCCTCCATCGCCGCGGTGAAGCGCGACATCCAGACCAAGTCCGGGCCGGCGCTGCTCGACTTCATCCTGGAAGACCTCCAGGAGCGGAGGCGCCAGGTCGATCCGCGGAGCCTGCAGGTGGTCATGGCGGGGATGGAGGCCACGTGGTGGCTCAACGAGCATCTGCAGGCGTGGCTGGGCGAGAAAAACGCGGCCGACACGCTCGCGCAGTCCGCCCCCCATAACGTCACGTCGGAGATGGGGCTGGCGCTCCTCGACGTCGCGGACGTGATCCGCCCGCATCCGGACGTGGTGGCTTTTCTCGAGCAAGTCGAGGACGAGGGCTTCCTGGACGAGCTGCCCAGGCTCGCGGGCGGGCGGGAAGCGCGAGACGCGATCCGGGCCTGGCTCGACAAGTACGGCATGCGCTGCGTGGGCGAGATCGACATCACGAGACCGCGCTGGAGCGAACGCCCCACCATGGTCGTGCCCATGATTCTCGGCCACGTCAAGAGCTTCGGGCCGGGCGAGGCCGAGCGGCGCTTCGAGCGAGGACGGCAGGAGGCCAGGGAGAAGGAAGAGGATCTGCTGGCGCGGTTGCGGGACTTACCCGGCGGACAGCAGAAAGCCGACGAGACCAAGCGGATGATCGATCGGGTCCGGACCTTCGCCGGGTACCGGGAGTACCCGAAGTACGGCATGGTCAGCCGCTACTTCGTCTACAAGCAGGCCCTGCTGAAAGAGGCCGAGCGCCTCGTGCAGGCCCATGTGCTGCGTGAGAAGGAAGACATCTTCTACCTTCGGTTTCAGGAGCTCCAAGAGGTCGTGCGCACGGGCCAGGTGGACGACCAGCTCATCCGCCAGCGCAAGGACGCCTTCAGGTCGTATCAATCGCTCACGCCGCCCCGGGTGCTCACGTCGGACGGCGAGGCCGTCGCCGGGTCGTACCGGCGCGACGACTTGCCGGCCGGCGCGCTGGCCGGCTTGCCGGTTTCCGCCGGGACCGTCGAGGGGCGGGCCCGCGTCGTCCTGGACATGGCGGAAGCCGACCTCGAACCGGGAGACATCCTGGTCACCGCCTACACGGACCCCAGTTGGACGCCCCTGTTCGTCGCGATCAAGGGCCTGGTGACGGAGGTGGGGGGCCTGATGACCCATGGCGCGGTGATCGCGCGGGAGTACGGCTTGCCGGCCGTCGTGGGGGTGGAGCATGCCACCCGTCTGATCCGGGATGGGCAGCGGATCCGCGTGCATGGAACGGAGGGGTACGTCGAGATCCTGCGCTAGACGGGTACGTCGAGATCGGGGACGGCAGGACGTCTCTGTCGAGGGGAGCTCTGCGTCAGTCGAGGCGCCGCACCCGCACCAGGACGATTTTCCTTCTCCTTTTTCTCGCCGCCTTACGATGCGCGAGGTGCTCCGCGAGCGCCTCGGTGACGAGGGCGCTCAGAGTGCACCCTGTCCGGGCGGCTTGTCTCCGCGCCTTCTCGAGGAGCGGGGCCGGCACCTGCGCCGGAATGGTTTCGAGGACCACCCGCGCGTCGGGCTTGCCCGCGGGCTCTGCGCGCGACGCTGCGGGGCGAGCGGCCTTCTTGGCCGGCGCCTCCGGCTCCGGGGGCGCCAGCACCGCCTGCGCCTCGGGGAGCACGCTCTTCAAATCGAAGCTCTTGCCCAGAGCGGGCTTGTTAGCCATGCGTCACCTCCCGAGCGAACACCTCGGCGGCCAGGGCCCGATAGTCGTCCGCCGCCCGCGATCGCGGCGCGTAGCGGGTCACCGGCTCGCCATGAGAAGGGGCCTCCATGACCGCGACACATTCGTGGATCGAGGGGCCGAACACCAGTTCGCCGAAGCCATCGCCCAGCGCCTTGCGGATGTCGCGCGCCACCCGCAGCCGCTCGCGCTCCCGGCTCAGGATGAAGCCCCCGATCCGCAGCTCCGGGTTGACGTGGTGCCGGACGGCGGCGACCGTCTGGACGAGGGTGCCGAGGCCGGCAAGCGACATCGCATCGGCGATCGGCACCAGCACCTCGCCGCAGGCCGCGAGCGCGTTGGTGACCAGCCGCCCCATCTGCGGCGGGCAGTCGACGAGGACGACCTTCCAGCGCGCGCCCGCGGTTTCGAGGAGTCCCCGCAGGCGGGTGTCCGGAGCGATCGGCTCGAGCGCGAGATGCCGCTCCGCGTCGTACATCCCCGGCCCCGACCCGACCACGTCGAGACCGCGGACCGCGCTGGGGCGCGCGATCGCGTCGAGCGTCCCGCCCGCGAGGAGCGCGGCGAGGAGGGCCTTCCCCGGCTCCGCCTCGCGCTCGCCGCCGCACCATTGCGTGGCGCTACCCTGGGGATCGAGGTCGACCAGGAGCACCGGCAATCCGTTCTCAGCCAGCACGGCCGCCAGGTTGACCGCGACGCTCGTCTTGCCGACTCCGCCCTTGGGGTTCCAGACGGCGATCCGTCGCGCTTGCATCCTCTTGCCTCCCTTGGGGGACCTTGCAGGCATACCGCGGACCCCCTGCCTTTGCCTGTCGATCCTGATCGCTCCAAAAAAGCATACCATACGAAAACAACAGGCACGCTCTACGCGGAAGCCGAGGCCCGCGCCTGGCACCCAGTCCTGGCACCCAGTCCTGTGGGGCGACCGCACGGCCAACCGGTCCCTCGTGAGCGCCGCCAATTCCCGCGGCCCTCACCATGGCGCCGGTCAGGTGGTGATGCAGTCGCCCCGGTCGGCCGGTCAGTGCGTACAGCAGACCAAGCAGCCGTTGCTCGCCCGGCAGTAGGGGCCGTCGCACTGCGGCAGGATGCAGAGCAGAGAGGGAGTGCTCACGATGCTGGGCACTGCGACCTGATGCGTCGTGCTGACCGTCGCGAGCGGCGACCCGGCCGCGACCGCCGCTACCAGGAGGACCTTCGCCAGTGGGAGGAATCTGCGCATGACATGCTCCTTTCTCGTCCGTTTTCGTTCGGCCGCCGTGGAGGGGCCCACGACGCCCATATAATTCAAGGTGCGCGCCGCCTCTTGCTCCGGTACAAGGGGGAGAGACGGGGTGCCGTCAGAACGGGCGGTCCCGAGACCAGCATCAGGAGGGCCGAGCGCGGCAGGTGGCAGGTCTCAGTTCGAATCCAGGCACCATCCGCGGTGATCAGGTCGCATTCCAGATTCCGAGGCGGTTTGTATGTCGGTTCATGTTGCGGCTTAGAGGACGTCTCATGCTCATTTCGCCCTTGCGATTCAGGCTGATCATTGCGGCCTTGCTTAGCGCTCATTGCATGATCCCGCTTTCTTAAGCCAAACAGCTTAAGCCTCTTCGGCCAACCGTTGATGGGCCCTAACAGGCGGTGCCGCGCGACAGCGCGGTATCCGTCCGGTTGAGGCTCCGGGTTGGCCGCACCACCGATACGTTGCGATATTTGTATGCAGCTTCTTCTCTACAGCGGCTGCTCCAATTCTACCGCGAGCACCGAGCCATGGCTAGACGTGCCGATACACGCAAGTGCCAGTTTGGTGCCAGAGCGTAGCGGAGGCGCCAAGCTGGCTCGAGTTATACCACGTCCGCTCTGGACACAGATGAGGCTCCAAGCTGTTTGGAGCGTAGCGGAGGTGCCAAGCAGCTAACACGCTATCGTTCAACGGAGGGCCATCTTCTCGAATAGGCACCGATTGGGGGACATCGGCACGAAGCGGCCAGTTCCGTCCGCGATCGGAGGGCGGCGACATGCTTCAAGAACTTGGCCACTCGGGCGACAGTGAGCGGAATGCCGCGCCAATGGCTGCGAAGTCGGCGGGGGGCGGAATTTGTCGATGCCGCTCAAGCAGAGAAATGGCTATGAGAAGGAACTCGGTAACTGTGCAGACGTGTATCTCAGCGTATGCGTCTGAGGGTCCGTATACAACTTGTTCGGGGTGCCCTGTCTCTGGATGGAGCCTCAGGTACTGACCCAGAGATCGAGGAGAAACGTGGACGTTTGAACTAGTGAGGCGATAAACGTTGTGATAAAGGCCCAAGCCGTCGACCTCTCTGGCGATCTCCTCAATCGAGATCTTGCGCGCATTGCGTGTGGCAATCTCTTGCTCGATCTCGGCTTTCCGAACTTCCACCTCTGGCCGGTTCTCGGGCGTGAGGTCGCCAGCTTCTCCGTTGAGCACGAGATTCACGAGCTTGCGCTGTTCAAAGAGATCGGAGTTGATCACGTCCTCAGCAAAGTCGGGCTTAACGATAGCCGCCTTCATCTTCAACAGAGCTTCCAACGCTACCCTGACCTCCACAGCCGTCTCCTGTGTGAACCCGCGCGCCGCAAGGTATGCCGCGGCTTGGCAGGCCTCACAGAGACGCGCGAAGGCACACGCCAAATAGAGCTGCATATTGTCTGTCCGGTCGACCTCTAACCTGGTGAGCACGTTATTAGCTGCTGTGGAGGCTTGTGTGAACACCTCAAAGAAGGGTTGATGAGCGGCGACGAGGTGCTGCGCAAAGTCATCGCCATCAGCCGGTGGAAACGCGACTCTAACCCTTTCGCTCTTAGCTTCTCTTTGAAGAACACCCATAGATCTGACAAGCCCAAGACCAGATATGAGAATACCAAGCCAAAGGATTGCACAAACTAGCAGGCCGCCGAGCAATAGGCCATTTCGAGCCCTTGCGTCTTGCCACAATAAGAAGGCATACCCAAGAAGTCCGCCAGAGATGCCGAGGAGAAACACTCCTCCAAAGATTGACGACGTCATGACGATGCGATTCGAAGAGGATGAGGCTATGGCCTGAAGCGCCATCAATGGATTTCGGTCCAATCCGAGCAAGTCTTTTATTCGATTTCCGACGACCTTATTCTTGTAGCGAATGTAACCCAGCACAATGCCGTAAACGATTATGCCTTGTAAGATCGCGAAGCTGCCTAGAAATGCTAGCACAAGCACCGCAGCACTGCGAACCTCCGGTGAAGAGAGATCGCCCTCTTTCCGGGCAAAAATCCAGCCAGCCGCAGCAGCAGCTGCCGCCGTGAAAATGAATGTATGCACCTTTACCTGAAGCTCTAGATATGAGCCTATCTGCTTGTCAGCGTGCTCCTTCTCGCTCATTAGGATGTTGAGTTCTGCTTCTACCTTATCCATAGCCCCACCTAGGCAATTAGGTTCGTCGGCCAACGAATTTGCTGCTCAGCGGGCGGAAAGCGGAGCTTTCTGGTCCGCTGAAGCAGTCTGGGTTGGGCGCCATGGCTTTGAACAGCACTGGTCCATTACTTAGGCATTGCATACCAAACATATATCAGTACGCTACATGCAAAGACGGTTGGCAATCCAAGCTCTAGGAGCACGTACAGGCGGCGAATCTGATTCGTCTCGTGCAATACGTCTAGCTGCGCCTGAAGCATTAACTGCTCTGGCAGTTGATTCTTACCTCCTAGCTCATTATTAAGGCGTTCGAAGGCAAGATCATGTCGCGCGTCAAACCAAGGGCACAGGAGTGAATCGAAGAGCTCTGAGACCCTCAAGTTACGGTCTATCTGATCTGATTGTCCAGAGCTGTGAAGGTGGTCATACTCTTCAACCTTATCCACGAAACAACTCGCGTCCTTGTCGAATAGCTCAAAACAAGTTTTAAGAAAAGCCTCGTGGCGCTCGACAAGACCCTTGAAATCATCAAGCTTACGCATTTTATCTAAATCGATCTTTAATACAGGAACGTCTATACCTTGGAGTTGACTTGCGGACTCATTGTTGCGCGATTTGGCGTCCTCGTAGATTGCGTATCTTTCGCCAATGTACCGAGATAATTCTTGCCAGAAATATTCTTCTAGCATTCGTTTGGACCACCCTATATTTACAAGCTCCTGGAGCTCCGAGCTTACATTGGAGTCCTTCCAACGAGCCAATGACGCACGCTTCATATCGAGAGCTGCTCTGGCAAGGAACGTTAGTAGTAATGCGATGACAAACGAGGAGTACCATAGCAGCGCGGTCCGATCCACAGTAACTGTCGCTCCACCGATCCTTATTTTGCCTATGCTGAAGAGCACTATCACAAGGAGTGCTAGAGAGGTAGAAGCAGAGTCCACTGATATTTAGAGGTTTCCTGTTTGAGTTGTGGCTCCGCCGCCTTCATGCTGTAGTCCACGAGTGCGTTGTAGCCCTTCAAGAAAGCTTCAAGAGGAATTGTCGGCTGATTACCGAATATAGTCGGGAATTGATCCTTAATGAGGGCCTGAATCTCGGAAGCAGCAGTCATGATGGCCTCCATTAATTCTGAGTTTAGTGGACTACAAGATCGCCGAGCACGCGACGGCGGATAAGTTCTCGCCAATACTCTCGAGGGCGCCTGTATTTTTGACACGCACGCTTAACCCAGCGTTCATGATGTTCTGTCAGAACGAATTCCAACGACACGACCTCTTCTCGCATGGTTCAGGCTTGCTCCTAGAAGCTAGCAACGAAGTTCTTGTTACGTTGACAAATCACGGATACCACTAAAGCATGAAATCTGTGTGGAACTCGTCGGGCTTGTCAAGGATGTTCGCTGTGGATTACGATGAGTTCGCTCTGATGAACCTTGGGATTTCGCTTTTGATGCCCTATATCGACAGAGGCTACCGTCTCACCTACCATTTGAAGAGCCTTGTTAATAGAGTAGTTGCCTTCCGGTGGAGAGACCGGCTTCGGTGGCACTCTTCCACTGTTGCGCTTCATAGAGAAATCTCCGATCGCCTAACGCCTCTGCTGCTCAGCGGCCAGGAAGCTGAGCTTTCTGGTCCGCTGGAGCAGCCGGGTTATGTGACAAACTCATTCGATACTCCCTCGTAGAGCCGCTGGTAGATAGAGCGTGGACCATGAGCAATTAGACTCCGGCCCTCAAGAGAGGTCTGATAAAAGATAACACCAACCCAGAATATGTCACGGTAACGGTTCGCGATCTCAAATCTTGTTGCTGCTTCATCGGTTCCAAATCGCGTGCGCCAGACCCCTCCTCCGCTGACGCCGCCGAATGACGAAGGGAGATCTGGATTCTCGTCGAGATCGAGAGCGATGTTAAGATAGTCCCAGGAGTCAAATTCGAGGCGTTGTTGAACATACGTACCGTAGACTAAGCTTGGAAAGCTTCTGCGTTCCAGAGCTATGAGTGTCTGAGGTGCTCCGCACACCGCCCAGTAGCCCTCCTCCTCATAGAGTGTCGAGCCAGGATCCGCGAGGCGCCGGTCAAGCGAGAAAAATGACTTACCATAAGCCTCCAGGGCGGTACACTCGTGATCGAACAGCCGCAGAAATGCCAAGTCGGGGACCTGAGCATCTGTGTTCGGCAGGGTTCCTGAGGTCGGCGGAATCCAAGGCTGCACCAAATCGGGACGAAGCGCAACGTGTGCTTGGCCTGCAAGCCCATAGAAACTTGTCTCTGTGCTTAGCTGCTCCCAAACGTGTTTTGCTGTAGCTATACCTCGGATATTACCGACCTGGCATAGGGTCCCTGCACAAGTGTAGGAGTCCTCGCCATGATCTACAGCAATCGTCAATGCGAACAAGCGCAGGTGAGCGTGGATCTCCTCTCTAAATTCAAGGGGTATATTGCGAATTGCTACTTGGTGCGTATTCATCCTGGACCTACCAGTAAGTCTGAACACATAACGTTCGGGGCCTAAGCGGCGCCGTCAGGCGTCCGCTTGAGGCCTCGGGTTGGGCGGCGTTCACGGTTTGACAAATGCGGCCCTTGCACTATCATAATAACGATCGCAGTCGCTTCAAACATAGTTACCTAAGGGGAACGTAATAGAACGTGCTGATACACGCGTTTCAGGATCAGATTTTGTCTCTAGAAACTCTGCGGCTAGTTGCTCAGAAATAGAAAATGACGTCGCGGATTTGCAACTGGGGGCCTCCTCGACTCCCTGGAAGATTTCGAAGTACACATCGTACCTTCCGGGCACAAGCTCAAAGGGTTCTCTACTGCGAAACAGAACGCGCTTATAAACCGCGGACCGATTTGGAATAACGAGCGTATCGGCCCAGCCGGCAAATTCGTCGTGCGGCTGAAATTGCAGGCCAGTAGATCCAGCGTTCTTTGGTTCCACAAACATATGCCAGCGAAGGTGCGCGGAATGAATCTTATTGGCATGCCGCAACTCAGCCTCAATTCTATAAACCGAGCCATATTGAGCGCCCGCATTGAAGATTGTGACCCCAGTCGTGAAACCTAGAGTGCCATTGTAACTAGCGAAACATTTTGCATTATGACTGAGCAGGCAGCGAAGCTTGGGCTTTCCGAAATACTGGTAGTAGGCCGTGATCAGCAATGACGCCCCAGATACCGCCAGGGCAAGTGTTGAGATAACTACGGGAACGATCTTTATCCAAGAGTAATCAGAGACATCCGAAGCATTGGTGAACACTGCATCTGCCGCAGCAAGAAAACTCAACGTAAAGTAGCTCATAGGTGTGGTACTCGCTCAGCGCTCAGCGCTCAATCTATGATCCACCGCCTAAGCACCCGGCCCCCTCGGCTGCCATATCGTCACTTCCCGCCGTCCAGAAGCGTCGCGTGCCGGCTGTACTCATCGAGCTAATCTCCTTGGATTCTTACGGTTGACAGCAGCTTACACCGCTTCAGAACCCTCGTCAAGGCTATGCATTGTGTCCTATAAGCGTCCCGAGGAGCGTGCCGAGGCTGGGCTGCTTAGACGACAGTTGAGGTTTGGCGCTCCGAGGCGTAAGTGGTGGCAACAATTCGAGATCTCAGGATTTCGGCCAGCGTCTTTTGTCGTATAAGCATACCGCCTGGGGGAGTGCTGGACGCTTAGCCGACAGTGGACCCGTCGCTATGCGCTCTCTTCAAGGGAGCCACTTTAGACGTAAGGCGCTGAATCCGGAGAGCTTATGAGGTCTCAGGCGGCTTATACGACAGCGGGCCTGTCGCATAACGCTCAGAGCGCGTCGATCGGGCTCCGCACCCCCCGCCCCCTTTGTTGAGCACGTGGGTGTAGATCATGGTGGTCTTCACGCTCTTGTGCCCGAGGAACTCCTGCAAGGTCCGGATGTCGTAACCGGCCAACAGAAGGTGGGTCGCAAAGGAGTGCCGCAAGGTATGGCAGGTGGCGTGCTTGGCGATGCCGGCCTTTCTGGCCGCGTCGTGGAACGCCCGCTGGATTCCCCGCTCGTGCAGGTGATGGCGGCGTCTCTCTCCGGTCCGCGGATCCACGGAAAAGGAGGGCGCCGGAAAGACGAATTGCCAACCCCATTCCACGTCCGCGTGAGGGTATTTCCTGGCCAGGGCATAAGGCAGGTAGACCCTGCCGCCGCCGCTGCGGGCCGCCGGGTTCAAGAGGCGAGCCAGTTTTCGATCGGGAGGCGCGGCACCCTGGCAAATTCCTCGACGTTCTCGGTCACCAGGGTCAGACCGAGCGCCAGCGTGTGGGCCGCGATCAGCAGATCGTTGGGGCCGATCGTTTCCCCAATCCGCTCGAGATGTGAACGGACCTCGGCGTAGTGGCGATCGGATTCCTTGTCCAGAGGCAGGACCTCCAGGCTCCCCAGGAGTATCTCGACGCGCTCCGAAAGCGCGCTGGAGCCCTTCTTGGCCGCGCCATAACGGAGCTCACAGGCGACGACGATACTCGTGCAGACCGTGACCTCCCCCACCACCGCAAGCCTCCGGGCCGCGCGGCCTCCGGGATTCCGGAGGAGGTCCGACAAGATGTTGGTGTCCAGGAGGTAGCGGAAATCGACCATCTCAGAGGTTCACGTCCTCGATCGATTCGAGATCGTCGATGTTCGGAAACTCCTCCTCCAGAGGAGCCCAGGTGGACAAGAGCTCCAGGAGACCGGGGCGGGGAATCGGCTCGACGATCAGCCGATTTCCCTCTTTGCGGAGCAGGACCTCGCTACCGGGGAGCTCGAGGTCTCGCGGTATGCGCACTGCCTGGTTGCGCCCATTTCGGAACAGGCGCACGATTCGTTCGGTTTGCACGATGTCCTCCCGGCCGCTGGGGCGGCGGCCTATGCTGAAGCCTATGCTAGCACGGACTCTGGTCCATTTCTGCGGACAACGCCTCGTATCCACAGATACGCCCCGTATCTGGAGACAACGCGCCATATCTCGGGACAACGGCCCATATCCCCCAGATCAGGAGCCATATCCCGGGACAACGCCTCGTATCCACAGATATGCCCCATATCTGGAGACAACGCGCCATATCTCGGGACAACGGCCCATATCCCCAGATCAGGAGCCATATCCCGGGACAACGCCTCG
>DATARD010000051.1:0-3370 GCA_036264355.1 Thermoanaerobaculia bacterium
CACTACGGCATCACGGCGGACTGGCGCACCCTCGGAGAGTATTTCAGCCGGCTCGAAAAGCAGGGCCTGGGGATCAATCTCGCGTCCTACGTCGGCGCCACCCAGGTGCGGCGGATGGTGCTGGGGGATGAAGACCGTGCGCCGTCGCCCGCCGACCTCGACCGCATGCGTGCCCTGGTGCGCGAAGCGATGGAGCAGGGAGCGGTCGGCGTCTCGACCTCGCTCCAGTATCCGCCCGCGCCCTATGCCTCGACCACCGAGCTGATCGCCCTCGCCACCGAAGCCAGCCGCCACGGCGGCATCTACGCCACCCACATGCGGAACGAAGGCGAGGGGATTCTGACCGCCCTCGACGAAGCGGTGCGGATCGGCCGCGAGGCGCACATTCCGGTCGAGATCTGGCATCTGAAGACGGCGGGCAAGCCGAGCTGGGGGAAGATGCCCGACGTGGTGGCGAAGATCGAAGAGGCGCGGCGGAGCGGCGTCGACGTCACCGCCGACACCTACGCCTACACCGCCTGGTACAACAGCTTCTCCGCCTTCGTGCCGCCCTGGGCGCACGACGGCGGCACCAAGAAGCTGCTGGAGCGGCTGCGCGATCCCGCGACCCGCGCCCGCATCCGTAAAGAGATGGAGACTCCCTCGACCGCCTGGGACAACGAATGGCAAGAGATCGCCGGCCCCGAGGCCGTGCTCCTCTGCTCGGTGCAGAACCCGGCTCTCCGCCCGCTCGTCGGCAAAACCCTGGCGGAGATCGCCAAAGCGCGAGGAAAAGATGCGATCGACACCCTCTTCGATCTCCTGATTGAAGACGAGGCGTACACCTCCGTCGCCGTCTTCGGCATGACCGAGCCGGACGTCGCTCTGGCGCTCGTCCAGCCCTGGGTCTCGATCGACAACGACTCCGAGGGCACCTCCACCGAGGGCCTGCTCGGCAAAGAGCACCCGCACCCGCGGGCGTACGGCACCTTCCCGCGCATCCTCCGCAAATACGTCCGCGAAGAGAAGAAGCTCCGCCTGGAAGAAGCGATCCGCAAATTCACCGCTCTCCCGGCGCAGCGCATGGGCTTCGCCGACCGCGGAGCTCTCAAGGCGGGAATGTGGGCCGACGTCGTCATCTTCGACCCCGAAACCATCCGCGACCTCGCGACCTTCGAAAATCCGAACCAGCTCTCGCAGGGGATGGACTACGTCCTGGTCAACGGCGTGCCGGTCATCGACAACGGCAAGATGACCGGCGCGCTGCCGGGGGAGGTGCTGCGGGGGAAGGGGTGGGCGGGGCGGTAGGGGGGCGGTCTGCTACGATGGCTGAGACCATGATTGCTCAGGAACAGATCGACCGGATTGCCGACCTCCTCGATCGGCGGTTCGGGCTGGACACGCTGTGGCTCTACGGATCCGAAGCCCAGGGGACGTCCAGGCCCGGTTCCGACGTGGACCTGGCCGCCCTCTTCCGGCGGCGCCCGGAGCCCCTGGAGGTCTTCGATGCGCGGACCGATCTCGAAGAGATCCTCCATCGCGACGTGGACCTTGTGGACCTCGATCAGACCTCGCCGGTCCTGGGCATGCAGGTGTTGCGGCATGGCAATCTCCTCGTCGACCACAATCCCGCCCGGCGGCATACATCCTTCGGCCGCATCCTCGGCCTCTACGAGGACGTGAAGATCCTTCGCCGGGAGGTGGAGAAGGAGCTCTTCCGGAGGATGCGCGGATGATCGACCGCGATCGGGTCTTGGCGAAGGTCGCCACTATCGACCGCTGCCTGGCGAGAATCGCGGATGTGCGAGGGGGGAGGCGCAAGGATCTCCTCCCTGTCGATGTGGAGGACATCGCCTCGCTGAACCTTCAGCGGGCCATCCAGGCGGCCGTCGACCTCGCGACCCACATCGTCTCCTCCGAGGGCTACGGCACACCGGACTCCACGGCCGGGGTGTTTGCGCTGCTTCAGCAAAGAGACGTGATCGATGCCGACCTGGCGAACCGTCTGAGACGGATGGTCGGCTTCCGCAACATCGCCGTGCACGAGTACCAGACTCTCGATCCCGCCATTCTGGAATCCATCCTGGAGCGGCATCTGGGCGATCTGAGAACCCTGGCAAACCGAGTCATCGAGCGTTTCGGGCTGGACCGCGATTGAGCCGTGGGCTCGCGGACCGCCTTCACCCCTCCTGCCGGCGCAGCGCCACCAGCGTCTCATCCTCCACTCCGTACCCAGCTTCCAGCCAGGCGTCGAGGCCGCCTTCGAGCGGGCGGACCCGGGTGAAACCTCTTTCCATCAGAAGGCGGCCGACACGGGCCGCCGTGGCTTCGTTCGGTCACGTACAGTAGAGGACGATGTCGCGGTCGCGCGGGAGCTGGTCGATGTGGGTATCGAGCTCGTCGAGCGCGATGCGCAGGGCGCCTGGGATGCGCCGGGGATCGTAGGTGTGGCTGGCGCGGTTGCGCACGTCGACGATCAGCGGCGGCGGCTGGTCTTCGAGGAGGCTCCGTTGCAGCTCGGCCACGCTGACCCGGGCAAGGTCGAGGAGCTTGCGCGATTTGTGCCGCTCGTACCACTTGACGACGACCACCGCGGCAAGCCCGGCGGCGAGGACGACCAGCGCCCAGGAGCCGAGGGATTCCAGGTTCTCGATCACCTTCTGGATGGTTTTGTGGAAGAGGAGGCCGGTGACGACCGCGGAGCCCGCCCAGAGGAGGCTGCCGAGACCGTCCCAGACCAGGAAGGCGCCGAGGGTGCGGCCGGTGATGCCGGCGAGCGGCGGCGCGACGGTCGAATAGCCGGGGATGAACTTGGCGTAGAGGAGCGACGGCATGCCGGCCTTCTCGAACAGCGCCTCGGTGGAGCGGACACAGGAGTCGGGCGAGAGGGAGATGCGGCAGAGCGTCTTGAGCACCCGGCGCCCCTGCCGCCGGCCCATCAGATACCATGCCGAGTCGGCGATCAGCGAGCCGGCGACGGCGACGAGAAGGATGGTGGCGAGGCTCATCCGCCCGTGCGCCGCGAAGGCGCCGGCCACGATGAGCGTCGGCAGGGCCGGGATCGGCGCGCCGATCTGCTCCAGAAAGACGTTGCAAAAAACCAGCGCCAGACCGTACCGGCCGAGCTGGTCGATGAGCTCGTGCATGGACAGCACCCCCGCGGGAGGATTGTGTCACGGAAGACCGCCGCCCTTGACAAGCCGTCCACGCCCTGCTTAAGCTGGCGGTTCCTGCGGGAACGCCGATGATGACCCTGACCACCGAACTCCGCCTGAGCTCTTTCGCGACTGTCGCGGTGACCGTCGCGACGTGGTGGCCGGTGCATCATCATTCCGTGGACTAGCCGGGCGCGTCCCGGACTGTGCACCCGGGACGAGAGAGACAGCCTGCA
>DATARD010000098.1:0-23209 GCA_036264355.1 Thermoanaerobaculia bacterium
CCAGCGCCTGCAGCCACCCCTTCGCCGCGGCCCCGCTCTGGGCGAGATAGGCGCGCACCGCCTGCACGAAGAGAATGTCGGCGAGGCGGCTCACCACGGTCTGCGAGCCGGGCCGTTCCGCCGCCATCTCGCAGGCGACGAATTGCAGCGTGGTCTCGAACCAGCGCACCGTCGAATCGCGATCCCCTTTGACATGGATGACCGTCGGCAGCGAATCGAGCAGCGGGTTCCGCGCGCCGTCGAACTGGAAACAGCCGCCGACCAGGACGGTGAGCGCGCCGCCGCCGCCGTAGTGGAGGACGCCGCAGGTCTTGCAGTCACCGTTGGCTCCGTCCGCCGGTCCGAGGACCTTGGAGATCGGCACGGCCGCCGTGCGTGGGTCGTCCAGGACGACGTGCGCCTGCCCTTTCGGCAGCAGCACGAAGTCGCCGCCGGCGAGCTGGATGGGCTCGTCCTCACCGTCCACGGCGAGCCAGCAGGTCCCCCGCGTCACCACGTAGAAGCCGGGCTGTCCGACCTCGAGGTGGAAACCCCAGGGCGCCGTCAGCTCCAGCCGTCCATGCACCACGCTCTGGAAATGGATGGCTTCGAGAACATCGGTCAATACGTCCATGGCGCGCGTCCCTCCGGCCGTCATTCTACAGCCGTCCATGGCCAGTGCCAAGAAATGGACGAACAGACATGAGATCTGGATTCCTGATCATCCAAACTCCAGAGAGACGGGCGTAGCGTTATTGGTGTGGCAACAAACAAAGGGAGGGGGACAACCATGACGACCAACACCAACACCATCCGGGTCCGGCGGCTCTGCCCGGCGGTCCTGATGATCCTGCTCGGGCTGTGGGCGGCGGCGCCGGTGCCGGCCCACGCGGCCGAGCCCCGCGGCAGCGTGATCGCCCTTTCGTTGGCGATCGATCCGTCCGATCCCGCGATCCTCTACGCTGGCACCTTGGGGCGCGGTGTCTTTTCATCCCGCGACGGCGGCGCCGGCTGGCGCCAGTCCGGCCTCGCGGGGGCCAGCGTCTACACCCTGGTGATCGACCCCGCGAGCCCGGCGACGCTCTATGCCGGCGGCTCCGGCATCTTCAAGAGCCTTGACGGCGGCGCCAGTTGGACCGCCCTCGCCGCCGGCCAGCCCGAGCTGCGCGCCACCGTCGCGCTGGTGATCGATCCGGCGCGCCGCGGCACGCTCTATGCCGGCACCAGCTACGGCAGCATCTTCCGCACCACCGACGGCGGCGCGACCTGGGCCTCTCTCGCCGGCCTCAAGGCGCACCGCATCAACGCCCTGGCCGTCGATCCGTCGACCCCGTCGACCCTCTATGCCGGCATCGACCGCGGTGGCGTCCTCAAGCTGGCGAGCGCCGACGGCGGCCTCCACTGGAACGCCTTCGCCACCGGTCTCTCCGGCGTCACGGTCAACGCCCTCGCCATCCACCCTTCCGAACCGGCCACGCTCTACGCCGGTGGGGATGGAGTCGTCTTCAAGCACACCGCGAGCGAGGGATGGACCGCCGTGACCTCCGGCCTGACCGGCGGCATCAACGCCCTGGCGATCGACGCCGCGAACCCCGACACCCTCTACGCCGCCGGCAAGGGAGCCGTCTTCCGCAGCACCGACCGGGGAGCCACCTGGGCCGAAGTCGGCACCGGCCTGAGCATCTCGCTCGTCAACGCCCTGGTGATCGACACCCGGGGGCCCGCGCGGCTCTACGCCGGCACCTTCCGCGGCGTCTTCAAGACCATCGAAGGCGGAACGAAGTGGCAGCAGGCCGCGGCACCGAACTGACCGGGCCTCGCCGCGTCCGTGGGAGCGGCTCAAGCTCCGGGCACGCCAGCAGCTCGGAGCGCCGCCCCGACTCCGACGACATAAGCCAGGAACGCGAGCAGAATGCCCGTGAAAGGCACACGAAACCAGTACACCTTTCCGAGAACGACGTAGCTGAGCAGGACGCAGAATCCGACAGAAAGAAGGAACACCGACCGGAACAGGAACGCGGGCTCCGCGATCGCCAGATACCCATAGACAAGGCCGAAGAGAAGAGCGCCCAGGGCGTGGCTCGCGTTGAAACCGATCCATGCTTTCCACATGGTCGTTTCCCGGCTGATCACGGGTGATATCTCCCGCATTCGGGCTTGCAACGCGGGGTCGCGCGGAGTGAGCTTCGCGCCCCAGAACGTATAGACGAGATGAATCGAGCCGAGCGCGAGAAAGATCGCGGCGCTCAGGGTCATCAGGGCTCTGGCGATCAGCATAGGAATTCCGCCCTCCCGAGCGGTACTCTATGCGATCTTGAATGTCCCTTTGTGAACCGAAAGCTCCTTTTCATTCGAAGCGAAGGCCACCAGCTTGCCCGTTCGATAGTCCAGCACGGTCGTCAAGGTGTATCCGGACGACGCCAGATAGGAGACCGCGTAGACGTCTTCGCCGACGGTGGCCACTTCGCACTTTTTTGCGCTGGTCGGTTTGCTCTCCTTGTCGCCGCCGAGCTCCCGGAAGGTGACCCCGCCCTTCGTGTCGAAGCTGTGCTCAAAGGTTTTGTTGGCCATCTGACCTTCGGTGAAGGTCCATTGCATCGTCTTGCCTTGCAGGGGATTGGCGCTCATGCAGTACCTCCTGGCGGAGATAAAGCAAACGAAATGCCACCGAGAGCCGGGATCGATCGCGCTTCAGCCTTCCTCGCCATCGCTCAACGAAAGCTCGCCGGCCGGCTCGGTGGCGAGCGACAGCCGGCCCACTTCGGCTTGCGCCAGCGACAACTGACCCGCTTCGGCGCCGGCGAGCGAGAGCTGGCCGGGAGTGGCGCCGGGGAGGCGCGATTGGATCTCGGCGATCGCCTGGCGTGTCGCCTTGAAAAGCTCGGGGTCACGGGAGGAGCGCTCGGCCAGCTCTTTCAGCGGCAGCACCGCCGCTGTCGAGCCGACGCGGGCAGCTCGCCGCCGACGATCTCCAGGATCTGGCTTCCGGCGTTCACGCTGAGCAGCAGATGGCGTGTCTCCGCGTCCAGGAGAGCGAAAAGGAGCCGCATCGGTCCGACGATGTAGAACGCCTGGTCGAAAGGCTCATCGCCGATTTCGATCTCGTGCGCTCCGAAGCGCTTGGCCTCGGGGCGGATTCTGACGCTCCCGCCAGCGTCGCAAACGCCTGCGGCTGAGACGGATGGAGCCCCAGGCCACAACAGCGCCGTAGAGGGCCAGCAATTCCCACATCAGACTTCCTCGCCGCCGCTGAGCGAAAGCTGGCCGGCCGGATCTTTGGCGAGCGACAGTTGGCCCGCCTCGTCTGGCGCCAGCGACAACTGGCCCGCTTCGGTGCCGGCGATCGAAAGCTGGCCGGGGGAGGCGCCTTGGAGGCGGGATTGAATCTCGGCGATCGCCTGGCGTGCCGCCTTGCGGGCCTCGGGGTAGTAGGAGACGCGCTCGGCGACTTCCTTCAGCGGCAGCACGGCCGCTGCCGTGCCAGCGCGCGCCAACGCGTTGGCCGCCGCGACCTGGATCTCCTCCGGCTCGTCTTGAAGGGCCTGGATCAGCAGCGGCTCGGCGGCCGGGCTGCCGGTCAGTCCCAGGGCCGTGGCCGCGGCGGCGGCAAGCTCGTTCGTTTCTTCTGCCATCACTTTGGCCAGTGTGTCGATGTCCTCGGCGGCCGTGCTGGCGCCGAGCGCCTCCAGGCAGGCGCGGGCCGTCTGGACGTGATCACTGTGCAGGACCCGGCCGAGGAGGGCTCGCGCGCGCTCGATGGGCAGGTCTCGACCGAGGCTCGAAACCGCCTCCGCGCTCAAGGTGTCGCCGAGCGTGCTCTCGGCAAGCTCCAGGAGGACCTCGCGGCCTTCGGCGCCCAGTTCCTTGGCCGCCAGCAGCCGGATTTCGGGGCTCGCGTCCGCGCAGGCGGTGCGCAGTGCCTCGGCCGTCTCGGGATCCAGCCGGTGATCACGGATCAGGAGGCGCAGGTTGTGGAGCCGCACCCCGGCTTCGGGATCCCGGAGAGCGTTTCCTCGGAGACGCCGCGGGATGTCCACCGGCTGAGCGAGGTGCCGGCTGATTTCGAGCAAGTAGGGCAGCAGGTTGGCGAGGTGTGCCTCGGGCATCTCCGCCCGGAGCTCGCCGCCGACAGTCTCCAGCCGGCACCAGCCGTTGGCGCGGAGCAGCAGCCGGCGCGCCTCAGCATCGAACAGCGCGCGGATGAGCCATGCCGGTCCCGAGATGTGGAACGTGCGGTCGAAAAGCTCGTCTCCGATCTCGATCCCGGGCGCCCCCGAGGGCTTGGCCTCCTTGCGGCGGATCGTCACGCCCACGAAACCCGGGTGACCCGGAACGACGACCACGAGCCGGGTGCTGTTGCGTGCAGTCTCCTCGAACCGCACCTCGATCGGGCCCGCCCAGGCCCTGAGCGCCGGCCACGACTCCCGGGAGGTGATGCGTTCCGCAAAACTCAATCCGTACGCCGCCGCGGCCTCCTGCCAGACCCGCCAGCGCCAGCTCGAGCTCGAGCTCCCTTGCAGGAGCCGGTCCAGGACAGTGAAAGCTTGGGTCAGGACCGAGGCGACCGCGTCCCACATGGCCGCCACCTCAGACCAGCCGCACGACCGGCTCTTCGCGCATCAGATCGCGTTGCGTGAGGAGGTCCCGGACGGTGGCGGTCA
Organism: Thermoanaerobaculia bacterium; assembly: GCA_036264355.1. Taxonomy (GTDB): domain Bacteria; phylum Acidobacteriota; class Thermoanaerobaculia; order Multivoradales; family UBA5704; genus UBA5704. Next base: position 4,641 of record DATARD010000098.1, read on the forward strand.
ACCAGCGCTCGGAGCTGACGCCGAACGCGATTTCGAGCCGGGGGCGGCGGTCGCGTGGAGAGTGCGGCGGATCGAGATAGCCGAGGGTGGGGCTCGCCGCGTTGAGGGGGACGACGATCTGGCCGTCGCCGCCACCGGCGCCGCCGACCTTGTGGACGTCACCGGCCGCGTCCCAGACGAAGCGCCGCGCGTCGCCATTGGGGCGCGAGACCTCGCAGATGAGGAGCTTGAAGAGGTTTTCCGGCTCGCCCAGCGCGCAGGTGGGGACCAACTGCCGCTTCCACAGCTCGGGAGAGGTCGGGAAGCGCGTTCCCCGCGGCACGATGATGGTGTGCTGCGTCTCGCCCGTCTTCGCGTCGTGGGTGACGAAGGCGTAGTCGTGCACGATGAAGTCCAGGGTGTCCATGCGATTGCCGGCAAAGCAGGCGGCGCCGAAGACCACCGCCTCGAAAGGCTGCCAGGCGCGCACCCGCCGTCGTTCGAAGCGCTCTTCGAACCACGAGAAGAAACCGGGCAGGAGTGTCGAGCCGCCCACCAGCAGCACGTCGTCGATCGCGCTCGCCGGCACGCCTCCCTGCTCCAGCACCTCGTCCACCGAGGCGGACAGGCTGCGATAGAAGCCCTGCTCGTCCAGGATCTCCCGCAGGCGGGCACGGGTGAGCGCGGTGTAGGCGGCGTTCCCGGCACCGGGCCGTGCCGCCGCATGGAGCGGCTCCCCCGGGCTCATCAGGAAGACCGCTTCCTCCGCGAAGAACACGGCTTCCTTCACCCGGCAGGCTTCGGCGAGCATCAGCCGCCGCCACAGGCGGTCGACCTCGTCGTCGTCCGCGGCGAGGTCGTGGCCCATTTGCCGGCAGACGTCGTCCAGCACCCAGCCGTCGACGGCGTTGCCACCCATCGGACGCCCGCTCTTGGCCAGCACGTTCGCCTGGCCGCTGACCGCTCCCTGCGGCAACAGGCAGACGAGCACTGCGTGCATCGTGCCGCCGCCCACGTCCACCACGAGGACGGTGCGCTCCTGGCTGAGGCTGATCCCGTAGCCGAGCGCCGCCGCCACCGGCTCGTCGACGAAGCGCACCCGGCGCACGCCGAGTTGGCGGAGCACCCGCTTCACCTCCGCGCGGTAGGTCTCGAAGGCCGCCACCGGCGACGTCACCACCAAATCGCGCACCCGCTGTCCCGTCACGCGCTTCACCTCGCGCAGCAGCTCGCGCAGGAAAGCATGGGCGGCGTCGCGGGCGGTGACGCTCTCCCGCCCGACCCGTGCCAGCGGGCGCAGCGACTCCTCGCTCAAGGCGGGTTTGAAGGTTGGCACGAACGACGGATAGACCGTGCCCTCGTTGCGCTGGAGGGCCTGCCGCCCGATCAGTGCCCGGCGGCCGAGGAACAGCCGGCGCTGCAGCGGAGGCCAGCTCCCCAGACGGTCGAGCAGGCCGGGTTTTTCCAGCAGATGAACCGCCGACGGCACCAGGCGCGGCGCCTCGAGAGGATCTTTCGCGTCGAGCTTGCGGCAGACCGCCGGCAGCTCGATCAGGCGCGGCTTGCCGAGAGCCTCATCCCAGCACGCCACGCCAGAGTTGGTCGTTCCCAAGTCGAGCGCCCAAATGGTCATGTGGGGAGGATTATAGATTCTCCCCGCCGCCGCTGAACGAAAGCTGCCCCGGCTCATCCGCCGGTAACGAAAGCTGGCCGGCCAAATCGCTGGCGAGCGACAACCGTCCGGCTTCGTCTTCGGTGAGCGAGAGCTGGCCGGGGGAGGCGCCGGGGAGCCGGGATTGGATCTCGGCGACCGCCTGGCGAGCGGCTCTGCGGAAACTGGTGTAGGGCAGGGAGCCTTCGGCCGCCTCCTTCAACGGCATCACGGCTGCCTCTGTGCCGACGCGGCCCAGGGCCTTGGCCGCAGCCAGCCGGAGGTCCTTCTCCTCGTGCTGCATGGCAAGGAGCAGGGGCCGCTCGACGGCCGGGCTTCCGGTCGTTCCCAGGGCGGCGGCCGCGGCGACAGCCAGCTCACCCTTTTCGCGCGCCATCACCGCCGCCAGGGTCTCGATGTCCTCGGCTGCCGTGCTGCCGCCCAGGGTCTTCAGGCCAGCGCAGGCCGTCCGCACATGGCGCCGGCTCAACGCTTGGACGAGGATAGTCCGAGCGCGCTCGATCGGCAGGTCTCCACCGAGAAACGAGACCGCCTCCGCGCTGACATCGTCGTTGAGCGGGCTCGCCGCAAGCTCGGCGAGGACCTCGCGTCCTTCGGCGCCCAGCTTCTTGGCCGCCTGCAGCCGAATCTGGAGGCTCCCGTCCGCGCAGGCGGTGCGGAGCGCTCCGGTCGTCCCCGGCTCGCCGGGGAATTCACGGGCGAGGAGGAGCAGGTTGCCAAGCCGTACTTCAGTTTCCGGATCTTTTTGCGCGTTTTCGGCCAGACGTTGCGCGACGTCCCACGGCTGAATGATTCGTTGGCCGAGGTCGAGGAGGAGGGGCAGGAGGTCGGGGATCTTCTCGTCGACCATGTCCGCGCGCAGCTCACCATAGGCGAGCTCGAACGAGCACTCGGCGTTCAATTTGAGCAGGAGACGGCGCGTCTCGGCGTCCAGCAGAGCGCTCCGGAGAAGCAGCGGTCCCAGGACGTAGAACGTCCTGTCAAAACGCCCGTGTCCGACCTTGGTCTCGTGAGTTCCCCAAGGTTTTCCCTCCTGGCGACGGATATACACGTGCAAAATACCTGGAGGCCCTGGGAGCCCGACGACGACCCTGGGGCCCTCTTCTGCGTCGAACCGCACCTCCAGCGGTCCCGCTTGTGCCTTGAGACGCAGGTTCCGCCTCAGGCCGCTGGTGCTTTCTTCGACGACCGCCGCCCCCTGTGCCGCCAAGGCATCGCGCCAGATCTGAAGGCGCCGGTAGTTGGGCTGGAAGCGTATCCAGGCCAAGCAGCTACGAACCAGCGCCCTGAGGGAGGCCACGAGGGACGATTATAGATTCTCCCGATTCCATCCCGGCTATTCGTCGACCCGGACCGTGTCCGCCGGTGTGCCGGCGACTGGCTCGGTGCTGGCGAGCCAGAGGACTCCGATCATGCCCACGGTGATGGCCACGTCGGCGAAATTCTCTCCATACTCGAAGGGCAAAACGCTGTTGAGCAGCCTCGAAGTGGGAGGTCAAGGGCCTAGGATCTGCGCACCCAGGGATCACTCCTGGGGAGCCCGGATCAACCCGAGGCCGACGTCGAAGAGGTCGAAGCCGGGCTTCAGGCCGTTGCTCGTGGCCGAGCCGAGGAGGCGCGTCTTCAGGACGAGAGAGGGAAGAGCACCGCTGCCGCTCTTGATCTTTTCCGCCCAGAGCGCGGTGACGCCGGCGACGTGGGGGGTGGCCATGCTGGTGCCGCTCTTGGCGGTGAGGCCGCCTCCGAGCTTGGCGGAGGTGATCGCCACACCTGGGCCGGAGACGTTGGCGCCTGTGTTGGAGAATGACGCGGAGACGAGCCCCCCGTCACCTTGGCCCAGCGCGGCGACGGAAATGATCCCTTCGGCCACCGCGGGTGGGCTGACGGCGATCTCGAAATCCGGCCGGACTTCCCGTCGGCTCTCATTGCCGGCGGCGGCGATGATCATTGTGGTTTGCAGGAAAGCTCCGCGCGCTTGGATCAGCGAGGCGAGGCTCTGGAAGAACTGGACGTTGGCCCGGTACCCTTCGAGGGCGCGCGACGTGGCGAGCTCGGCGGGGAACCCGTCGTCCTGCAGCCGCTTCACGAGGCCGGGGAAGTCGATCCCCAAGGACATGGAGATCACATGGGCGCCATTCTCCACAGCCCACAGGATGGCGCTCCCGATCTTGTCGCTGGACCCGCCTTGCTGGCCGATCACCTTACCGATCAGCACCTTCTTCACCCCCGGGGCGACGGCGATCCGCAGACCCTCAGTGGTCCGGCCGAAGATCGTGCCGGCGCAATGTGTGCCGTGCCCGTTCTGGTCTCCGTCTCCCTCGCCCGTGAAGTCTTTCTGCACGATGTCTATCCCGGCAAAGGCCGGATGTGTCGCGTCGATCCCGGTATCCAAGACCGCGACCACGATGCCGTTGCCCGAAAAAGGCGAGGTATCCGCCCCGACTACCTTGACGCCCCAGGCGACGCCTTGCTCGGCTGGGAGCGGTGCGACGCCGTTCTCGAACGGCGCGATGAGGCGCATGGGGATGGACGGTGCGATGGCTACTACGTCGGGCTGGCTGGTCAGAGCCGAAATGTCGGTCCGATCGATGGTGTCGACGTCGATCGTCAAGCCTGAGGCCGCCGGCGCGGCGACCGACTCGGCTTCTGCCCCCAGGAAGACGTCACTGGTGTCCATCCGAGGGCGACGCAGGATAACGTGGGTCTCTTTCACGGGTCCTCCTTGGAGCGAGGGAGTGAGCGCTCCGGCAGCGACAGTCTTCTTTCAAGACGGACGCGAGGGTAAAATTCCGTATCGGTCCGTCCATACCAGCAGCGTTCAGGAGGAAGGGCCATGCCGACCGTCTACGTTATTCATTGTGCGCAGGACCTGGAATTCATCGAGGAGACGCTGCTGCAGTCACTGCCCTGCAACGGCTTCGATCGCTGGATCTCGTCCGATGACATGCGTGCGAGCCGCGCCGCCTCGGCGGTGAATACCCGAGTCATGGCGGAGTGCCGTGCGATCTTGGCCGTCGTCTCCCGTGCTGCCGCCCAAGTGCCTGAGGTGCGAGACGAGGCGGCGGGTGCGCTGGCATGCAAAACTCCCGTGGTTGTCGTGCTGGCCGGTGCGATCGACGCTGGGGACCGGGCTCGGTTTCCGCCGGGGTTGTGGTCGCTGCCTCGGGTCGATTTCACCGCGGGCGTCCCCGCGGCGCAAAGCGAGCTCGCGGACCTGCTGCCTCCGGCGGAGCCGGTCACCGAAGCGAGCGAGCTTGGGAGCATGGCCCGGACGATCGAATGGAACGAGACCATCTTTTCCGCAGCGCTGGCCGAAATAGTGGAGCGGCACGATCACAACCGGGCTCAGGTCTTGATCGATACATTGGCTCGTCACGCGATGCACCAGACGAACCCCTATCCGCCGAAGCCTGCCAATACCGACCTGACGGTGCTTCGAAGCTCCCGGCAGTTCAAGCTGATGCGACGCTATGCCGAGGCGGTCCTCGCCTCCGGCACCACGGATGCGAAGGTTCGCCGGCAGTATGGACAATCGTTGATCGAACAGAAGGAGTTTGCCGGTGCCCTTCAGGTCTTGAGATCCATCGTTGAGGACAGCGCTTCCCGAAGGGCGAAGTGGTGGAGGCGCAAGGCCTGATCGGCCGGCTGTACAAACAGCAATATCTCGACGATCCAAAGGCCCCCGGATCTCACGGCTTGCTGCGTCAGGCCATTGAGGCGTATGGATCCGTCTACGAGGAGGATCCAACGCAGCTATGGCATGGAGTCAATGCCGCGAGCTGCATCCTCCGGGCACACCGCGACGGCGTGGAGGGAGCAGATCCGGAGCGAGCCCGGCAGATCGCCAGGGCCGTGCTGGAGCGCATCGAACAACTGGCCGGTGCCAAAGAGCTCGACGTTTGGGACTGCGCGACGCGGGTGGAGGCATGGCTTGCGCTCGATCAGTATGAGAAGGCGCAGTCCGTCCTGGACGCCTATCTATACCATCCGGACATGCACGCCTTCGAGGTCTCGTCCACCTATCGCCAGTTCGACCAGCTCCTGGAGCTGGGTCAGAGCCGACCCGGACGGCCGATCCTCGATCGCTTGCGGCGAGCGGTCGAGCGCCACCGGGCGGGCGGCGTGTCAGGCCAGACGGCTTCGGGGTTCGAGAGCGCCGAGTCGGTCACCGCCGGAAAGGAGTCGCTGCCCCTGCTCATTCGCGTCGCGGATCCGGACTGGCATCCCACGGGAGTGACCGATCTGGTGTTGGAAGCCCGGTTGGGAACCATCGTCTCCGCTCAGGGAACGAGTGCCAGCGTCGAGGAGCTCCTCAAGGACACCGAGGTGATCTCGGTCAACCAGAGCCGGCCCGCGGGCACTGCCGAATGCGACCGCTCCCTCCCGTTCATTCGTGTTGCCGCCAACTATCCCGCCTCGGCAGGAACCTACGAGGAGAGGGGAAATGGCGCGCTGGTCGCCACCATCGACAACGGCATCGACGTGCTCCATGAGGCCTTCCTGGATGCGCAAGGCCAATCCCGCATCGTGGGGATCTGGGACCAGAGAGATCCAACAGGCCCGCCGCCGGCGGGGTTTGGCCTCGGCACCTATCATGACAGTGCGGCCATCGCGGGCTATGTCAAGAACAAGCTCGTTCCTGCAGGCCTCGGCCGCAACAAGGATGGACATGGCACCCATGTCGCGAGCATTGCGGCTGGCCGCGCGGTCGGCGATTTTGCCGGTGGTGTTGCGCCTGAGGCCAAGCTGCTGATCGTGATCTCGGGCAGCCGGGAGCCGATCGGCTACTCCACGAGCCATGTCCAGGCTCTGATCTTCATCGGCCAAGTCGCGGAAAAACTGGGCCTCCCGGTCGTAATCAACGTGAGCCAGGGGATGAACGCGGGTGCCCATGACGGAAAATCCGATCTCGAAGTGGCCTTCGACGAGTTTTCCCAGGGAGGCAAGAAGCCGGGCCGGGTGATTGTGAAATCCGCCGGCAACGAGCGGGCCAAAGGCGGGCATGCCAAAGTCACCTTGGGTCAGGACGGGGAGGAGGATCTCTCCTGGACGCGCGACGGTGCCGGGCTGGGCAGCGAGCGGCTTGAGCTGTGGTGGAGCGCGGCGGACGAGCTCGCTTTCCGGCTCGGCAGCCCCGGGGGCATCTGGACCTCCTGGGTCGGTCAATCCGAACCCAAGCAGGTGGGAGATCTCGCTGGCGTGCCGTTCGAGATGCAGCTCACCAAACGCCACACCGACAACGGCGACAGCCAGCTCACGATCGAGATCGGCAAAGGCTTATCAGCGATTCCGTCCGGCACCTGGCAGCTCCAGATCCGGAGCGGCAAGGTCCCCGAGGGCGGCGAGATCCATGCCTGGATCGAGCGCGGCGCCGGAGCTCCCAGCTCGTTCTCGAACCACGCGGACGAGGAGATGACGTTGAGTATCCCCGGAACCGCTCAGAGCGTGATCACAGTCGGCGCCGTCGATGCCTCCCTTCCCATTAAGGTCGGCTCGTTCTCGTCCTACGGTCCGACGCGGGATGGACGTCAGAAGCCGGAGGTGGCTGCGCCGGGCGTGAATGTCCAAGCGGCCCGGGGTGGAACCGGTTCGGGGGTGAGACCCGACTGTGGAACGAGCATGGCGGCACCGCACGTGGCGGGTGCCATCGCTCTGCTGCTCTCGCGCATGGCGAAGACGCAACAACCGCTCCCTACGGCATCGCAGATCGCCTCCGCGCTACGCCAGAAGACGAGCGACTACGACGGCCGCTGGCGCCGCGACCGGGGTTTTGGCGTCGTCGATGTGGCGGCCTTGCTCGCCGCTTTTTGAACGGCCGGCCGCCGGCTACTCGTCGACCCGGACCGTGTCCGCCGGCGTCCCGGCGACTGGCTCGGTGCTGGCGAGCCAGAGGACGCCGATCATGCCCACGGTGATGGCCACGTCGGCGAGGTTGAAGATGCCGGTGCGCAGGGGGCCGATGCCGAGACTCATGAAGTCGACGACGGCGCCGTGGGAGACGCGGTCGATGAGGTTGCCCAGGCCCCCTCCGACCGCCAGGGCGAGCACGGCTTTCTGCCGCAGGCTCATGCGGTCGGAGAAGAGGGCGAAGCCGACTCCCAGGGCGAGGAGGGCGGCGACGACGACGACCAGGAAGAAGAAGCGGGCGGCGGATGGGAGAGCGGAGCCGAGGCTCAGGAAGGCGCCGGCGTTTTCCACGTACTCGAAACGCAGAACGCCGTTGAGCATGGAAATCGGTGCCGATTTCGCCAGTCTCGCCTCGGCAATGATCTTCGTCGCCTGGTCGCAGCCGACACAAGTGGCGAGAAGAAGGAGCAGGACGGCAAGTTGGGCGGCGCGGCTTAGACGGCTCATCTCAATACTCTAGGTGCTTCAACCGAGCAAAGAGGGGAAAAACTTCCAGAAATTGATCGCGGATTGCGGTTTGTGGCGTGGGCCTTCGGGGAAACCTCGGCGCTCCCTCGGCCCGAAGACCACGGCAGCGAGGCATGCTGGAGCCCAAGGAGGAGCTGCGGTGGAAAGAACGACAGGAACAGCACGAACGGTGACCCGGGGAGAGTTTCTCCGGTTTCTCAGTCTGGCGGCAGGGGTGGGGACGGCGGTCTCGCGGATTTCGCTGCCTGGGGCGGCAGAGGCGGCGGCTGCCAAACCGGCGACACCCGCGACACCCGTTGCAGGGCTTCTCGACTCACAGCGCTTCCGGCAGGCGGTCGTCGCGGGCGACGCGGCGGCGGTGCGGCGGTATCTGGAGGCCGATCCGGCGCTCGCGTACAGCAAGGACGAGCGGGGCCGGTCGGTCTTCCTGCTCGCGTGTCTGGCGGGGAAGAGCGAGATCGCGGAGGCGATCCGGCCGCTTCGGGATGGGCTCGATCTGGTGGAAGCCGTGTTTGGCGGCCGGCCGGAGGACGCGCAGCGCGTGGCCGAGCTGGTGGAGAAGGTTCCGCGGCTGATCAACGACCTTCACCCGTGGGGCGGCACGGCGGTGCACGCCACGGTCCGCCGCGGACGGACCGACCTGCTCTTCGCCACCCTCCGTTCCGGCCCGGACTTCGATCTCCCCTCGGCGGCGCCCGAGTCGCTCACCGCCTGCCGCATGGCGGTCGAGCATCCGGACCCGGCGGTCGCCGAGGAGCTGGTGGACGCGCTGGCCGGCAACGGCGGCGATCCGAACGCCAAGCAGGGGGATGGCTGGACCGTTCTCCACGCCGCGGCCCGCGCCGGCAATCCGGAGGTGATCCGTCTGCTGCTCTTCGACGGCGCCGATCCGGAAGCCCGCATGCCGGACGGGCAATCCGCGCTCGACGTCGCCGTCCGCTTGGGCCACGCCGAGGCCGCCGCGCTGCTGCGCAAAGCAAAGAGTCTGCCGCGCAAGCATCGCACCTCGCGCTTCCTCTATACCGCGGACGGCGGACACTACGAGCCGAAGCCGCAGCCGCCCCTCCCCTGGCCGGTGATCAACGAATACGTCGCCGTCGCGCACGGCAACCTGGCGCGGATGCGCGAGCTGCTCGCCCTCTATCCCACCGTCGTCCACGCCTGCGCTTCCTGGGACGAGCTGGCGGTCGAAGCCGGCGCCCACGTCGGCTTCAAGGACGGCGTCCATCTCGTCCTCGACCAGGGAGCCCCCTGCGCGCTCCCCACCGCGGCGATGCTCGGCATGACCGCCCACGTCAAGAAGCTGCTGGCGGAAGATCCGCAGCGCATCTGGGACTGCGGCGCCCACAACATGCCGCCGATGTGGTTTCCGGCGATCGGAGGCGGCACGCCGGACAATCTGGAGATCGCGAAGCTCCTGCTCGATGCCGGAGCCGATCCCAACGCCCACAAACGAGGCCAGACCGCTCTCCACTGGGCCGCCCGCGGAGGCCAGATGGACATGGTCGATCTCCTGCTTGGCCGGGGAGCCGATCCCAACGCCAAGGCGAAGACGCCGCAGGGTGATGTGACGCCGCTCGCCATGGCGGTGAAGGCGGAGAAAAAGGACGTGGCGGAGCGGTTGCGGAAGGGTGGGGCGGCGTAGGGCACCTTCACGGGCGAGGAAGGACGGTTCTGAAAACGACCGAACGCAGTAGAATCGACAAGGGAGGGGGCTGATGATCGACCTGTTCGCCATCGCGACGGAGAATGCCACGGCTATTGCCGAGGCGTTCGCCGCCCTTTGTGCGGATCTGCCGCCCGAGGGCCTTGCCCCTCTGGTCCGCTACGCGGAGCGGGTCCAGGAGACGGGCCGGATCTCCATCAACATGAAGCAGGATCATCTCAATGGGTTCCTGACTTCCCGCCAGCACCAGAATACGTACGAACGGGCGGAACAGACGGCCGCAGAAACCGGGCGGCCCCGGGAGGAGATCCTGCGCGAAAGTCTCAAGGCCTTCTACGAGCTTCGCGTCACCTTCGACCACTCCTTCCAGGATGGAGAACGGTTCCGCTATGGGGCTCTCAACATCGGAGGCATGGGCGCCATCACCTACGGCGAGTACTGTGTGGTCCTCCAAGGTCAAGTCTCCTCCGGCCGAAGCCAGGTGGCTTACGTGCGTGCAGACAGCCTGAAGACCTACATGCTGGGACCGATCCTCAACGAGACTGACATCCGCAAAGATGCGACGCCCCACGCCCACCGGCATCACCTCGCCACCCTCAAGCATGCCTCGGACGTTCCAGGCTGCCCGGAGGATGGTTGGCCGCACCTTCTCTGCTCGTCTTCCGATTGCGTCGAAACGATCTTCACCGGCGCCGTCTCCCCGACGGACACGGAGGTGGTCCGGATGCCACGGCCGGACTATGATGACCGCATGCGGCGAGCCCTTGACGGCTCTCTGGGTACTGCCGCCGAGCATGAGAAGAGATTGTTGGGCATTTTCAAGAACGTGCAGAAGGAATTGAGAAGTAACCGCATCCCCTTGGAGCTTGTCGACCATGTACCGACTACTCGCCTCGGCGCCTGAAGACGGCTGGGCCTTCGTCCAACACGGCGACGCCGTGATGGTGATCCGGCCTCCCTATGCCGATTGGAGCCGGACCTTCGTGCAGCCCGATACGGTGGAAACCGCAATCCTCCAGCACGGTTTCCTTTCGGAGGACCGGTCCTTTCCGGATCTGGCCTCCCTGATCGACTTCCTCAAAGAGCAGATCAACACCTCCCGCCGCGCTCGCGGTGAAGAGGTCCCGGATGCGGCAGCAATCCGTGAGCTGTTCCACTTCGCGCCGCGCTACATCCTGACCGAGTACCTCGACCGTATCAAAACCGAGGTGATTCCGAACCGCGAGTGGAACGCCGCGGAGTCGATCTTGACGGACTTGTTGGGTGTCGAGATCATCAAGAAGGATCAGGAGCTCTATGAGAGGACCCGCAACCTTCTGATCCGCTGTCAGGAGGCCCGGGCAGAGGAGGAGGAGCGCCTCCGGGAACTGGTGAGCCGGGAGCAGAACCCGGCACAGTTCCCGCGGATTTCCAGGGAGTACGGGCCCGCTGTTTTTCAATTGCAAGGCTCTCGGGAGCGTCGCGGATCGCTCATGGTCGGCGGGTACGGATAAGCTCTCTTGCGGACGATTACCTTTTACTCCTACAAAGGCGGCGTCGGCAGAACGCTGGTCGTAGCGAACATCGCCCGCTACTTGGCGCGCTTTGGGCAGAAAGTTTTTGTCCTCGACTTCGATCTCGAAGCTCCCGGGCTGCACTACAAACTGGGTCTCAATGGCAGAATCGAGCGCGGTCTCGTCGACTATGTCGACTTCTTTTTGGCGACAGGGAGAGAGCCGCCTTCACTCCAGGATTTTGTTATTGACCTGCCACCGAGCCCTGGTGAGGAGGGCTCAATTCACATCATGGCAGCTGGAGCCGCGCCCGCCGTGAGCTATTGGCAGAAGCTTGCCCGAATCAACTGGCACGAGCTCTTCTATCGCGAAGACGCCATAGGGATTCCCTTTTTTCTAGAGCTCAAGGCGAGGATCGCCGAGGAGATCCGGCCTGATTATCTCCTGATCGATTCAAGAACAGGCATCACCGAAATGGGAGGGGTAGCGACCGCCATCCTGCCGGATCAGGTTGTCGGCTTGGTCGTCAACAACCAGGAGAGCCTCGAGGGGCTGCGCGAGGTCCTTAGAAGTATTCGCCGCGCGCCGCGCCTACCGGGGTTGGAGCGCATCGAGGTCCTGCCGGTCTTGACGCGTCTACCAGAGCTCGACGAGCCAGGCGCAGAGACTGAGATTGTCGAGAGGGTCCGGACCTTCTTGAACGAAGAAAGTCCGGATCTTGCCGCATCGCTGGCGGTGCCTGAGGTTCTGGTTCTTCACTCCGATCCTGATCTACAGGTTCGAGAGGCATTGCGTATTGGGAACGCCAGCGGACCAGGAGGATCGGCTCTCTTACGAGACTACCTACATCTCTTCTCGAGAATCGTTCCAGAGGAAGTTCTTCGAAGGGCACCCGAACCAGCCATACTCCCGACGGCGCTGCGAACCGCGCAAGACCATCCTGTCGCGGTTAACCCTCTAGCTCGGTGGTCTGCGAACCCCCTTTTTGCATTTGGTGTCGATGGCATGACCGGCGATTTCGCGTTCAAACCTTCTACGGCGGAGGAGTTGGCAGACTATATTCGCGGACAGGCAGCTCCGCCGGACATCGAGGACCTTGAGCGCTGGCGGCTTTCAACGCGACGTCGGTTGCGGCGAGGCGACAGAGGGAATCTTGCTGAGGCTGGCTGGGGCGTTATCTTCGCGCAGGAAGAACCCCAAGAAGGCGAGCTAAGAAAAGCACTGCAACCCCTTCTCGATCTCCGCAGGGCCCAAGCCGGCCTTCTGAACTCCCACTATTATCGGGAATTCAGAGGCGCAAAGGGATATCGTCCAGGGGACACGAAGGCGAGCTTCTTGGAGCGGCACGGAGTTGGTCCAGGACCCGGCGATCCGAATTACGTGCCTTTCTACCTGCTCATCATCGGCGATCCGGAAACAATTCCATTCAGCTTTCAATCTGAGCTAGACATTCAATATGGTGTCGGTCGGCTTTGCTTCGACACGGTAGGCGAGTACGCGAATTATGTCCGAACCGTAGTCGAATCTGAGACCTTGCCCCTACAGCGGCCTCGGCAAGCTGCTTTTTTTGCTCCACATCATCCGTATGACCCCTGCACAGAGCTCAGCTCGAGGTGGCTTGCAAGACCTCTCGCCGCTTACGTCGAGAGCCATTGTCCCAGTTGGACTGTCCAGTCTCTGGTTGGTCCGGAAGCCAGCAAGAGCAAGCTCCAGAACCTCTTGGGAGGGAAGGAAACTCCTTCTTTCCTCTTCACTGCCAGTCATGGGTTGGTCTATCCAAGAGAGGCTGAAGTGCGCCAACGCGACTTTCAAGGAGCGCTTCTCTGTGACGACTGGCCTGGTCCCGAAGCTCCACCCGGAAGCCTCCGAGGGGACCAAATTTTCTCCTCCCGTGACCTCACCGATGAGGCGCAGCTCGCAGGACTTATATGCTTTCATTACGCTTGCTATAGCGCAGGAACACCTTCCGCTAGGGATTTCCAGTCGAGGTTGAAAGAGCCGATGCGAACCGCGACTAAGCCCTTTGTGGCGAGCCTAGCACAGCGGCTGCTCGGCCATCCGAAAGGGGGAGCATTAGCCGTGATTGGACAAATCGAGAGCACCTGGACCAGCTCAATCCTATGGGATGAGCTGAAAGAACCTCAATTTCAGGTCTTTGAGGATGCCGTGACGTCGCTGCTCAATGGCGAGCCGGTAGGCGTCGCGATGGAAGTCTTCGCCGAGCGCTACGCCGAGCTCTCGGCATCTCTCAGCCGAGAGCTCCAACTGATTCGCATTGGAGAGAGAGAAAAAGATGGGAATTACTTGGCCAACGTGTGGACCTCCTGCAGCGACGCCCGTAACTATATCGTGCTCGGAGATCCAGCCGTACGGCTAGCCGTCGCGCCTCCCGACTGATCTCTCCAACTACCGCCGCGCAATATAATAAAACGCCGCCACCGCCAGCAGCCCCAGCACCAGCGTCACCCCGTTGAGGAAGAGCGCCACCCGCGCCATGCTCCGCCCTTCGGGGTTGCGCAGCCCGAGCAGCCCGCAGAGGAGGCCGGCGAGCGCCAGGATGGGCACCAGGACGGCGGTGAGGAGCGGACGGAAGAAGTGCGGGTTCACCTCGGCGGGGATCAGCGAGGTGAGGAAGCGCGAGCCGAGAGCGGCGAGGAAGAAGAGCAGCGACAGGACGGGCCAGGTGTCCGGCATGCGGATCACCCCGTATTCACCGCCGGTGACGTCGGGGAAATCGTCCTTGCTCATTCTTGAAGTCTAACCCCGCCGCAGCCCGATGCGGGCGACCAGCGCGGCGAAACGAGGATCGGAGCGCACGCCGTCGAACGCGGGATCGACGTCGGCCGAGACGAGCGACGGGTCCCGCTCGGTGAAGGCGCGGTCGAGCTCCGAGAAGGTGTGATCGGCGTCGCCCAGCTCGGCATATTGGGCGGCCAGCGTGTAGGGGGACACCCAGGCGGTCTTGCCGTGCTCCGCGAGACCGGCGAGGCGCCAGGTGCCGATGCGGCGGAGAGCGGCGGGCGGATCGGCCGGCAGAGCGGCGAGATCGGCGTCGGTCATCCCCTGCTGGCGGGCGCCTTCGCGGGCCTGGGCGAGCGCGTCGGCCAGACGGCCGGTACGGACGAAAGCGCGTTCCAGGCAGAGACGGGCGGAGAGGAAGCGCGGCTCGAGCTCCAGGGTGCGCTGCATCTGATGGATCGCGTCGCCGTCGCGGCGGGCGCGGAAGTAGACCCAGCCGACGTCGGCGTTGGCGCGCACGGAGAGCGGCTCCAGGGTCTGCGCGGCGTGGATCTCGCGCACCGCCTCGTCGAAGCGGTGCTCCGCCACCAGCAGCCAGGCGTAGTCGTGATGCGCCGCCGCCGAGCTGGGATTGATCGCCAGGGCGCGCTGGAATTCAGCTTCGGCGGCCGGGCCGTCGAAGTGATAGCGGAAGAGGATCGTGCCGAGCGTCGCGTGCGTGTCGGCGAGCCCAGGGTCCAGAGGATCGAGCTCCAGTGCCTTGCGCGCTTCCGCTTCGGCGCGCGGATAGGCGTCGCGCGGCGGCAGGACGCCGAACAGGGTGAGGAGATGGACGGCGTCGGCGAGACCGGCGTGCGCCGCGGCGGAGCCCGGATCGAGCGCCACCGCCTTCTCGAACGCCGGCACGCTCTTGCGCAGATCGTCCGGCATGCCGCGGTTCAGGAACCAGAGCGCCTCCAGATATGCGTCGTGGGCCGCCGGATTGGTCGCCGCGCTCTTCGCCGCTGCTGCTGTGGCCTGGTCGCCCGGCAGGAGCGCCGGCGCGATGGCGTTCGCCACCTGCTCGGCGACGCGCCCCTGGAAGCGCATGGTCCCCACGAGGTCGAGATCCTGCCGGTCGCTCCACACCGTCGTCTGGTCGCTCGCCTGGATCAGCCGCGCGGTGACCCGAACCCGCTCCCCTTCGCGCCGCACGCTCCCTTCGAGCAGATAGTCGGCGCCGAGCTGGCGGCCGATGCGCGCCAGGTCGCCCCCCTGGTGCTTGAGCGACATCACGGAGGTGCGGCCGATGACGCCGAGCGCCGCCGGCCGCAGCCCACCGAGGTGGGAGATCAGCTCGTCGGTGAGCCCGTCGCTGAACCAGTCTTGCGCCGGATCGCCGCTCAAATTCTCGAACGGGAGCACGGCGAGGCGCACCCGGTGCGGTGTTTGAATTTGCGGCGTTACGGCGGCCGGCATCGGTGCCCGGCGGGCGGAGAGGAGAAGGATGATCGCGAGAGATCCGAAGCCGAGGAGAAAGGCGGCGGCGAGCAGCCTCCGGGGGATCAGATGCGGCTGCACCGGCGGCGGCGGCTCGGGCAGCCGAGCGCTGTGCGTCTCCTCGTCCGGAGCGGCCACCACCAGCCGGTAGCCGCGCTTCGGGATGGTCTCGATCAGCGCCTTGCGGGTGTCGTCGCCGAGCGCGCGCCGCAATTCGCCGATGCTCCGCCAGACCACGTCGTCGCTGACGAAGCGCCCGTCCCACACCTCGCGCACCAGCTCCTCCTTGGACACCACCGCGCCCTGGCGGCCGGCGAGGCAGGTGAGCACCTCCATCACCTTCGGCTCGAGCTGCACCGGGCCGCCGGGGCCGTCGATGCGGTTGAGCGAAGGGTGAACGCGGTGGTCGCCCAGAGAGAAGTCGGTCTGCACGCCCTCCAGTCTAATCGGTTGCGGCCCGCTTCACGCGAGGAACTATGAGATAAAAGGGGAATGACAAGATCCCCCGGGAGGCATTGGATCGGCCGCTGGCTGCTTGTCGTAGGGATCGTCCAGGCCCTCCTCGGCGCCGCAACCTATATCGATCCCGTCGTGGCCATCGTCCGCGAGAAGCTGTGGAACACGGTCGACGCCGTGCCCGGCCGGCCGCTGGCTTTCTGGCTCATCTTCGCCGGCCTCCTGTTGGCTCTCCTGGGAGCCCTCGCGCATTGGATCGAAGCCCGCGAGCCACTGCCGCGCTTCCTCGGCTGGACCCTTCTCGTCTTCGCCCTCCTCGGCATCATCCTCATGCCGATCTCCGGCTTCTGGTTCCTCCTCCCGCCGGCCGCCGGCATCCTGACGCGGCGCGGTGCGCGGGCGTTGCCGCGATGAAAGACCGTCTCCTCCTCTACGGCGCCACCGGCTACACAGGCGGCCTCATCGCCCGGCGCGCGGCGGAGCGGCGGATGAATCCGATCCTGGCCGGCCGCGACGGTGTCAAGGTCTCGGCCGTCGCGGCGCCGCTCGGTCTCTCCGCGCGCTCCTTCGCGCTCGACGGCGATCCCGAAGCGATCGACCGCTGTCTCGCCGACGTCGCCGTGCTCCTGAACACCGCCGGTCCCTTCAGCGTCACGGCGCCGCCGCTCGCCGCAGCCTGCCTGCGCACCGGCACCCACTATCTCGATCTGGCCGGCGAAGCCCCTGAATTCGAGGCCATGGAGCGACTCGACGAACGAGCGGTCGAAGCGGACGTCATGCTCCTCCCCGGCGCCGGCTTCGGAGTCGTGCCCACCGACTGCCTGGCCGCCCAGCTCAAGAAGAGGCTTCCCTCGGCCACCCGTCTCCGCCTCGCCTTCGAAGCCGAGGGAGGCGTCTCGCAGGGAACGCTCGCGACGCTGTTCAAAGACATCCGCCAGGAAGGAGTCCACCGCCGGGGGAGTGTGCTGGTGCCCGTCGAGCCCGGCGTCGAGCTGCTGCAGATCGATCTCGGCAACGGTCCGCGAACCGCCGTGAGCAACCCCTGGCGCGGCGACCTGGTCACCGCCTGGCACAGCACGGGAATCCCAAACATCGACACCTACACCGTCTTGCCGCCGTCCGTCCGCTGGCTGATGCGAAGCGCTCTCGCGGGCTGGCTGCTCAAGAAGCGTCCAGCCAAAGCGCTGCTGAATCGATCGATCCGCCGCATGCCGGCCGGGCCAAGCGAAAAACAGCTTCAATCAGGATCGACCTGGATCTGGGGCGCCGTCGAGGACGCTGCCGGCGAGCGTGTCGAAGGCCGGATCAACGGTCCCGAAGCGTACCTCTTCACCGCGGAGACGGCGCTCCGCCTGGCGGCCAAAGCGCTCAGCGGCAATGCGCCGGCTGGGTTCCAGACACCGGTGACGGCTTATGGAGCGGAGTGGATTCGGGGGATTCCGGGGGTGCGGGTGGTGGTTGGGTGAGGGGCATAGGCGCGAACTTAAATTGAAGTAGTGGAGGAGCTTGCCTCCTCCCGGGCGGGCGAAGGAGTCGTAGCACGACGCCGACTTGATGCTTCCTCATCCAGCCCATTGTGGGCTCAGGCACGTAGCCCCCCAGGCTTCAGCCTGGGGTGGGGATGGGAAGGGATACGCCGCCCGACCCGCGAGCGAATCAGCTCGCCGGTGAGCGCTAATCGCCGAAGACCTCGGCGAGACTCGCCGCACGAGCAAAGCGTTCGCCCCACTGCAAGAGGAGATCGGGCTCGGCCGCCAGGATCCGGCTCCGCGTGGCCGGACCAATCGAACCGAATCTCGCCTTGAGCTGACGCAGCAGCATCTCGGCCTGCCCCTTCTGGAGTCCCTTCTGAAGCCCCTGCTGCTGGCCTTCATGCAGACTCTCTTCCCGAAGCCGCTGGTTCCACATGTCGATCCGTTCTGCAAGCATCGATTCAGACTCCTCTAAGGTCAGCCCTCGCGGGATCTCTTCCCGGGAAAGACCCAGCCGGGGGAGAATCACCTCTTCGATCCACGACTCGAATGTCTGCCGCAGGTCCAGAGCTCCTCGGGGCGAACGTGCTGCTTGACCTGGGAAATCCCGAAGCTGACGTCCTCCCAGTCGCGGCTCCTCTCCAGCCGGAACAGATCCGCGACCGGGCTCTCCTGCTCCTCCAGCTTTTCCGCAGGGTACGCACCCTCGTGGATCAGATGGAAGGGCAACCGCGGAACGTACCTCTCGGCCGACGGATGGAAGCGCTCGATCAGCTCTGAAAGCTCCAGGGCCGGACCCCACGCCGCCACTCCATTATAGAGGACCAGGGGAATCACCTGCGGCAGCAGGCCGGACGGCAGCAACTTCTGCTGCTTGATCAGGCTCTCGTAGAACAGGCCCACATAGGTCATCAGCCGGACCGCCATGAACCGGTCTGGCCGCGACTGATGCTCCAGGAGCACGTAGACATAGACCGGCGCCTCGCCGTCGAACCGCCGGAACTTCCAGATGATGTCGCTCTCCCGCTTCTTCCGCCGCTTGGAGACGAATGAGGCGTCCACCTTTTCCGCCGACGAGAAGTCGATGAGGTCCACCCACGCCTCGCCGACGATCTCGCGGAGGAGATCCTGGATCATGCGAAGGTGGGTAAAGAACAGCCGGTAGCTGAGATCGTGTTGTCCCAAGAGAATTTGTCCCTGATGGAGCATACCAGAGAGGAGAAGGTGCTGGGACGGTG
>DATARD010000146.1:0-39359 GCA_036264355.1 Thermoanaerobaculia bacterium
CTGGCGCTGGCCTCCGGAGAGTTGGATGCCCCTTTCGCCGACGTGCGTGTTGTAGCCGTCCGGCAGGCTGACCACGAAGTCGTGGAGCTGGGCGAGCTTGGCGGCGCGGAGGACGTCTTCGAGCGGGACCTCGCCGTCGCGGTAGGCGATGTTCTCGCGGATGGTGCCGTGGAAGAGGTAGACCTCCTGGCTCACCAGGGCGATGTTGCGCCGCAGGTCCGCCAGCCGGAGCTGGCGCAGATCGATGCCGTCCAGACGGACGGCGCCGAAGGTGGGGTCGTAGAAGCGGAGGATGAGCTTGATGAGGGTCGACTTGCCGGCTCCGGTCGGACCGGCGATGCCGATCGTCTCGCCCGGCGCGATGCGGAAGGTCATCTTGTGCAGCACCGGCTCGTCGCCGCGCCCTCTCGCGTAACGGAAGTCGACGTGATCGAAGGTGATTTCGCCTCGCGCCCGCCCGAGCTGCACCGGGTGCTCCGGATCCTCGATCGCCGGCGGCGTGTCGAGCAGTCCGAAGATGCGCCGTGAGCTGGCCTTCGCCCGTTCGTAGTCGTCGAGCGTCGAGCCGAGGCGGGTGAGCGGCCAGAGGAGGCGCTCGGTCATCATGGCGAAGAGGACGAGCTGGCCGACGGTGATGTTCTTCGAGCCGTTCAGCACCCAGTAGCTGCCGAGCAGCAGGACGCCCGCGAAGCCGACCACGATCGCCATGCGGATCAGCGGGATGTAGATCGCCGACAGGCGGATCGCCGCGAAGTTGGCCTGGCGGTACTCGTCCGACACCTGGCGCACACGCTCGGTCTCGAACGCTTCGGCGGTGAAGCTCTTGATGACATGGATCCCCGAGATGTTGTTCTCGATCCGGCTGGCAAGGCCGCCGACGCCGGCGCGTACCCGGCGGTAGAGCGGCGCGATTTTGCGCTGGTAGACGAAGCCGCTCCAGACGATGACCGGAATCGGGATCATGCCGATCAACGAGAGCTGCCAGGAAGTGGGGACCATCACCGAGACGGCGAAGATGATGAGGACGGCGACCTGGAGCAGCTCGTTGAAGCCGGTGTTCAGGAACCGTTCGAGCTGGTTGACGTCGTCGTTGAGCATCGACAGCACTTCGCCCAGCCGGTGCTCCTCGAAGAAGGCGATCTCGCGCGACTGCACGCGGCGGTAGGCGTCCATGCGCAGGTCGTGCTGCACGGTCTGCGCGAGGCGCATGAATCCGGCTTGGTAGAGCCACTGGAAGAAGCTCTCGAAGAAGAAGATGACGACTGAGAGGCCGGAGAGCACGATCGCCATGCTCCACGGATCGCGCGTGCCGGCGAGGGAGGCGATCCAGCGCGGCGGCGTGCCGCGGAGGGAATCGATGACCCAGCCGACGAGGAGCGGCGGCATGATGTCGAGGATCTTGTTGGCGATGCTCGATCCGGTGGCGAAGAGAAAGCGCCCGCGGTAGGCCTGGAGATAGCGGAAGAGGCGCGCCATCGGGCGCTCCTCTTCCGGCAGGAGGGTGGAGGGCGGGAAACTAGAGGCGCCACCCGGCTCGGACGCGGCATTTGTCTTCATTTGGGCTATGACTAACGCGGCTCGACGTTTTGTGGTCCGAACAACCACTCCATTCTTTCATCGGGGTTACCTTTGATCTTGAGCTTTCTCGCCAGAAGCTCCGGCGGCTTGATGAAAACGCTGTGGATGATCCCGCCGGAATCGAGCACCCTGTCACGGTCCACAGCTCTGGTTTCCCCGAACTCTTCCACGATACACGGTGCTCTTGGTGCCGGAGGTCGGTAGTTGACAAGAGCCACAACTCCACACAGGGCGGCGCTGGTGGCTTTCGCGACTCGGTCCAAACTGTCCATGTATTCGCTGTAGCAGGGTACAAGAAGAAGATCCACCCTGTCTTGAAATTTTACCACCGAGGCCACCGCTGAAAAATCGGCGATATCGAGACATATCAAAACCGCAATGTTGAGTCCGAAGACTCGCGTGCAGATGGTCCGGCGCTTCGCCGGCACACTGACGAGCTCGCCGACGGATGTCGCGCTGACCTGCTTGTGATAGGGCTCGCCGCTGGGGGGACAGCCCGGATAGAAGAGGTAGCTCGTGTTGTATAACGTCCGCCGATCATGGGCGGAGCCCGCGACGATCAAGCAATTGTGAGCCTTCGCGAGTTGCCGGGTCAGAGTGACGGCCTTTTTGAGAGGCTCCTGGTTTCGAGTCGGAAAGCTCAACTCATTCATGCAGACGATATCGGCCTTCAGCTCCTCAAGAGAAACTCTCAGGGAGTTTTCATACATTTCCAAGAGGTTCTTCAGTGCACGCTGGCTATGATCGACCAGGAGGCGTCGACTGGCGTCCTTATCAACTTCGTCCTTGGATCCCTGCTGGACGATCGTGTGCTCTCGGAGGCGGACGCTCAAATGGTCAAAGGGCGGAAGAGAAATCAGGGCAAGATGGACCTCGGGCTTCTCGGAAGAAAGCTCGGCGATCCTTACCAGCCGCGCGGAAGCAATTTTGTCGCAAGTCTTGCTGAATGGATTGAGCATGGCACGCGGGGAGCGGGCCGATTGAGCGCTTTCCTTGAACTTCCGTGCCAGGAGACGCGAGCTTGTGGGCATCTTGGCTGTCTAGGAACGATTTGCCATCCAGCGCGACACTTTGACGGCCGACTTCTGCGCAAGGTCGCCGGCCACTGAGTCGTCGTAGGCGAGCCCAACCGCCTCGACGGCATTGGCCGTCGGACGCAGGAGGTAGAGAACCTCTCGGCTGCCCAACTCTCCGTGGTCGAGCTCGACAGCGACTGGAGAAGAGAACCAGAAGGAGTCCGGCTCTTTCGCCACCACGTCTCGCAGGCGTGGAATCGGAATGCTCGTGGCACTTCTAAAGTACCGCGAGACGCGCTTCTCCAACTCGGGATCGTCCTTGAGAAGCTGCTCTGCCTTGGCCTCGCTATAGGTAAGCTTCTCGAAACAAGGAGCGAGTTGCTCATCCCGGGCACCGAGAGCGGAGACCTCGAGGCAGCCGCGCCGGCGCGTCTTCAGCCCCGGTTCAAGGCGCCGGATGGTCCGCCGCAGCAAACTCAACGCCCAGTCCGAGGTAGGCACGGCAATCCGCCGGAACCGATGGGTCAAGGCACTGAGATCCTCCAAGGCGACGACCGATCGTTGTCCCCGGATCTGAGGAAGCCCGAGGCGCGACCACGCCTTGGAGCTCATCTCCTTCTCTTCGACACAGATGGCCATTGTGATCCGGGTGTCAAATGCCAAATCGGCAGACCCCTCGAACCGCAAACGCGGGAAGTCGACGACCCTGGTCTTGCCTTCCAGCCGGCAACGGATCTCCTCCTGGCTCCCCCAGCTCAGGTCATCGAGACTGATCCCGGACGCCTGGGCAACTACTTTTTTGTATACGGAAGATTCGGCCGCCCACTCCGCGCTGAGGCGGTCGACGAGGGTGTCAGCCATGGCGGCATCAGGAGGAGGAGAAGTCTGGAGGAGCACGGCCCGGCGCAAAACCGGAGTCACGAAGCTGGACTCCTTGCGAGAGATTTCGGCCGCCGCCTCTACCATGGGGATCCTCCCTCTTTTCCGGGCTGCTCAAAGTCCAGCCCACCTTCAGATGCCGACAACTCCAAAAAACCCCGGGGCAGAGAACCCCAGCAGGTCCGGCTTGAGAGACAGGGTAGCACAATCTGTGCCGGCGCTGGACCAGCTCTGCCGCATGGCCGCATGGGAACTCGCCCCATCACAGTTGTCGGGTAATCCTAGTCCGACTCGCGTCTTGACGCAACTCCGGATGTTCCCGACCCTTCCGCTCACCGTCCGAACATCCGCTCGTTGAAGGCGGTCGTGCCTCCTTTGGGGACGGAGAGGTTCTTCCAGCCAGCGGCGGCGAAGTGCTTGGCGAGGAGGACGATCTGGCCGGTGTGGTAGGCGGCATGGCTCAGGGCGCGGTCGAGGGCGCGGACGACGCTGTGCTCCTCGGCGCGGATGGTGACGGTCTTCGCCAGGTCGGCCTCGGTCAGGCCGGCGAGAGCGGTGAAGAGGGTGCTCCAGCCCTCTTCCCAGCGCGCCAGGAGGTCGGCGCGGGTGGTTTCGGGCCGCACCTCGAATTCGCTGTCGCGGTCGCGGTCCGGCTTTTCGCCGTCGCTGGTGAGGAAGCCGGCGAAGCGGGAGCGCAGGTTGCCTCCCATGTGCTGGAGGAGGACGGCGAGGCTGTTGGACTCCTCGGCTCCGGGGTCGAGCGGGGTGAACAGGTCCTCGTCGCGCACCTGGGCCACGGCACGGTCGGCAAGCACTTTGAGCTTGCGAAATTGATCGGGGACATCTTTCAGGTAGAGTGTCTCGATGCTCGTCATCGCTGGGGCCTCCGGCCCGACACTATCAAAAGGACGGCGATGAAGATTGCCAAGGCGCTGGGCGCCGTCGTGGTCTGCCTGCTCGCCCTCTGGGGCTTCGGCTGGTTCTTCGTCTCGCAGCTCGGCGGCTCGCGCTCCGCCGGGCCGGCGGGTGTGATCCTCACCGCTCCCCCGGGCTTCGATCTCGTCGACCGCGGCGAGCTGTCTCCCGCCGGCGCGGCGGACGCGCTGCTGGGACTGGTGCAGGCCCGGCCGGTGGGGAGCAAGGTCGGAGTCCACTTCCGGCATGCCGGCGCGGAGGTCTACTGGTTGGCGCAAACCGCGGAGGACACCGCGGCGGACACCCTGGAGGAGCGCGCCGCCGGCGCCTCCGGAACCCGGACGCAGACAATCTGGCACGGGCATCTGGTGGAGCGGCTGCAACGGGCGCGCGCGGCGGGCGATCCGGCTCTTCCCGGTCTTCCAGATCCGGAACGAAAAAACCTCTATCACTAAGCTCATGCACAGACTGCGATATAATCTCATCCGTCCACGATGACCAGGCGGCGTAGAGGCAGGAGGCTCGGCCCATGCGAGTGTTGTTTTTTCAAGATCCGGCGGCGCAGGAGCTCCTGCAGGAGCTTCTCCGCCGGCGCGGCCACGAGATTCTGTCCGCGCCGGATCTGGCGACTGCCCGCGAGGTTCTGGGTCTCCATCCGGCGCCGGTCCTGATCCTCTGCGGCGCGTCCGGTCACGGGGCGGAGAGCTGCCGGCAGGCCCGCTCGCTGCCGCAGGGCGGACGCAACGTGCTGCTGGTGGTGAGCGAGGACGGCAGCACCGATCACCTGCGTGAGCTGATCGCGGCCGGCGCCGACGGCTGGCTGGTGCCGCCGTTCGATCCCGAGCTGGTGGACGTGCGCCTCACCCTGGTGGAGCGCTGGGCCGAGGAGGAGGCGGCCGACGCGCGCACCGAGGAAGCCCTGGAGATCACCCACGCGCGGGCCGAGCAGGCCCTGCGCGCTTCGGAGGAACGCTACCGCAGCCTGTTCGACGGGGTGCCCATCGGCCTCTACCGCACCACGCCGGACGGCCGGATGCTGGACGCCAACGCCGCGTTGGTGGAGATCCTCGGCTACCCCAGCCGCGAAGCGCTGATGGAGGTCAATGTCCGCGACCTGTACGTCGATCCCGCCGACCGCAACGACTGGCAGATCATCCTGGATCACGAGGCCGGCCCGCTGGTGCGCAGCTTCGAGGCGCGCCTGCAACGCCTGCCGAGCTCGGTGATCTGGGCGCGGTTCACCCTCCAGGCGTTCCGCGACGAGCGCGGGCAGGTCATGCGCTACGAGGGAGCGCTCGAAGACGTCACCGGCCGCAAGCAGGCGGAGGAGTCGCTGCGCGCCAGCGAGGTGCGCTTCCGCGCCCTGGTGCAGAACTCCTCCGACCTGATCGGCATCCTGGAGCAGAGCGGCTCGGTGCGCTATGAGAGCCCGTCGCACCAGCGGGTGCTCGGCCATGCGGTCGACGAATACCTGGGCCGCAGCTTCCTCGATCTCGTCCATCCGGAGGACCGCCCGCAGGTGACGGCGGCGCTGCGCGGGCTGATCGACCATCCCGAGGAGATCGCCACCCTGGAGTATCGCCGCCGGCATCGCAACGGCACCTGGAAAGTCATCGAATCGACGGCGTCCAATCTGCTCGGGCACCCGGCGGTGGCGGGCATCGTGCTCAACTCGCACGACGTCACCGACCGCAAGCAGGCCGAGGCGCGTCTCCTCCATGACGCGCTGCACGACGAGCTGACCGGGCTGCCCAACCGCGCCCTGTTCATGGACCGGCTGCGGCTGTCGATGGAGCGCTCGCGCCGCGAGCCCGACCGGCTGACCATCGTCCTCTTCCTGGACATGGACCGCTTCAAGATCGTCAACGACAGCCTCGGCCACCTGTTCGGCGACGAGCTGCTGGTGCAGATCTCCAGCTCGCTGACCGCGGCGCTGCGCCCGACCGACACCATCGCCCGGGTGGGCGGCGACGAGTTCGCCATCCTGCTCGACGGCGCCAAGGACGCCGCCGACGCCGAGCAGATCGCCGCCCGCATCCACGAGCGGCTGATCGCGCCGATCAACCTGCGCGGCCACGAGGTCTTCCTCACCGCCAGCATCGGCATCGCGGTCCATACGGCGGAATATGAGCGGCCCGAGGACCTGCTGCGCGACGCCGACACCGCCATGTACCGGGCGAAGAGCATGGGGCCGGCCTGCCACGTGGTGTTCAACCGCGGCATGCACCAGTTCGTGATGGCGCGCCTGCAGCTCGAAACCGATCTCCGCCGCGCCCTGGAGCGCGATCAGCTCCGCGTCTTCTACCAGCCGTTCATCGATCTGCGCACCGGCGAGGTGAGCGGCTTCGAGGCGCTGCTCCGCTGGGTGCACCCGCGGCACGGCATGATCCTGCCGGACGAGTTCCTCTCCGTGGCCGAGGAGACCGGCCTCATCGTCCCGATGGGCCGCTTCGTCCTCGAAGAGTCGTGCCGGCAGATCCGCGAGCTGCAGCGCAAGCACCCCGGCCACCGCCGGCTCCGCCTCTCGGTCAATCTGTCCAACAAGCAGTTCTTCCAGGCCGATCTGTTCGACCAGGTGAGGCGGGCGCTCCTCTCCTCGGGCCTGGAGCCCTCCTGCCTGGGCCTGGAGATCACCGAAGGAGTGATCATCCAGCACGCCGAGTCGGCGAGCACCCGCTTCGCCCGCCTCAAGTCGCTCGGCGTCCAGCTCTACCTCGACGACTTCGGCAAGGGTTACTCGTCGCTCAACTACCTGCACCGTTTTCCGATGGACATCCTGAAGATCGACCGCTCCTTCGTCTCGCGCATCGAGGAGGCGGAAGGGAACCTGGCGATCCTGGAAGCCATCGTCACCCTCGCCCATCAGCTCGGCATGGAGGTGGTGGCCGAGGGGATCCAGACCGCGGGACAGGTCAAGAAGATCCGCTCGCTGGGCTGCGAATACGGCCAGGGGTACCTGTTCTCGAAGCCGGTCTCGGGCGATGAGGTGGAAGACCTGATCGCCGCCAAGCCCCACGAGCACGCCACCCGCCCGGACCAGACCGCCGGCGCCTGACCGGCGCCAGATGGTACGGGCCTTGCAGAACTCCTGTTCCGGAACTGAGATCCCGGCCCTGCCCGGCGGGAACACGAGTCGGACTACAAGGAGAAAGCCATGAAGTCGAATTGGAAGTCGTTCGTTGTTCTGACGGCGCTGCTGGCCACCACGACGACAGGTTGCAGGGTACGGCAGACACAGGAAGGCAAGGCCCCGGAGGTTGAGGTGAAGGGAGGCCAGGTGCCGAAGTACGACGTGCAGACCGGAAGCGTGGACGTGAAGACCAAGGAGAAGACCATCAAGGTTCCGGAAGTCGACGTGCACATGCCGCCGAAGGACGCTCCGGCGAACAGCGACAAGACGCCGCCGCCGCCGCAATAGCGCAATAAGCTCCGCGCTTGCTCCCCGGCCCTTCCGGGTCTATCATTCAACGTAGCCGCTTGGATCCACTGGCTACCGCCGCGCCGCGGCGGGCCGGGGACCGAGACGGAGCTCCAAAGCCCGCCTTGCGGTGGGAGCCGGCGGTCGGCGAGGGCCTGATCCCCCCGGGGACAGTCACCTGGCGAAGGACCTGAACGGCTCCCCCGGCTCCCAGAGCCCGCAGAGCGCCTGCCGAGGCCCTTCCGTCTCTCAAGCGGAAGGGCTTTTTGGTTTTCCGGAGGACTGCTCCGGGACCGGGAAAGGAGCAAGCGCGATGGCCGGCGAGATGAAAAACGTCACAGTGCCCTGGGTCGCCAACGCTCCGCAGCGGGGTGTGCCGCTGGTGATGGTGACGGCCTACGATTTCCCGCAAGGCCGCACGGCCGATGCCGCGGGAGCCGACATCATTCTGGTCGGCGACTCTCTCGCCATGGTGGTGCTCGGGTATCCCGACACGCTGTCGGTCACCATGGACGAGATGATCCACCACACCCGGGCCGTCCGGCGGGGCGTCAAACGCGCCCTGCTGATGGCGGACATGCCCTACGGCTCCTTCCATCTGGGGGTCGACCAGGCGGTCGGCAACGCGATCCGCTTCATGAAAGAAGCCGGCGCGCAGGGGGTGAAGATCGAAGGCGCGCGGCCGGACGTCATCGCGGCGATGACGGCGGCCGAGGTGCCGGTGATGGCCCATCTCGGGCTCACTCCGCAATCGGTCCACCGCTTCGGCGGCTTCAAGGTGCAGGGCCGGGACGACGTGGCCCGCCGCCGCATCGTCGAGTCCGCCATCGCCGTCGAGGACGCCGGCGCCTTCTCCCTGGTCCTCGAGTGCGTGCCGTCCGACCTCGCGGCCGAGATCTCGGACCGCTTGACCATCCCGACGATCGGCATCGGCGCCGGACCGGCGTGCGACGGCCAGGTGCTCGTCTACCACGATCTGCTCGGGCTCGAAGAGCGGATCGCGCCGCGCTTCGTGCGGCGCTACGCCGAGCTCGGCCACGCCTCGCGCGAGGCGATCGAGCACTACGCGGACGACGTGCGCGCCGGCCGCTTCCCGGCCGACGGCGAAGGCTACGGCGGACCGGCACGGCCGGTCGAAGAGCCGGTCGGCAAACTGTACGGCTAAAAGCGGAACGGCTGATGATCACGGTTCGAACCGCGCAGGAGCTCGGGCGGGAGCGCGCCCTCTGGCAGGCGACAGATCGCGAGGTGGCGTTCGTGCCGACCATGGGCGCGCTGCACCAGGGCCACATCTCTTTGATCCGGATCGCCCGCGAGCGGGCCGAGCGGGTGGTCGCCTCGGTGTTCGTGAACCCGACGCAGTTCGCGGCGAACGAGGACCTGTCGCGCTATCCGCGGCAGCCGGAGAAGGACGCCGAGATGCTGGCCGCGGCGGGCTGCGACGTGCTCTTCCTGCCCGACGTGGACACCATCTACCCGCCCGGCCATACGGCGTTCGTCGAGCCGGGCGGCCCGGCGGAAGGGCTCGAAGGAGCGTTCCGGCCGGGGCACTTCCGCGGCGTCGCCACGGTCGTGCTCGGCCTGTTCAATCTGGTGCGGCCGGACGTGGCGGTGTTCGGCAAGAAGGACGCGCAACAGGTCGCCGTGGTGCGGCAGATGGTGCGCGACCTCCATGTGCCGGTGGAGGTGGTGGCGGCGGAGACGGTGCGCGAGCCGGACGGCCTGGCGATGTCGTCGCGCAACGTCTACCTGGCGCCTGACGAGCGGTGCGCCGCGGCGGTGCTCCACCGCGCCCTGGTGGCGGCCGAGCAGGCGATCGCCGGCGGCGAGAGGCGCGGCGACGCAGTGAGAAACATCCTGCGCCGGGTGCTGGAGTCCGAGCCCCTGGCGCGGATCGAATATGCGGAAGCGGTGGATGGAAAGACCTTCCAGCCGCTGGACGTTCTATGTGGACAGGTGGTGCTCCCCCTGGCAGTGCGGATCGGGGGGACGCGGCTGATCGACAACTTTCAACTGGCGGTCGTGGAGCAGGAATCATGCAGAGAACGATGCTGAAGTCGAAAATCCACCGGGCCACGGTGACGGACGCCAACCTCCATTACCAGGGATCGGTGACCATCGATCCGATCCTCCTGGAGGCGGCGGACCTGTTGCATCATGAACGGGTGGAAATCTACAACGTGACCAACGGCGAGCGCTTCGCCACCTATGCCATTCCCGGCCACCACGGTGCCGGCGAGATCGTGCTCAACGGCGCGGCGGCACATAAAGTCTCGGTCGGCGACGTCGTGATCCTCGCCTCCTATGGCGTCTACTCGGACCTCGAAGCCCGTGCCCTCAAGCCGTCGCTGGTCTTCGTGGACGGCAAGAACCGGATCCTGGAAGTGACGGACGGGGAGCGGCTGCCGGAGGAGATGCTGGCGAGGGCGTCGTGATCCGGGCCCGCGCCTGGGCGCTCGCCCTGCCGCTCGTTCTCATCGCGGCCTGCCGCAGCAGCGGCTCCGACACTCCGGCGTCGACGGCGCCGGTGGCGGTTCCCTTCGCCACGGTGATCCAGATCGCGGTGCCTGGGCAGACCGGAAAACGGCTGCAGGTGGCGGTGCGCGACGCCGACGCCTGGAAGACGCTGTGGAGCGATCTGCGCAAGGACAGCGCCCTGGCGGAAGACCCGCCGGCCGTCGACTTCGAGACCGAGATGGTGATCGTGGCCGCCATGGAGACCCAGGGGTGCGTCTCGCGGGTGACCCTCCGCTCGATCGCCCGGACGAGCGACAAAGCGGCGGTGGACATCCTGGAAGAGCCGCCGGCCGCCAACTGCCGCTGCTTCGTCTCCTCGCGGCCGATTCACGTCGTCAAGGTGCAGAAGATGTCCGGCGAGATCACCTTCACCACATCACGCGGTGAGATGCCCTGCGGGTCCTAGCCCATATGATGTCCTTCCATGACCTTCCGCAGGCTTCTGCTCCTGGCCGTCCTCGTGCTGCCGGTCGCCCTCTGGGCGCGCTGGCACGGCTCGCCGGAAGCCGCCGCGCCGTTTTTCCACCCCCGTCCTGACGCCCTGGAATACGCCGCCTCGGCCCAGGCCATCGCGCAATCCGGCCGCTTCTATCTCCAGGTCGGACCGTATCAAGTCCGCCCGCGCTACCCGCCGGGCTGGCCGTTGGTTCTTGCCGGAGCGCTGCGGACCGGCGTCGACGGGACGGATCTGTGGCGGGTGACGGGGATTTTCGGAGCGTTGCTGGCGTGGCTGGTGGCGGCGGTGGTGGCCTGTGTGGTGGCGGCGTATGCGGCCGGGGGTGCGGGCCCCCTCCTCGCCGGCCTCCTCGCCGGCTGGCTCTGGGCCTTCGCTCCGATCGCCGCCGGAGCCGATCGCACCCTCCTGAGCGATGAGCCCGCGGCGTTGGCGGGCGTCGCGTGCCTGCTGCTCACCGGCTTCGGCCTGCTGCTCACCGCGAAGCCACGGACGGCGATTGTCTGCGCGGCGCTCGGCGGATTGAGCCTCGGCCTCAGCGCGGCGATGCGGCCGATCGCGGCGTGTCTGCTCGCGCCGCCGCTCGGAGTCCTCCTCCTTGCATCCCTCCGCAGAACGGGCATCCGTCTCCAGCTCCCCCGTCTCGCCGCCTGCATTCTCGGCGCGGCGATCTTCCCCACCGCGGTGATGATCCTCCTCCATCACTCCGGTCTGCGGCCGACCGAGTGGTCCGGCTATGCCTTCTGGGTGCCGGAACGCTATGGCCGGCTCAGCGACACCTTCAGCCTCTCCTATGCCTTGAAACCCGACGAAGACTTCAACCTCGGCACCGAGGGCGAGCCGCTGTCGCATCTCGGCATCGCGGCGCGCGTGCTCCTCGGACTGCCGGGCCTGCGCGCCCGGCATTCGCTGGGCCTGGTCTGGCCGATTCTCGGCTGGATTGCCGCGGTGCCACTTCTCCGGACAACCCGGGCAGCCCGGCGGCGCGAAGGAGCTGTCGCCGATCTCGCGCCGTGGATCGCCGCAGCTCTCCTCCTCTGGGTCGCCGGTCACGTCGTGGTGTTCTCGCTGTACTTCTATCCCACCTCCCGCTTCTACCTCGGCCCCCTGGCTCTCTGCACCGCTCTCTTCGCCTCCGCCTGCGGACTCGGCTGGTCGCAACCCGGTCTCCGGACACGCGTGCCGGCCATCCTCGCCGCGCTGCTCGCTCTCCTGTTGACCGTCCGCGGCTGGACCGATCTCCAGAAAGAGCCACTGCCCGAGCAGCAGGATGAACGGACGCGGTCTCGGTTCGCGCGCTGGAAGGACCGCGGCGACGACGAGCGAGCCGGGCGGATCGTCCCCTTCGATCCGCTCTTCGCCCAGGCGCTCGGCCTGCTGCCGCCGGACGTCGCCGAGTCCGTCCACGTCTGGGGCACACTGCCGCCGACCGTCCACGTCCGCCGCCTGCGCTCGCTCGGCGTCCTGCCGCCCGAGCCGCCTCCCATGCGCTAAGATCCGGAGCGGAGGTTTCCGCATGACCATCGCCACCGCTCCCCCCGTTCCAACCCTCGGCGTCGAGCCGTTGACCATCGCCGGCCGCGTCTTCAGCTCCCGCCTCTTCCTGGGCACCGGCAAATATCCCGACTTCCAGACCATGGCCACCGCTCTGGAGGTCTCCGGCACCGAAGTCGTCACCGTCGCCCTGCGCCGCGTCAACCTCGACGAAAGAGGCCATCTCGGACGGGGCTCGCTCCTCGACTTCGTCGACCAGCAGCGCTACCTCCTGCTGCCCAACACCGCCGGCTGTTACACCGCCGACGAAGCCATCCGCACCGCCCGCCTGGCGCGCGAGCTCGGCGGCTGGAACTGGGTGAAGCTCGAAGTCATCGGCGACAAGAAAACCCTCTTCCCCGACAACGTCGAGCTGCTGCGCGCTACTGAAAAGCTGGTCGCCGAGGGCTTCATCGTCCTGCCCTACACCAACGACGATCCGGTCGTCTGCAAGAAGCTGGAGGATCTGGGAGCCGCGGCCGTGATGCCCCTCGGAGCCCCCATCGGCTCGGGAATGGGCATCCGCAACCCCGCCAACCTGCGCATCATCATCGAGCAGGCCACCGTCCCGGTCATCGTCGACGCCGGAGTCGGCACCGCCAGCGACGCCGCCCTCGCCATGGAGTTGGGAGCCGACGGAGTCCTCATGAACACCGCCATCGCCGAGGCGAAAGACCCGCTCCGCATGGCCCGAGCCATGAAGCTCGCCGTCGAAGCCGGCTGGCTCGCCGCCCACGCCGGCCGCATCCCCAAGAAGCTCTACGCCTCAGCGTCTTCGCCGACGACGGGGTTGCTCGAGTAGCCGTAAGCGTCCCCAGCCGACGCCTGGGGGGGTTGCACCCGAGCCGGCTTGCCCTAACTAAAACCCGTCCTCCGCATGGGAGCTCTCGAGCGGCGCGGGCTGAGCTTACGGCTTAGGAAGCTCTGTGTCAGTCCAAAGCCTGGCATGATTGCTGCTTAAGAATTGCGCGCATGCTGTCGCGCTCAGCAGCTTCTGAAAGGAGAAACAATCATGAAGAGGCTTTTGCTTGCATTGCTGGTCTGTGTAATCGCTATCACTGCTATAGGCCAAGCCCCCTCTGCCTCGGCCGATTGCATCTATCTGCGCTACTATTACTATGAGTACTGGGGCGGCCCGTCTTGTGGTTACACGTACCAATATTGTGAGGCTACACCATACCACTCTGGCTGCGAAACGCAGTATTACGACGTATATGGTGGGTGCGCGTGCCCCTAAAAACTCCCCACGGAGATCCCCCGGCTCTGCCGCCGCCGGCCTGGTCCGGACGGCTATGCCGAAGTCGCTGATCCGGCAAGCCGAGTCCAGGGGTTGCGTCCAGGCTCGGCTTGCCCTACAATCCCTCCTCCGCACGGCAGTAACCCGTGCAGCCATAGCTCAACTGGATAGAGCGACAGACTACGGATCTGTAGGTTGGGGGTTCGACTCCTCCTGGCTGCACCACTTCTAAACCCTTGGAAAGATAGCTACTTAGCACGACGCTCTCTTGTAGCGCAAGTGGCGCCCTTTCGGCTCAGGGGCCATTGGGGGGCCACTCAGCGGGTGGCTACCGGTCTGTTTTGACAAACACCCGTCCCTGGCCTATGCTGAAAGCCTATGCTGGAGGAGGGTGTCATGGCACCGGTGATTGCAAGAATCTTTCGTAACGGCCGGAATCAGGCGGTCCGCATCCCGGTCGAGCTGAGCCTGGACGCAGAGACCGTGACGATTGAACGGCAAGGTGACTCCTTGATCCTCCGTCCCTTGGCCTCAGGCGGCTGGGATCGGTTCTTTGCCGACCCATCGCTCGTCTGGCCACCGGATTTCGAGTTGGAAGAGGATCCGCCTGCCCAGGAACGCTCTGCGCTCTGATGTACGTCCTCGATACCGACATCTGCAGTTACCTCATGAAGCGCACTCACCCGGCGCTGATCGAGCGGGTGAAGGCTTTTGTTCCTCGCGATCTCAAGGTCTCCGTTATCACCCTCTTCGAGTTGGAGTATGGAATCCTGCGGAGCGACCGGCGCGACTCCCTGCGCCGCGTTGTCCGGGCTTTTCTGGAGAACGTCGAGCTCTTGGCGTGGACGGACGCCGCGGCGCGCGAAGCTGGTGCTGTCCGGGCTGAGCTCGCAGCGACAGGCCGTCCCATCGGCGCCTATGACTTGCAGATCGCTGGACACGCTCGCAGCTTGGGCGCAATCCTTGTAACCAACAATCTCCGGGAGTTCTCTCGCGTCCCCGGGCTCCGTTTAGAAGATTGGGTGGGAGGTGCAATGCCGCCGGAGTAAGCTGCCTCCGGTCGTCCCTCACCGCCGGGCCGGCTCTGGCCCGAGCACCCCTCGGTGCGTTTACCTTCAAGGAATCGGAGTCGGTCAATCGGGCTATCCGCCTTCTCCTCGATCTTGCCCAGCAAGAGGTTCCCCAGAGTCGCTGAACCTGGCAAGCTCCTGACTCGGAAGTGACCCTGCAAGCTGGCGCTGCAGGCGCTTGAACCTAGAGACCGGGGCCCGGCCGCGGGTCCCTGGTGTTTCGATTGTCAATGAACACCGCCCCCTCCCTCCCGTGCTGCGAGCCTGTCCTATGCCTTCTGAGCTTTACCACCCGCGGCGGCGGGACGGGTTCTCTTGGGTACGCCGCGGCGGATGGGGTTGATGCCGAAGCGGGTGAGCTCGGCGTTGTAGGGGCCGTGGTAGGCCTTCAGATAGTTGCGGGCTCTGACCGCGGCGTCGTGGCCACGGCGGAGGATTCGCGACAGATCCTGTCTCGCTTCCTTGGTGGCGGTGCGGAAGATCTCGCGGGCTTCCTGCGCCTCCCGG
Source organism: Thermoanaerobaculia bacterium (assembly GCA_036264355.1). Lineage (GTDB taxonomy): Bacteria > Acidobacteriota > Thermoanaerobaculia > Multivoradales > UBA5704 > UBA5704. The sequence continues at coordinate 15,125 of DATARD010000146.1, forward strand.
GCCTCGTCGAGGGTGTCCTCCAGGATGGAGAGGAGCGGCACGCGGCCGGGGTAGGCCGCGACTTCGCGAAGGCCGGCGAGGAGTGCTTCGATTTCTTCCAGATTGTCCTGCTGTGATTTTCTGGGCATCTCTTTCTCCTTCTCTCGGACGGATGTGATGGAAAGGGGGAGGCGCCGGATGGCGCCCCCGGGATGTGCGACGGTGTGTCTACTCCTTGGCGGCGGCCGGCGGAGCCGGAACGGGAGTGGGAGTTTTCTTGGCCTTCTGGCCCGGCCGGCGGGGACGGAGATTGAAGTCGGTCAGCTTCTCGGCCTTGAGGCCGTAGCGGGTGCGAACGCCGTTGCGCAGCCGGGTGGCCAGGTCGCGGCCCTTGGCGAGGTTGTCCTCGAGGTCGCGCGTCGCCTGCTGGAACTGCGCACGGAAGGTGGACTGGCGGGCGCTCGCGTCTTTGGCGCTCTGGAGGACCGTCGTCAGTGTGGCGTGCGAATCCTCCAGGAAGCTCAGGTCGGTGGTGTTGGCGGTGACCTTGGACAGGAGCTGCTCCCAATCGGTCACGATGTCGGCGAAGGATGTTTTGGCCATGATCGTTTTCTCCTTGTTTTTGTTCGAGTTAGCCGAATAATTGCCCGTGCGCGGTCACGCCGACCGGCGACGGGGTGAGGTGGGTTGAGCCGGGAGAGCCGGCGCGGTCTCCGGTTCTTGCACCCGTTCTGCCTTGAGCGTGGTGTCCGGGACCAGAACCGGCAGAGCCGGCTGCGCTTCCGGATCCTGGACACGTTCTGCCTTGAGCTGCTGCTTGACGTCTTTCATTGTGCGTCTCCCTTCATGACTTCCGGCGCCGTCATTGGCACCGAAAGAACGGTTCCGTACATCAAGGATCCGAAGATCCCGTTCAGGCGGAGAAGGATGGGCAGGGACGGCTGGCGTTCTCCGCGTTCCCAGCGGCCCAGGGTGTTCCAGTTCACACGCAAGGCGACGGCGAGCTCCTTCCGCGCCCAGCCCTTCGTTTCTCGCAGCTCCACGATCGTTCGTCCCATTTGCTTCAAAAGCATCTCCCTTTCACACATTCCAGCCTGGTGCAGCACCTCCGGTGTCTTCGTCGCCATGTCCATCGTGTGGTCTCCTTGTCTGCTCTGCGAGAAACTATACGACGGGTATCTCTTCGCTGTCTACACCCACGTTATGCCAGTTTGTCACAAACGTCGGGTTGATCAGAACCAAGGGAGATGTTCCGGGTAATCCCGTGGACTACCGCGGACTCTGGCGGACTCTGGCGGTCTCTAGCGGACTTTGGTGGACACTTGCGGACACCGAGAAAGACGCCATCCAGATGAAACGAGCGGTTTGAGGACGGCAACGAGCCGTCGGAGGGGCGTCCCAAGCCGTTGGGGAGCCGCCCCGAGCCGTTGGCGGTCGCAACGAGCAGGATAGGGTGCTCCCCCCGCTCGTTTCTCCTGCGCAACGGCTCGATGCGCCTCTCCAACGACTCGGGGCCCCGGTCTACCTTCTCGTTGCCGGGCTCCCCCTTACTCGATGGCCGGCCGTACCCGTTCGCCGGCGGACGGAGGGCGGCGGCCGTTTGTCTATCTTCTTAAGATGTCCGGCACTGCGCAGAGTTCTCACCCAACGGCGCTATCATGTGCCGTCGTTTGCTCGCGGTCTTCGTCCGGAGGGTCATTCATGCTCTTGCGCCGTTTCTTCTTCGCCGTCCTCGTCCTGGGTTGCTCCACCGCTTTTGCCGCCGTCGACTCCTCGTTGCTTCAGGACCTGCACTGGCGCTTGATCGGCCCGTTCCGCGGTGGCCGGGTGCTTGCCGTGAGCGGCGTGCCGGGCCAGCCGGAGCACTTCTACTTCGGCAGCGTCAACGGCGGTGTGTGGGAGACGAATGACGCCGGGCGCACCTGGAAGCCGATTTTCGACGGCCAGCCCATCGGCTCGATCGGCGCGCTGGCCGTGGCGCCGTCGGACCCGCGGGTGCTCTACGTCGGCACGGGCGAAGCCGACATGCGGTCCGACATCTCACAGGGCGACGGCATGTACAAGTCGACGGACGGCGGCAAGACGTGGACCCACATCGGCCTCACCGACTCGCAGCAGATCGGCAAGATCCTGATCCATCCGGGAAATCCGGAAGTGGTCTACGCGGCGGTTCTGGGCCATCCCTACGGACCGAACGCGGAGCGCGGCGTGTTCCGCTCGAAAGACGGTGGCAGGACCTGGCAGAAGGTGCTCGGCAAGGATGACGACACCGGCGCGACCGATCTGGTTTTCGAGCCGGGCAGGCCCGAGGTGATCTACGCTGCTCTGTGGCAGACGCGGCGCACACCATGGAACGTCTATCCGCCGTCGAACGGGCCCGGCAGCGGACTCTACAAATCCACCGACGGCGGCGACACATGGGCGCAGCTCACCGGCGGCGTCTTTCCTGCCAAGCCGGGGCGCATCGGCCTCGCGGTGGCGCCCTCCAGGCCGCAGCGGGTCTACGCGATGGTCGACGCCGAAAAGGGCGGCCTCTACCGCTCGGACGACGGCGGCAAGACATGGACGCATGGCAGCGACGACCGCCGCATCTGGGGGCGCGGCTGGTATTTCTCCGGCATCACGGTCGATCCGCGCAACGCCGATGTGATCTATGCGTGCAACACCAACGTCTACCGCTCGGACGACGCGGGCGCGACGTTCATTCCGGTCAAGGGCGCGCCGGGCGGCGATGACTATCACGTTCTGTGGATCGATCCGCAGAGCCCCGAGCGGCGCATGCTCGGCGTGGATCAGGGCGCGGTGATCTCCTTGAACGGCGGTGAGACGTGGAGCTCCTGGTACAACCAGCCGATCGGTCAGTTTTACCATGTGGTGACCGACACTCGTTTTCCCTATTGGGTCTATGGCTCCCAGCAGGACTCCGGCGCCGCGGGCGTGCCCAGCCGCACGAATAATCTGGACGGCATCAATCTCACCGTCTTCCGCGAAACGACGGCGGGCGGCGAGAGCGACAACGTGGCGCCGGATCCGAGCGATCCAAACATTCTCTTCGGCGGCCGGGTGGACAGGCTCGATCTGCGCACCGGGCAGGTGAAGTCGATCGATCCGACGCTCGCCTATCCCGAGAGCTACCGCGACGAGTGGACGCTGCCGCTCATTTTTTCGCGCCGCGATCCGCGCGTCCTCTATTTTGCCCACCAGCGATTGTTCCGCACCGAAGACGGTGGGGGGCACTGGACGGTGATCAGTCCGGATCTGACGCGCGAAAATCCGGGCACGCCGCCGAATCTCGATCCGGTCACCGCGGCGGACGCCGACGATCCGAGCCCGCGCCGCGGCGTGATCTATGCCATCGCGCCGTCCCGCTTGGCCGATCACGATCTCTGGGTGGGCACTGACGACGGCCTGATCTGGCGCTCGAAGGACGAAGGACAGAATTGGACGAACATCACGCCGGCGGCGCTCACGCCGTGGTCCAAGGTCGGCATCCTCGACACCTCACATTTCGATCCCGAGACCGCTTACGCGGCGATCGACCGCCACCGGCTCGACGATTTCAAGCCCTATATCTACCGTACCAACGACGGCGGCCAGCATTGGAGTCTGATCGCCCAGGGAATTCCGGATGGAAGCTTCGTCAACGCCGTGCGCGAGGACCCGGTGCGGAAAGGTCTGCTCTACGCCGGCACCGAAAAGGGCGTCTATGTGTCGTTCGACGACGGCGATCATTGGCAGCCTTTACAGACCGGCCTGCCGGTGACCTCGGTGCGCGACATCGAGGTGCACGGAAACGATGTGGTGATCGCGACGCATGGCCGCGCCTTCTGGATTCTGGATGACGTGAGCCCGCTGCGCCAGATCACCGCCGACGTGGAGAAAGCCTCCGCGTGGCTGTTCGCGCCGGCACCGGCCGTGCGCCAGCGTCCGACCGGTCCCGCCGGCTCGCCGATGCCGAAAGACGAAGCCACCGCGCCGGATCCGCCGGCCGGAGCGTATCTCGACTACGTCCTGAAGACCGCAGCGCAAAAACCTGTGACCCTGGAGATCCGCGACGAGCAAGGCAACCTGGTGCGCACCTACAGCAGCGCCGACGAAGCACCGAAGCCGGATCTCGCCAAGATCGGCGTCGCACCGGAATGGGTGACGCCGCCTTCGACCCTCTCCACCGCGCCGGGCATGCATCGCTTCGTCTGGCCGCTGCACTACGCGGCTCCCGCGGCGCTCAGCGAAGGAAGACGAAGGAGAAATTTGGGCGACGGCGTGTGGGCGCCGCCGGGCCGCTACACCGTGGTGCTGAACGTCGACGGCACCCGCCTCACCCAGCCGCTCACCGTGCTGCCCGATCCCCGCCTGACCCTGCGACCGGAAGACTTCGCGGCGCAATTCGCGCTCGCCCGTCGCCTCGAAGCCGCGCGAGCCCAAGCCGCCACCCTCGGCCACGAGAACGACGCTCTTCTCAAAGCCCTCGGCGAGCGGCGGAAAGGAGCCAAGCCGGAGACCGTCAAAGCCATCGACGCCCTCCAGGCACACGCGGCGGAGATCCTCGGCCTGCCAGCCGCCGCTGCGCCGCCCGCTCCACCCGCCCTCACCAGCCTGCGCTTCGTGAGCGAAACGCTCGACAAGCTCGCCGGCGCCGTCGACGGAGGGGACAGCGCACCGTCGCCCGACGCCCTCGCCGGCTTCGAAAAAATCCAGCCCTCGCTCAACGCTCTCCAGACGGCCTGGGACACCCTGAAGACGAAAGACCTGGCCGCGCTCAACGTCCAGCTCAAGAAGGCCGGCCAAGCCGCCGTCGTCTTGGAGAGGTAGCGACCTTCGCCCTCAGCGCCGGCCCCCACCCTCGGTCTTCGCGAAGCCGGTCACGATGTACGTTCCCGAGCGCTGATCTTTCTTCAGCTTCAGGATCTGTTTGCGCTCGGCGTCTTCGAGGAGCTCGGAGAAGGAGCTGTAGCCGTAGTAGCCCTCGTTGAAGGAGGGCTTCTTGCGCTGCATGGTCTGCTTGATCATCGATCCCCAGAGGACGTCTTTGTTTTCGCGGATCAGCGCCTGGATGGATTCGACCATCAGGCTGAAGGCTTCGGCAGTCTTTTTGTTGAGGCCGTCGAGCTTCGGACCTTTCTGGTTGTCGCGCCAGACGTCTTCGTAGTAGATGAACTCGTCGCAGTTGTCGATCAGCAGGTTCGAGGAGGAATTCTTCACCCCGATCCCGATGACGTATTTGTTGTTCTCCTTGAGCTTCGACACCAGCGGAGAGAAGTCGCTGTCACCCGAGACGATGACGAAGGTGTCGAGGTGCTCCTTGGAGTAGGAGAGATCCATCGCGTCGACGACCATCTTGATGTCGGCGCTGTTCTTGCCGGAGTAGAACTTCTGCGGGATGTCGATCAGCTCGATGGCGGCCTCGTGGAAGGGGCGCTTGTAGTCGCTGTAGCGCTCCCAGTCGGCGTAGGCCTTCTTGACGATGATCTTGCCCTTCTCGAGCAGGCGCTCGAGGATGAGGCCGATCTCGAACTTGCTGATCTCGGAGTCGCGGACGCCGAGGGCGACGTTTTCCAGGTCGCAGAACATGGCGATCTTGCGCTCGTCGTTCCCGGAGCGCTGGCGCTCCGGCACGGAGATGACGATCTCGCGGGTGTAGGCGTCGAAGTCGCCCGCCGGGACGACGTAGGAGTCGCTGCGCAGAGCGCGCTGCATGGGCGCCGGGGTGAGCGCGACCGGCACGGCTGGCGGTGACGGAGGCTGATGGGAGGGAGCGTGCGCGGCGCGGCGATGCGACGGCGCGTGCCGGGCAGGAGGAGGAGGAGGCGGTGCCGGCTCCTCTAAGGCTTCCGGCTCGTCGTCCTCTTCATCGTCCTCTTCGAGGTCGGCTCCGTCCGTGGCCTCGGCGGTCTCCGTGGCGGTGCCGCGGCCGTTCTTGCGCCGGCGGCTGCGGCGGGAGCGCTTGCGCTTCGGCCGCCCTTCTTCGTCCTTCTCTTCCTCCTTGTCTTCCTTGTCCTCGCCCACGGCTTCGGCTTCACCCGCCTGGAGCTCTCCGCTGCCTTCGGCGACTTCGGCCGGAGAGACGGGAGACTCGGCCAGCGGCGCAGCCGGCTCCTCGGTGTCGAGGAAGCTGTAATGCTGCGGATTGGCCGGAGCCGCGTCCTGCCAGGTGGCAGGCGCCGGAGTTTCGCGCGGCAGGAACGGCTCTTCCGTCGGCGCGCCGGTGCCCGCACCGGCGTTCGGGCTGGTCTCCGGCCTGGCGGCAGGGGCGATATCCCCGGACTGACTCCTCCACGCGGGCTCGGGCGCTGGCTCCGTCGCTTGCGTGACGGGCGGCTCGGCGGCGGATGGGGAGGGTTCGGGGGTGCTCTCCTGGGGGGTGTTCTTCTCTTCCTGCGATGCCTCAGCCGTTGGGCGTAGCCACCATGGACTCAAATTGTGCTCCCTTCCCGAGCCCGGGACCGGGCTCGTTCGATGCGGTTCATTGGGCTGCCTAGTCCAGGTCGAAGGGCCGAGGGGGCGGACCTTCGTCCGGCTCCTCCTCGGCGCGGCGCAGGGCCTCGCGGAACTTCTCTTCGAGGATTCGGTCGCGGTCCTTCAAGGCGGCGACCTCGCGGTCGAAGATGTCCTCCGCCCGCGCCTTCTCTTCGTCGAGACTCTGGAACAGGGCGTCGAAGTCCTTCCCCCCGCCAACCGGCTGCTTCTGGCGCCGGTGGGACAGAATCTGCCCGGTCGCGATATCGATGACCAGGTCGGAATTGCACTCGGGGCAGCGGACGTTCAGCGTGCGTGTCTCGCTCACTCGTCCATTCTACCGGGTTCTGCTAACGTACGCGCCCATGATCAACGAACAACCCGCTGAACAACTTCCCAGCCGCGACGAAGCGTGGCAGCTCCTCTGCGAATACACAGAGAAGGAAGGGCTGCGCAAACACGCCCTCTCCGTGGAGGCGTCGATGCGGTATTACGCCCGGCTCTTCGGCGAGGACGAGGAGCTGTGGGGGCTCACCGGCCTGCTCCACGACTTCGACTACGAGCGCTGGCCGGACGCCGAGAACCATCCATACCGCGGCAACGAGATCCTCACCGCCAAGGGCTACCCCGAGGTGTTGCGCACCGCGATCCTCGGCCACGCGCCCTATACCGGCGTGCCCCGCGAGACCCGGCTGGCCCGGGCTCTCTATGCCTGCGACGAGCTCTCCGGCTTCGTGGTCGCCGTGGCCTTGGTCAAGCCGAGCAAGTCGATGGCGGACGTCGAGCCCTCGTCGGTCAAGAAGCGTCTCAAGGAGAAGGCGTTCGCCCGCGGTGTGCATCGCGAGGAGGTCTACGCCGGCGCCGAGGAGATCGGCCTGCCGCTCGACGAGCACATCGCGAACGTAGTGAAGGCGCTGCAGGAAGCAGCCCCCGGGTTAGGGCTGTAGAGGCTTCTTCTCTTCGACGTACGGCTCCCGCAGATGCACGGGCGCCGCTCCGGCCTTCTTCCTCATCCGCAGGTTGAGCATCTCCACGAAGACCGAGAAGCCCATCGCGAAGTAGATGTACCCCTTCGAGACGTGCTGGCCGAAGCCGTCGGCGACGAGCGACATGCCGATCAGGAGGAGGAAGCTCAGGGCGAGCATCTTGACCGTCGGATGGCGCTGGACGAAGTCGCCGATGGCTCCCGAGGCGACCATCATCACGCCGACCGCGATGACGACCGCGGCGATCATGACAGCCAGTTGGTTGGCCATGCCGACGGCGGTGATCACGGAGTCGAGCGAGAAGACGATGTCGAGGAGCAGGATCTGGACGATCACCCCGGTGAAGGAGACCGGCGCGCGGACGCTCGCCTCGCCTTCTTCTCCTTCCAGCCGCTCGTGGATCTCGTGCGTCGCTTTGGCGATCAGGAACAGCCCGCCGCCGAGGAGGATGATGTCCTTTCCGGAGATTGCATGGCCGAAGGGGCTGAAAAGCGGCTTCGTCAGACTGACGATCCACGCCAGCGAGGCGAGCAGGCCGATGCGGATGAACATGGCGAGGAAGAGGCCGAGCCGCCGCGCCTTCCCCTGCCGGTCGGCGGGCAGCTTGCCGGCTAGGATGGAGATGAAGATGACGTTGTCGATGCCGAGGACGATCTCCAGCACCGTCAAGGTGAGAAGGGCGATCCAGGTTTCCGGATTTGTCAGCCAGGCCATGCGCAGCGGATTGTATCTGACATAATCTTCCGCGCCATGAGTGACACGACCACCCGAGGGATCCGCGTGCAGGTGGAGAGCTTCTACGACGAGGACCGCAGCTCACCGCAGGAGAGCTACTACTTCTTCGCCTACCAGGTCCGCATCTCGAACGAGGGTGCCGAAAGGGCACAGCTCATCAGCCGCGAGTGGATCATCACCGACGCCAACGGCGAGTCGCAGCGCGTCCAGGGTCCCGGCGTCGTCGGCGAGCAGCCGGTGCTGGCCCCCGGCGAGGCGTTCGAATACACCAGCTTCTGCCCGCTCTCGACCGCGGTCGGCACGATGCACGGCAGCTACCACATGGTCCGCCCGGACGGCTCGAGCTTCGAGGCCGAGATCGCGCCCTTCTCCCTCGCCGCGCCGCACGCGGTGAACTAAAGCCTGGCCTGCGGGACGCCACGCCCGCGCACCCGCTCGATGAAAACCTCCAGGGTCTGACCGGGCTCCAGCACGAACGGCTCCTCGGTGACCTCGGCGTCGGCGATGCGGTCGAGGCGGAAGCTGCGGAAGTCGTTGCGCAACTCGCACCAGGAGACCAGCGTCCACACCGCGCCCCAATAGAAGAGGCCGAGAGGCCAGACCGTGCGGACCGACGCTTCGCCGTCCTCCCGCTGGTAGGCGAAGCGCGCTTTGCGATGCTCCATCACGGCGCGGCGCAACAGGCCCACGAGGCGCACCGGGTAGGGCCGGACGCTCGGCGCGAAGAGCGCCTCGCCAGAGTCATCGAGCCCCTCCGGCAACACCGCCTCGATCTTGCGCAACGCGTTGCCCGCCGCTTCGGACAGCTCGGCATCGGCCCATGAACGGACCATCCGGGCGCCGAGACGCAACGCTTGCAGCTCTTCGCGGTCGAACATCAGCGGCGGCAGATCGAAACCGCGGCGCACCCGGTAGCCGACGCCCGCGGCGCCCTCGATGGGCAGGCCGCAGGCGGAGAGCTCCTGGATGTCGCGGTAGATGGTCCGTTCGGAAACCTCCAGCGCCTGGGCCAGGTCGCGAGCGGTGGCGACCCGGCGGCGCCGCAGGTAGAGGATGATCTGGAACAGCCGGTCGGCCCGCCGCATGACCTCATAGAGTACGCCAGCGGGCCGCGGGAGCTCGCTGTGCAGCTAATGTCCGGCCGGCGAATGAAGGGCCACCCGGTTGCCTTCGGTGTCGAGAAAGTGGGCGATCGAACCGATGTTGTTCGGCAGCTCGACCCGCTCCATCACCACCTTGCCGCCGCCGGACTTCACCCGCGCCAGCGCGCCGTCGAGGTCCTTGCCGGCGTTGAGATAGACCACCGCACCCTGCGATCCGGGGACGAACTGAGGGCCCACGACCAGCGCGCCGCCGACGCCTCCCTTCTCCCGGTCATACGGCAGGATCGCCATCGACGTCCCGGCCATCGTCTCCTCGCGCAGCTCGGTCTGCAACAAAGAGCCATAGAATCGCCTGGCGCGGGCCAGATCGGTGACAGGGATCTCGAACCAGTTCAGTGCGTTGCTCATGAGTCTCTCTCCTTCGTGCCTGCCCCGGCGGCTCCATGCCGCCGATGGAAGACAGCTTAGAGAGGGGCTCCTGACAGCGTGGTGTCAGGAGAGTTGGGCTAAACTCCCTTCATGAAGGTGTACCTTGACTTGTGTAGCATCCAGAGGCCACTCGACACGAAGTCGAACCCGCGAATTTCCGTGGAAGCTGAGGCCGTGCTGGGTCTCCTCGCGCTGTGCTTGGCAGGGCAACTCGATTTGGTCTCTTCGGAGGCACTCGTCTTCGAGGCGGAGAACAATCCCTACCCAGTGAGGAAGCAGTACGCGCTTGAAGTGTTGTCGACTGCAAAGATCCACATCGGCCTCGACGCACAGATTGAGGAACGGGCTCGAGCTCTCCAGTCGGTGGGAATCAAGCCGCTCGACGCCCTGCACCTCGCCTCGGCGGAAGCCGCTCAGGCTGACTATTTTTGCACGTGCGACGATCGGCTCTTGAGACGTGCTCAAGCAGCGGCGAAGAGCCAAGCGAAGATTGTGTCACCGCTCGACTTGATTACAGAGGTGGTGAAATGAACGTCCAGACGAAACCGCTGACTGAGATCACGCGGGAAGCAATCGAACTGCTGACCCGAGAAATGGGGTTGGTCGCCACGATTCGCTTCTTAAACCAGTTCAGCGCAGGCTATGGGGATTACACCGCAGAGCGGGATGCTCTTTTCGGCGATCTTACGCTTGACCAAATCCTCGCCTCGATGAAGAAGCGCTCAGGGGCTCAAGGAACATAGTATAAGAAACAGAAGCACTCTCGTCATGCCAGCCAAACCCATCCGCGTCCTCCAGATCACCGACACCCATCTCATCGCGGAGCCCGGAGCCGAAGTCTACGGGCTCGACACCTTTGCGGCGACGGAGAAGACCCTGGCGCAGATCAAGAGAGACGGCTGGACGCCCGACCTCGTCATCCACTCCGGAGACCTGTCCGACGACGGTACGGCGGAGTCCTACCGGCGCCTCCGGTCGCTCCTGACACCTCTCGGGCTTCCGGTCTTCTGTGTTCTCGGCAACCACGACGAGCCCGAGGAGATGATGACTTCTCTCTGCGGCGGCCAGATCCAGAGTGTCCGGACCGCGGTCATCGAGCCCTGGCAGATCGTCTTCCTCGATTCGCACGTACCCGGCAAGGCTCACGGCCACCTCGACGCCAAAGAGCTGGCCGCCCTCGATGGGCCCCTCCGCGACGCTCCGCACCTGCACGCGCTGATCGTCCTTCATCATGGCCCGCTCACCGTCTGCCCGATGCCCGTCTGCCAGCTCGACAACGCCGAAGAGCTCTGGACCCTCCTCGGCCGCCACGCCAACGTCCGCGCCATCCTTTCCGGCCACAACCACTGCGCCGTCGACGAAGTCCACCAAGGCATCCGCGCCCTGGTCACCCCGGCCACCAGCTTGCAGTTCGCGCATCCAAAGACCCCACCGCCAAGTGGAACCGGCTTCTGGGAGATCCATGGGACGGACCGAGAGCGGCAGGCGTGGCGGCGGTTGGAGCTGTATCCGGACGGTGGGGTGGTGACGGAGGTGATGTGGACGAATCCGTAGAGCTCCTGGCGGCGCAAGTGGTAAACTCCGCAACGACGGCTTGGTATATGGTAGTCACGCAACGGGGGAAAAGATTATGTCGCGTCCGCACGTCTTCCATGTAGGCTTCTTCAAAGACCGGGGCTGGTGGGTCGCTCAGTGCCTTGAACGGAATCTCGCCACGGCTTCCAAAGACCCGAAAGACCTGCCGAGACAACTTGAGATGGTCTTGAAGGTGCAGATCGAAGCCGATCGAGAGGCGGGCGTCGAGCCTTTTAGTGCATTGCCTCAGGCCCCCCGTCGTTTCTGGCGGATGTTCCAGAGTGCCGAGCCCTTGCAACTCAACGCCGGTGCCTGACCGCCGAACGATTCGCGATGGCCATTCGGTAGCCATAGGCAATCACACCTCATGAAGACTCTTCCTTGCTCGTGGCGCGTTGATGCCCTGTCTCCAAACGTTCCAGCCACCGTCGGAAGTGCGGGCACTGAGCGCGGATCGCATCAAGCCCGATCTCCAGAACGGCGAGAGTGCCCATGAGCGGTTTTTCATACCCTGGCACGAGAGCTTGCACCCGCTTGGAGGGGGCTGTGACAGGAGAATCGTCAATCTCTTCAGGTGTCTCAAACGTATTCCGGATCTGCTGGAATCGAGGTGCAAGATCCGGGCGACCGATTCCTTGAGCGAAGCGCTCGCAGTCACTGAATAGCAAGGCTTCGAACTCGTGCATCATGATGTAGGGAAGGAAACGACTGGAATCGAAGCTCTTGCCCATCGCACCGCAGATCTCCGCGAGCAGGGCATCTTGGATCGTGGGTGCCTTCTGAGGAAATGGGAGCCTCCCTGCCGCTTTCCGGCCGGGCCACGCCCTTTCGTCGGTCTGTGGCAGCGCATAGTAATCCACCATGCAACTGGCGAGGCACTGCGGGTCTTCCCTGAGGTGAGTCACGATGTCTTCTTTTACCGCGCTCCAGGGCCGAATACCCCCTCGACGATCCCGCTGCCGGGCGTTTCCCATGAGGCGTGCGCCGACTCGTGTGTAACCTCGTGAGTAGAGGTGGGGTGCCAGGACTTCGTTGACGAAGGTTTCTTCCGTTTCACCTTCAACGTGGATGAGAATTCTGGTCACGCAGTCACTCTCCGGCCGGGCGTCCGCCCAGCTCGTTTTTCTCCCAGAGCTGGCCGAGGCTGTACCGCTCCAACCACGTCTCCAATCTGCCCGACTCCAACCGCGTGAGCTGCGTGCTCCCGTCGACGCGGTCGGCAACCAGCACATCCTCCGGCTGAAAGTGATCCAACAGCAATGGCGACTGGGTCGAGAGAATGATCTGGGTGCTGATCGATGCCTGCTTCACCAGCGAAGCGAGGAGGGTGATGGCGTAGGGGTGCAACCCGAGCTCCGGCTCGTCAACCAGAATTACCGAGGGGCGCAAGCGCTGCGGCTGGAGGAACAATGTCGCCAACCCGATGAAGCGCAGGGTGCCGTCCGAGAGGGATGACGCGGCAAAATAGGCCTCCGAGCCTTTGTGTCTCCACTCCAGCCGGATCTTGCCCTGGTTCAGTTTCTGAGGTCGCAAGTGGAAGTCGTCAAAAAACGGGGCCACGCGTTGTACGGCACGGCGAATCAGGCTGTAGGACTCCGCATGCTGCGCGTTCAAAAAATAGAGAAAGGCGGAAAGATTCGATCCGTCGGGCCGCAGATAGTCGTTATCCTCCAAGTCCGCTGTCGACTTCATCGGCGAGGTCACGCTGGTGTCATGGAAGTGATACAGCCGCCAGCGGTCGAGATGACTTCGAACGTAACCCCCAATTCTCGAGGCTTGCTTTGAGTCGCTGATGCCGGCTTCGACGCCCTTCGAGAGAAGGCTTTCTGAGTAGGGGCGGTCGTATCTCCGTTTGTCCCAGTAATAGACATATTCGGATTGCGGGTAGAGTTGATCGTCCTCTGTCGCCCCCAAGACGACCTCGTACTGATTAGTAGGCTGTTCCTGCTGTGGGCGTCTTAGACCAACCCCAAGAGCCGCAGACAGCCTCTCGGCGCCATTCTGAGGCTCGCAGGGGGGAAGGGCAGGGAGAGATAGGCAGAGGCCCGGGATCGCCCGCCCTGCGACGTCCGGACGGCCTTTGCGGGCCATCCGGGGTTCTCCCCTCCTCAAAGACGACGCCGTGCGAGCTGCACTCCTCTGGTAAATCCGCACGGCGCCGATGTCGGCGCATCCCCTCTTTCAACCCCGAGAGGACTCCGAAGCACCTTTTACAGGGGGGGTTGACGACCATGGCGGGGTCTGCAAGCTCCGGGCGGTCGGGATGTAGAGCGCGGGCGCCTTGTCGGAGATCGCCCAGATGTCTGCGGTTGGGCGGGGCGCGCGTTGCCGGGCGGCCCGGGGGGCCAGTGGGGGCGAAGTCGCCGCAGGACTCTCGAGCTTTCTCAAGTTGCACCTTAAACGCGCTGGGCGGCGTTCTGGCGCGCGATCGGCGCCACCCTTGAGCGGAAGCCCGGGCCAGGTCGCCGTTCGGAGTGCGGACCGCTTTGCCGGCGCGGCCGTCTGCCCGTTGACGCAGGGGAGGGACTCCGGGGGCCGGCCCCCTCTCTGGAACCGGCCCCCTTGTCCTGCTACCTTGCCCCCCTCTCTCTTCTCTCGCCGTCTACGGCCGGGCTCGGGTGGCCCTGACGTGAAAGGGTGCCGTCTTCATACCTCCTCTCCCGTCCATTCCTTCAACGCATCGCGACTCAAGCGGGAGAGCGGCTTCAGACTGGCGTAGAGGTTCCGCATCGCCTGGAGATCCGGCCCGATGATCTCCTCCGGAATGCACGTCCACCAGTTGAGATCCATGGCGGCAAACTTCGCCGCCACGTCCTTACAGGCGCCTTGCATGGACAAGTCCAGAAGCTTCGCCTGAGAGGGTAGACGGATGAGGACGAACGGTGGAGTTTCCGAGACGTTCGGTTAGGCTCCGGCCGGAGGTGGCACTCTTGCCGGGGCCGTCTGTTGGGTCCGCTCCCTCACGAGAGACGGAAGCTGAAAAACCGGCGCCACGTGGCGCCGGTCGCGTCGCCTCCCTAGTCTACCCGTGTGCTCGTTTGTGTGTCTACTTATGACGCCAATGGCAGACCCGCGGTTGTGTATCCTCACGGAATGCCGAGACAACGCGAAACGGACCGGGAGAGCAGGAAAGCGGCGACCGCTCGCGGGCTCGTTCGCGAGGTGAGCTACCTTCACCCCGACGAAGCGGAAGCCCTACAGAAGCGGGCGGACCTGAAGCGGGTGAGCAAGCCGAGATTATCCGGAGAGCCTTGCGGGCCTATCTGGGCATTGAGGACTGACGGGAAGCCGCCCCCCTAGCGGCCTTCCCTTTCGCCCCATATTCACCCCAAAATCAACGGCACCTTGAGAAGCGCCGAACGCCCCACCTCGTAAGCAGCTTTAGATTGTTGAAGATAGGTGGTGCGCCCTAGAGGATTCGAACCTCTGACCTACAGCTTCGGAGGCTGTCGCTCTATCCATCTGAGCTAAGGGCGCGTGGTGCCGGTCCAACCGGCGGCTCGGGGTGGCCCCCGGGCGCCGTGCGGGATGATACCAGGAAAATTGGCCTGCCTGGAGGGATTCGAACCCCCGACCCGCGGCTTAGAAGGCCGCCGCTCTATCCAACTGAGCTACAGGCAGCCGTGTGCGCGGTTCGTCGCCTTCGGCCAGCTTCTCGGGACGCCGTCGGATTTCGGGGCGCCCAGATTTGAACTGGGGACCCCCTGCGCCCAAGGCAGGTGCGCTACCAGGCTGCGCTACGCCCCGACGAAAAACGCGCATGGCAGTGTAAGCTGATCTCCGGAAACATGTCAAACGGTGACGATGAGACCGATGAGACCGCGTCAACCGTGTCTGCGGACGACGGTCATGGTAGGGTAGCCGTCGCGTCCAGGTGATCCCGAGCGAAGCCATGACAATCGGTGAGGAGCAGCGGCCCGCGTACAGTCGGGCGCTTCTGGTGCCCGGCCCCTTGCCGCCCCTGTCGCACCTCGGCGTCACCCTGTTCCGTCATGCCGCGGGGACCAGTCTCCGCTATGCCCTCTATCATCTGGGGCTCCCCGTTCCGGAGACGCCGCCGTTCAAGACGATCCGGCTGCGCCTCTACCTGGACGCGCGGGAGCTGCGCAATCTCCTCACCCATACACCGGGCGGCGAGGACGTGGTGGCGGCTCTCCTCGAGCCCGGAGGCCGGGGAATGCTGCCACAAGCGGCCCGGCCGCTCAGCGCCGCGCTCGGATTCCACCGCCTCCGCCTGCTGCGCTTCCGGCCGCCGTCGCCGCGGCTTCTGGCACCCCGCGGCGACGAATCGCCGCAGGAGCTGTGGAAGCGCTTCCGCACCCATCTCAGCCGGCTGCTGCCGCGCGTCAATGACGCTCTGCTCGCCGACATCATCGCGTCGGTGAACCGGCGGGCGGCTCGCACCTCCGGTGAGCCGCTGCCGCCGGTCCTCAGCCGCTATGCCTGGGAGCTCCGCACCGGGGGCGAGGTCGACCTCCGTCTGTTCGGCCTGCCCGACCTGCTGGCGCCGTCCTGGGCTGAGGCTCCCGCGCAAGCTCGGGCGGCTTTGCGGGCGTTGCAGCCGCACGAGGTCCCGGGCCACGACCGCTACCGGGGCCGCTTCCGCGAAGCCTATCGAGCTCTGCTCAGCCAACTGGCCCCTCTCTTCCGTGCCCTGGCACAGAGCGCCGTAGACCGTGGCTTCCTGACGAAGCCCGAAGACGCCTATTTCCTCCCCTTCGATCTCGCTGGTGATCTCGCGGCTGACAAGAAACCCGCCTGGCTGGAGGACGGGTTGCACAACAACCGGGTCGAGTTCGACAGCCTTCGCCGCGCCGCCGAGCCGCTCGACTTGATGAGCGAGAAACAGGAGATGGCCCCGGTGGCCAGCGAGCGGCCGGAGTGGGAATGGAGCCCTCTCCTGCCGCTGCCGTGAGGGCGAAAAGCGCGGGGAAAAAGCAGCCCGGGCAGGAGCGTGCCCGGGCCGGGGAGAGAGGAAAAGCTTCGGAGCGCGTGCTACTGAACGGGCGGCGGCGGCTCGGGGCGGAAGCTCTGGTGCATCTCCTGGAGGGCAGTGAATTTGGTCGCCTGGTCCGAGGTGAGCAGGGCGGCGACTTCCTTGTTGAAGTTGTCGTGCGCGGCCTTGACCTGCAACTGGATCTTGTGGCTGTCGATGAGGAGCTGGCCCAGGGTGGCGGCGCTGGCGTTCTTGTCCAAGCCGCTCTTGATCGCCGCATGCTTCGCGCGCATCTGGTCGAAGAGCGGCTCCACCGTGTCGTTGAGCTTCTGGTTGAGCTCTTTGACCGAGGCCTGCTGGCTGTCGTTGAGGCCGAGAACCTTGGTGAGCATCGCGGTGTGGTCGCCGCCCATGCCGGGGCCGCCGGCCATGGCGCCGTGGAACCGATGACCGGGTTGGGCGGAGACGAGGGCGGCCGTGAGAAGAAAGGCGGTACAAAGGATCGGGATGACTCGTTTCATGATCAATTCTCCTTGCGAACAGTTGACGACCGCGTGGCGGCGATCCATGACGGTATTCTGCGGCGCTGCCATGGTCGATGTCTTCACAGGGACGAAAGGCTTCTGTAAGCTTTGTAAACTTCAACCGACGAACTTATAACCGAGACGGTGCACGGTCACGATGTGCTGCGGCCGTGATGGGTTTGGCTCAATTTTTTGCCGCAGCGACGCAACGTGCACATCGACGGTCCGGGTGACCGCGGACGCGTCGTAGCCCCAGACGCGGTCCAGGAGCTCATCCCGGGTCAGCACCAGGCCGCGGTTCTCGATGAAGTGGCGCAGCAGCCGCAGCTCCAGGGCGGAAAGGCTCAACGGCTGCCCGTTCCGCCGGACCTCGGCACGCCGGAAGTCGACCTGCACGGCGCCGAAGGAGCAGGCGTCGGCCGAGGGCGAGAGCGGCGCCCGGCCACGGCGCAGCAGGGCCTCGACGCGGGCCAGCAGCTCGATCATCTCGAACGGCTTGGTCAGGTAGTCGTCGGCGCCCAGCTTCAGGCCCACGACGCGGTCCACCACTTGCGAACGGGCGGTGAGCATGAGGATCGGCGTGTCCTGGCCGCGTTGGCGGAGATCGCGGCAGACGTCGAAGCCGTTCTTGCGCGGCAGCAGCACGTCGAGGAGGATCAGGTCGAAAGCGCCGGCCTCAGCGCGCGCCAGGGCCTCTTCGCCGTCACCCGCGGTCTCCACCCGGTAGCCTTCGCTCATCAACCGGTCGCTCATCGTCAGGACCAGCCCCGGCTCATCCTCGACGAGGAGGATGCGCCGGGCCGGTGCCGCGGTCACGTTCGATCCCATGCGCTCTATCCGTTCCATCGCTTCTCTCTTCCGATCTCTCTCACTCTGTTTCCACCGCCGGGGCTCCGGACGGGACAGGCGCCGGGGATGGGGCCGGCGCGGCCGGCAGGCGGATGGTGAAGGCGCTGCCTCCGGGGCCGGTGGCGACGCTCAGCGAGCCCCGGTTGGCCTCGACGGCGTGGCGGACCAGGCTGAGCCCGAGGCCGCTGCCGTGCACCGGTCCGCCGGCGGCCTCGCGGCCCCGATAGAACGGCTCGAAGAGGTGGGGCCGGTCCTCGGCGCGGATGCCGGGGCCGTGGTCCTCGACGATCAGGCTCACCTCGCGCCCATCGCGGCCGGCGCGGGCGCGGACGCCGATCCAGCCCGCCGATCCGGCGTACTTGACGGCGTTGTCGAGCAGGTTCTGCACCGCCAGGCGCAACGCCGTCCGGTCGACGTTCGCCAGGGGCAGGCCGGGCGGCACGTCGCGTTCCACCTCCACCCCCTTTTCTTCCAGCACCCACCGGCAGTCGGCCAGCGCCTCGTCGATCACTTCGGCGACGTTGACCGGCTCCGGCCGGTAGATCCGGTTGCCCGACTGGATGCCGGCCAGCTCCAGTGCTTTGGCCACCATGCCGGAGAGCCGGCGCCCCTCGCGTTCGATGAGGACGCCGTAGCGCTTCACCTGTGGCGGGCCGGCGACGAGACCGTCAGCCAGGTTCTGCCCTGCCGAGCGGATGGCGGCGAGCGGCGTGTTCAGCTCATGGGTGAGTCCGGCGACGAACTCGATCTGCTGCCGCGCCAGGTCGCGCGACCGTTGCGCCGAGACGGCGAGCACCGCGAGCGTCACGGCGAGCAGGGCCAGCACGCCCAGGCTGACCGAAAGGTTGCGCCATCGCGCGTGGTTCACCGCGGTCTCGAGCGAGCCGTCGCGGTGGGTGAGCACCACACGCCACGGGCTCTCCGGCCGGACGTTGTTGTCGTCGGGAGGAGGGCCGGGCCGGCCGGGCCGAGCGATCGCCGCTTTGCGGTCCGATTTGTGATCCGAGTGGGGCCGGAGGGGCGGCCGCGCCTCACCGGGCGGCGGCCCACCGGGACCTCCGGTCCGCTGGCGGCGCGGCCCGAGGAGTGGCACCGCCACGTCTCCAGGCAGGTAGCGCGCATCCGGCAGGCTGCGGTCGGAGCGGTAGACCAGGCCGTCCGGGCCCTTCACCGCCACCAGGTACTCGGGAGACCGCGACACGCCGAAACAGCGCTCCGCGAGCTCGGGAAACAGCTCGCCGATGAGAACGCGGCGGTCCAGCACAACGATGGCCACGCCCTGCGGTGGCTGGCGGTCGCCGGGCTCGAACATGTGACGGCGGGGGATGATCATCGCCGGCACATCCGAGGCCAGCGGGAACGGCTGCGGCGAGCCGTCCGCCGTCTCCAGCCGGCGGCGTACGGAGAGGAGATCGGCTGGCCACTCGGCCGGCACCGGCTGGTCGGTCGCCGGATCGATGCGCGTCAGCACCAGCCGGCCGCCTGCTTCCCGGTCGACCAGATAGACGTCGCGCACGAGGGCCGGCTGCTGCGCGGTCTCGCGCCAACGCCGCCAGCGCTCCGCGATCTCCGGCTCGGGCGCCCCCGGGTTGCCGGTCATTCGCGGCTGGAACGCGGAGAAGGCGCGCGACACCTCATGCCACAGGTCGTCGGCGAAGTGCGCCCCGGACGCTTCGAGCCCGGTCCGCATCCGCTGCCGCTCCGCCTGGCTCACCTCACCGATCCAGCGGTACTGGAGAGCTGCGAGAACCGCCAGGAGCCCCGCCAGCAGGACAGCGGCGATCCAGGTATTGCGCGGCGATCCAGGGCTCAAAGGACGCATGCCCGAAGTGTACATCCGCCGATGGGCCGATCCAGAGCGGGGGGGTGACCTCTTACATCTCTTACAAAACCCTTGCGCCGTCTTGAAGACTTGGCCGCCAGGCCGCCCTAAGCTGCTCGTGTGTGACCGCTCCTGGCAAGAGCAAGAAGGAGAAGCATGATGGAACTGTGGCCCCGGTTGATGCTGGCTGGGCTTTGCCTGACGGTGTCAGCCGGGTTCCCAGCTTTCCTGGCCAGCTCCGACAAGAAGCAGGACAAGGCTCCTCCCGACCTGTCGGGAATCTGGAAAATCAACGAGGACCTGAGCCAGACGCCGCAACAGGGGATGCGCGAAAGCCAGCCCCAGGGCGGCGGGATGCGAGGTGGGCGTGGTGGTCGTGGCGGTGGCATGGGGCGGCGCGGTGGCGGCGGTATGGGCGGCGTCGGCGCGCCCGCACGGCCGGAGGGAGCCGGTGGGATGGATACCGCCTACGACGAGCAGGACGGAGTGATGACCATCACCTGGGCCGCGCCGCAGATCACCGTCGAATACCCGAACAACCGCAAGCGCGTCTACTTCACCGACGGCCGCAAGGTCAAAGAGGACCTGCCGGGGGGGAAGACGGTCAAGACCCGCGCGAGCTGGACCGACGGCGGCTCGCTCGAAGTGGTGACCAAGATGGACAACGGCATGACGCGCACCGAGATCTTCGAAATCTCCAACGACGGCCGCCGCCTCTTCGTCATCATCGGGCTCGAAGGGCGCGGACCGGAGCCGATCAAGTTCCACCGCGTCTACGACAAGCTCGAGGCCAAGGACAAATACGAGGACGAAGAGACGGACCCTCCACAGCTCGCCATTCTTCTCAGATCTCTCATGGGCAGCGCGTTTCGTTCTTCACCACCTGACCGCCTTTCATGACGAACACCACGCGGTGAAGCGCGTCCATGTCCTGGAGCGGATCGCCGTCCAGCGCGATGAGATCCGCCTCGAAGCCCGGCGCCACGGTGCCGATCCTGTCTCCCAGGTGAAGTGACTCGGCGGCCCGCGAGGTGGCCGAGACGATCGCCGCCATGGGATCCTGTCCGCCGGCTTTCACGTGGTAGATCAGCTCCTCGAAATTGCGCCCATGGGAGCCGGCGAGAGCGTCGGTGCCGAAGACGATCTTGAGCCCCGGCGTCTTCAGGGCCTGTTTGAACATCGCCAGCGCCAGGGGCACCGCCTTCCGCATCTGGGCGAATCCTTCCTCCGTATAGTTGCCGATGCCGAGGAAGTGCTCCTTGTTCTCGAAATAGTTGCGGAACACGAGATCGAGATTGGGATCGAAATAGGTTCCGTGATCGGCCACGAATTTCAGTGTCTCCGCGTCGAGCAGCGCTCCGTGCTCGATCGAGCCGCATCCCGCGAGCACGGCGCGGCGCACGCTCTCCGGCCCGTGCGCGTGCACCGCCGAGCGCAGGCCCACCGCCTTCGCTTCGCCGCAGGCCGCGTCGAGCTGTTCCTGGGTGAGCGTCGGCGCGCCGCCATCGCGGATGCTCTTCGAGGCGAAGATCTTGATCACGTCGGCGCCCTGCTCCTTGCGCTGGCGCACCGCGGCGCGCATCTTCTCCGGTCCGCCGGTCTCCTCGGACAGCGGCTCCAGGGAGGTGAGGATCCGCGGTCCCGGAATGATGCCGCGGGCGATCCAGTCCCGCAGGTCCTTGTCCTCCGGGGCGCCGAGGCTCTGCACCGTCGTCACGCCGCCGCGCAAGGTCATTACCGCGTCCTCGACGTCGAAGAGGGCCATCTGCGCCGGCGTCTCGGTGACGTGCTCGTCGTCATGGCTCCGGCCGTTGAGCTCGAAGTGCCACCCGATGTGCACGTGGGTGTCGATCCCGCCCGGCATCAAGGTCAAGCTGCGGAGCTCATACGTCGGCTTCGTCTTCGCGCCCGCCTCGACCGCCACGATCTTCGATCCCTGCACCGTCACCGTCACGTCCTCGCGAGCCCCGCCCCGGCCGTCGAGCAGCTTCCCGACGTGCAGGGTGATCGGCGCGGAGGAGGCAACAGGGGGATCGGCCACGGCGGAGCCGGCAAGGCCGGCCACGAGCAGAGCGAGCAGCGGAACCAGGACGGCGAGAGCGGTGCGTCGCATGGATGGGTCTCCTTCTGAATCCGCGGAGGATTATGACCTACGGTCGCCACACCGCCACCACCCACCACCGGAAATCGCCGTCCAGGACCTCCAGGACAGACGGTTCTTCGAGCACCCGGGCGATGCCGAGGCGGACGTCGAGCACGGGGACACGGAGGAGCGGGATCGGTCCGAGCGAGCGGCGCCACTCCAGGCCGGCGAGGGTGAGCCAGCCACCCTTGGGCGAGCCGTCCAGCCAGAGCCGCTGGCGTTCGTAGAACAGCGGCGCGGGGAGGAAGCCCAGTCGGAGGTCGATGCGCTGGCTTTCGTGCTCGGTGCCGGTGAGGGTGCCGAAGGGAAGGCCCGGCATGGCGATGAGGCCGGCGGTGGCCGTCCGCGGCAGCAGGCTGGTCTCGGTGCCTCCGAGCTGGTAGAGGTCGAAGGTGTGGAGCGTGCCGCCGGAGGTGTCGCGCCGCCAGCTCAGGGAGAGGCCGGTGTCCTGCTGATCGAGGCTGAGGCGCGCGGCGCCTCCCCGGCGGTCCCATGAATCGTTGCCGGTCCGTCCCCATTCGGCATGGCCACTGACGATACCGCTCAGCGTCCAGCCGTCGCGGTGCTGGATCGCGCTCCAGCCTCCGGCGAGCGATCCGGTGTCCCGGCGCAGGCTCGGTCCGAGAGCTGGATCGAGATCTTCCCGCAGAGCGCTCGCGCGGAGAGAGAGCCGGCTGGCGCCCCAGCGGCGGTCCCACTGCGCCGACAGCTCGGCGCCCTGTTGCCGTTCGAGATCGAGCGAGCGGCCGAGACGCGGCAGATGCCCGCTCTGCTCCGAGGGCTCCTCGCTGGAGCTGAAGAGATGAAGTCCGAGCGTGACCGGCCAGCCGCGCCAGACTCCGGTCACCGCGCCTCCTCCGGGCCAGCCGTCCGAGGCCAGGGCTCCCAGGGCGAGCACCTCCCAGCGTCCGACGGCGTCGCCGCTGCGCAGCCCCAGCTCCAGCACCGACCCGGACGGCGAGCTGCTGCCGCCGAGAATTGGGATCAGCTCCGGGTGGCCGAATCCATACGGGCGACCCGGTGGGATTTCGGCGGATGCGAAGGAGGTGATTCCTTCTTCGAGAGGGCCGGGCGGTGGCGCCCCTCTCCCGGTGGACGGGGGGGCGACGGGAGAGGGGTCGGGGGTGAGGAGCCGCAGGTCCGGACCGTCGTTCTCCAGCGAGAGAAAGAAGATCCCCTTGCCGTCCGGCGTCGGGGCCGGCGCGAGAGCGGCTCCCAGGGTCCGGGTGAAACGGACCGGCGGGCGCGCGGGGTCGTCCACCGAAAACGCCCACAGGTCGATGAAGCCGCCCTGGCCCACGACCGCGTAGAGGGTCCGGCCGTCCGCGCTCCAGGCCGGCGCGGAGACGGTGCCGCCGGGGGGCGGTGCGAGAGCGGTCGCCGCTTTGGAGTCGAGATCCTGGATGACGAGCTGCCAGGCTCCCACTTTTCCTTCGATATGCCGGGCGTAGGCGATCCGCCGGCCGTCGGGTGCGATGCGCGGCCGGTCGTAGACCTCCTCGAGCGTCGGTCCGGCGAGGAAGGTCTCCTGACCCGTCTTGAGATCGATCCGGACCACCGCGGAGGCGCCGTCGCGTTTGCGCACCGCGACCGCCCAGTCCGGATCGGCGGCGAGCGGCGAGGGGTCGGGATCGCGCAGATCGGCCTGATGGGTGAGGCGGTCGAGCCTCCCGGAGCGCGGCGTCCAGCGAAACAGGTCGGGATGGAGAAAGCCTTGCGGATCGGGCTCGAAGCGGACGCAGAGGATGGACTCGCCGTCCGCCATCCAGCGCGGCGCCGTGGTCTCGATCCCGTCGTGCGACTCCAGCGTGTGGAGCGGCTTGCGGGCGAGCGGCTTGGTGAGCACCGGCGCCACGTCCTGGGGATCGCGGGCCAGCATCTTCTTGATCGCCTCGTCCCGCTTCTTTTCGGCTTCCGTGTCCGGCGCCGTGGACCAGACCACGAGGCGCGAGGGCTCGTGGCGGCTGCCCAGCTCGATAACGAGCTGCTGCCCGTCCGGCGAGACGGCGGGCGCGCCGGTGGTCCAGGAGAGGTCCTGCCAGAGCGCGCCCTCCTGGATTTCGGTGTGGTGCTCGGCGTCGAGGGCGCGCCAGGTCAGCTCGGCGCGGAAGCGGTCGTAGAGGTCGGCCGGCCCATCGCCGAAGACGCCGCGGAAGGCGTCGTCGAAGCCGCGGGGCGTCCGCGCCGTCATCCGCGCCCACAGCGTGCGGAGACCCCCCGGACCGGCGCGCTCCTCCAGCCACTCCAGATACGCCGAGCCCAGCAGATAGGCCATCGACATGCCGTGCCAGCTCGACGGATCGGACGCGAGATGGGCATAGGTCGGCAGCCGTCCGGCCTGTGCCCAGCGGCGGAGGATCGCCGCCCGCAGATCGCTGTTCGGGCGTCCGGTGCCGGTGAGCCGCCCTTCGACGACGGTCGCATAGCCTTCCAGCACCCAGCGCGGCGCGGTGAGCGGAATCGGGCCGACCGGCGCAACCCGGGCCAGCTTCTGCCGCAACGGATTGCGCGACGGCCGCAGGAGATGGACGAGATGGGTCTCCTCGTGAATGATCAGCAGGTCGGACCAGTCGCTGTAATGGCCGAGCTCCGACTCCGGTCCCGGCGGGCTGGTCCACAGCGTCAGCCGCGGCCAGCCGAGGATGGCGAACGCCTCGCCGTTCGAGTCGGCGGCGGGGTCCGAGACCACCACCTCCAC